>CAZPUH010000250.1:0-4183 GCA_964589215.1 uncultured Myxococcales bacterium | reverse complement strand
CTCCCCTGGATCCTGGGGCTCTCGGCGGCCCTGGTGCTGGAGACGGCCGCGCTGGCGCCCCGCGTGCGGGTCGAAACGCGCCAGTGGAGCGCCGCCCCGATGTTCTTCGTCAGCGTGCGCGGCGATTTCGACGAGCCGGTCGTCCTTCGCGAGCTCCGGCGAATGGCGGACGACCTGCGCGCCCAGCCCGGCGTCGCCAACGCCTGGTCCGTCGCGGACCTGTTCCTGGGGATCACCTTCGCCGGCAAGGAGGCCAGCGGCATCCCCGACGACCCCGAGGAGCTGCGGCGCATCCTGGTGCAGGCGCGGACCGACCCGGCGCTGCGCCTCGAGCTCTCGGCCGATCACCGCGAGGCTCTGATCGGGGTGCGCTTCGACGACGACCCCACGGTCGACCACGCGGCCATCGTCGCCCACGCCCAGCGCTACGCGGACCGCGACCTGCGGCACGCGCTGGCGCGCGTCGAGCTGGCGTCGCCCGCCACCGACCCGACCGCTCGCCTCGTCGGCGAGGGGCTGCTGGCCGGCGACCTGGCGCAGCGGGTGGCGCGCATCTGCGCGCGGTCGGGCCGCCCTCTGAGCTCGGCGGAGGCGCTTTCGGTCCGGCGCACCGCGCGGGCGGTGGCCCTCATCCCGATCGCGGATCCGTCGCGCCTGGACGGCGAGATCGGCGACGCGGTTCGCGACTTCGCGGCCCATCACCCGTTTCCGCTGACGGAAGGGCAGGTCGAGCGGCTGGTGCTTGGCGCGCGCGCGCTGGCGACCGGCGCCAGCACCGACGACGTGCGCACGGTCGTGGAGGCGGTCTACGGGCCGCGCATGCCGCCGGCGGTCGTGAACGCGACCGCCGCCTCGCTGGCGCGGCGGCTGGCGGCGGTGCGGCGGCGTCACACGGCGCGCATCGATTTTCGCGAGATGCTGTACGGCGCGAACCTGCCCACCGAAGGGGTGCTGGCCGACGAGGTCCGCAGCGCGACCCTGGAGGGGATGGGGCCGCTGGTCGGACTGCCCGTCGCCGACGATTCCCCGGGCGCGCTGCACCTGGACGCGCAGTCGATCGGCGGCGTCGCGTGCGATCGCGCGCTGTCCGAGGTGTGGAACCGCGCGCTGCGGCCCGGGCTGATCGCGGCCTCCGCGACGATCGCGATCCTGCTGGTGCTGGCCGGTGGGCTGCGGGGCGTGCTGGGCGTGCCGCTGGCGCTGGCGCCCCTGGCGGCGGCCACGCTGCCCGCGGCCTTGCTGCGCGAGCCCATCGGGCTGCCGATGCTGGCCTTCTTCGGCGGCGCTTTCGCGGGGGGCGCCTTCCTGGCGATCGCCGCGATTCCGGGGCCGCGGGAGTGGCGGCGGCCGTGAGGCGGGGCCGGTTTCGCCACGCGGTGCTGTGGTTGCTGCTCGTCGTGCCGACCACGGGCGGCTGCAGCTGGCCGCCGTGGCGTTTCGGCGCGCCGCTGAACGGGCGGCCCTCGATCCCGCCGCACCCGGCGATCCCGACGCCGCGCGAGGCGCGCGAGGCGGCCGTGGCGGCGCGCGCGGCGGGGCAGCCGGTCCTGGAGATCCGCGCGCTGGAGGTGCTGGATCGCTCGTACCGCCTGGACGCCGAGCTGCGGGCAAAGCCGACCGCGGCCGAGACGGCGCGGCTGGCGGAGCTGCTGGAGGCGCGCGCCGCCGCGTTCCGGGCCCTGGGCCGAGCCGTCCCGGAGAGCCGCGATCTCGAATCGGTGGCTCGCCTCGATCCGGCTCGCGCGCAGAGGCTGACCCCGCAGCGCGCGGCGGCGGCGGCGCGGGCGGGCGACTTCTGGAAGTCCGTTCGCTCTCCGGACGATGCACGCGCCGCCTACGCGCTGGCTGCCGCGCTGGGGGGCGTCGCGCCGGGCACCGCGGCCGCCGCCGCAACGACCGCGCCGTTGCCGTCGCCGCTGCCGCAGGACCTGGGCAGCTGGGTTCTGCAGAGCCCGGCGCTCTCCACGCGCGTGCTGCCTCTGGCCGTCGCCGCCCCTTGGGTGCTGGACGACCAGCCGCGCGCGCTGACCTGGGCCGAGCTGCTGCTGGAAGAGGATCCGAGCTCGCCCGACGTGCTGGCGCTGGTCGCCTTGATCTTCGGCCGGGCCGGCCGCTTCGGCGGCACGGAACGAATGCTGGGAGAGCTGACCTTCTACACGCCCGATCGACCGTCCGGCCTGGCGCGCGGGGCGCAGGTCTGGGAGCAGCTGGGCCGCCCGCGCGAAGCCTGCGCGCAGTGGATCCGCGCGGCGCGCTGGCGCGACCAGCCGGGCGACCCGCTGTGGCTGAAGGCGATCGCCTGTACGCGCCGCGACCCGGGCGCGGGTGACTGGCGCGAGATCCGGGCCTACGTTCTGGAACGGACGCCGCCGGAGGATCGCGACGACGCGGCCGCGCAGCTGGATGCCGCCGCGGGCGCCGCCGTTCTCCAGTAGGCCGCTACCGCGGCCGTTCTTCGAACGCGACCAGCTTGGCCTTGAGCTGCGCGAAAAGAGTCGCGTGGGCCGGCTGATCGGCCAGGTTGGTCTTCTCGCCCGGGTCCCGGCGCAGGTCGTACATCTCCCAGCGCCGCTCGCTGATGCGGTGGATGACCTTATGTCCGTCGACGACCATCATCGCCGCCTGGTGCGGCCAGGCCGTCGCCGGCATCAGCTCCGCGAACACGGGGGCCGCGGGCAGCGGCTTGCCCTCGATCGCGGGCAGCAGGCTGCGGCCGCGCATGTTGGCCGGCACCGGCGCGCCCACCAGATCCAGCAGAGTCGGCGCCACGTCGACCAGCTTGACGTCCTCGTCGATCACGCGCGGCGCCTGGCCGGGGACGGCGATGATCAGCGGCACCCGCGTCTGCTCGTCGTAGAGGTCGGTGCCGTGGAAGTAGGCCTTGTGCTCGCCCCAGGCCTCGCCGTGGTCGGCCATGACGACGATCGCCGTGTCCTTTTCCAGGCCGGCCGCGTGGAGCGCGTCGAACAGCTTCTTCACCCACAGATCGGTGAAGGCGATCTCGTAGTCGTACTTCTCGACCAGCCCGGGGACCCCGCTCAGCGACGTGGGGAACTCCTTGTGCGGCATGTACGACGAGTGCGGCTCGAAGAGGTGGGTCCACAGCACGAACCGCTGCTTGCGCGCCGCCGCCTGCTGCAGCCGCGCGATCACGCGCGGCACGATCCGCGGCGAGGCGCTGTCCTTGTTCGACTCCGCGATGCTGAGCGCGCCCTCGTCGGACCACTCCGCGAATCCGCGGCTGATGCCCCGGTCGGCGGTGAAGTAGAAGTGCGAGAAGATCCCGACGGGCATCAGGCCCACGGCGCGCAGCGACTCGAAGAACGTGTGGTTGCTGGGGAGCACGTTCGGGTAATTGACGGTCGGCTTGTCCCAGGCGATGTCGGTGGGGTACCGGCCCGTCAGGATCGACGGGAAGCTGCGGGGCGTGTTCGGCGCCTGCGACCAGACGCGCCTGAAGTAGGCGCCGCGGCGGGCCAGCGCGTCCAGCGTCGGGGTCAGCGAGCGCCCAGCCGGGCGGCCGTAGCCGGCGACGCCCAGCCGATCGCCCCGGAACGCGTCGATGGTGACGATGAGGATGTTCCCCTTGAAGGCGCCGGCGCGCGGCTCGACCCGCGCGGGCGGCGCCTCCGCGGCCGCCGGGGCCTCTGCCGTCGCGCCCGCCGGCGGAGCCTTGGCGTCGCCGCCCTCGCAGTTCTGGTCGATGCCGTCGCCGGGGATGTCCTCTGCGCCCGGGTACACGTCCGCGCGGTGGTCGTCGCAGTCGCCACCGCCGAAGAGGGCCGAGAAGCCGTCGCCGTCGTGGTCCGTCAGGCGGCGCGCCACGCCGACCAGCGCTCGCAGCCCCAGCGCGTGCTCGTCGACGGCGGCGAACGCCGGATCGCCTTCGGGCAGGCGGGCGCCCGCGGCCAGCGCCAGCGCGGCCACCACGCCCAGCGCGGCCGGGATCGCGAGCCCCGCGGCCTGGAACAGCCGCTGGCGCAGCGTGCGCCCGGCGCGCGAGCCAAACCAGAAGAGGGCGTGCGCGCCGCCCAGGACGATGGCCAGCCCCAGCGCGTAGAGCGGACCCAGGTCCAGCACGCGCCAGTCGGCGCGCGACAGTGCGACGACGAAGGCCAGCGCGCCCGCCGCGGCCAGCGCGACCAGCAGCAGACCCGTCGCGCCCAGCGCGCGCGGGCGGGGC
>CAZPUH010000249.1:0-14860 GCA_964589215.1 uncultured Myxococcales bacterium | reverse complement strand
CGGCGCCGGCGGCGCGGGCACCGCGCTCGAGGGTCCCTGCGACATCTACGCGGCCAGCGGCACGCCCTGCGTCGCGGCGTACAGCACGACCCGGCTGATGTCGAGCAAGTACGGCGGCCCCCTGTACCAGATCCGGATCGGCGGCTCGTACATGGGCACGGGCGGAACGCTGAAGGACATCAACCCCATCGCGGGCGGCGTCTACGCCGACGGCGCCGCGCAGGACACGCTCTGCGGCAGCTCCGCCTGCACGATCGCGAAGCTTTACGATCAGTCGGGCAAGGGCAACGACCTGACCGTGGCGGGCGCCGGCTGTTACGTCACCACCCCCGACACGGAAGCGAACGCGAAGGGGCGCTCGCTGACGCTGAACGGGCACAAGGTCTACGCCCTCTACATGGTTTCGAACTCGAACTTCGGCTCCTCGACGGGCCCGGAGCACGACGGCTATCGAAACAACAACGCCACGGGCATGCCGATGGGCACCGACGCGCAGAATGAGTACGAGCTCGTCGACGGCAAGCGCGCCAACGCGGGTTGCTGCTGGGACTTCGGCAGCGCGCAACGGGACAGCTGCTCGACCGGCGGCACCGGGACGATGGACACCGTCTCCTTCGGCGCGAAGTTCATCTGGGGGACGGGCGCCGGCAGCGGGCCCTGGTTCATGATGGACGCCGAGGGGGGCGTCTGGACCGGCGGCTCCGGAGACTCCGCGACGCAGAACCCGAACAACCCGTCCGTGACCTGGGACTACGCGTTCGGGCTGGTGAAGACCAACACCAGCGGCGGAACGCCCCAATACGCGATCCGCGTCGGCAACGGGCAATCCGGCGCGCTGACGACGGCCTACGACGGCAAGGCGCCCAAGGCCTGGAACCTGCAAGGCGCGATCGTCCTGGGCGTGGGTGGCGACAACAGCAACACCTCCTACGGCACCTTCTTCGAGGGCGCCATCACCGCCGGCCGCCCCTCGGACGCCACCGACCTCGCCGTGCTCCAGAACGTTCAGGCCGCCGGGTACGGAAAGTAGCGAGCACCCGGGGCTCGGACCGGTACTGTCTAACGCGGCCGCTCTCAGGGATTGCGTCCATGCTTCTCCGTCGTCATCGCCTGTCAGAGGAGATTCTCGGGTTCGCACACACCCAGGTCGGCTCCGGAGCGTACGCAGCGTTCACGCGGATGACAGTCCGCCGGTCCCGCGCAGCGCCCCGGAACCAGCTGGCAACGTCCGGGGTCGGCATGCGCGCGCCGGTAGGTCGTGCCGGAACAGACCATCCCGTGGGCACAGGAATAGACGCAGGGGTCGCCCGGGTTGCGCGCGGGCACGGGATCCGACGCGCAACTCACGACGAGCATCGCGGCAACCAGCGCCTTGTCGCGCATTCCGCATGATCACGCAGGTCGCCTGGCCATGGCAACCGCGGGTGTCAGGCGGCCCGTTCCGCGCCGAGATTGTCGTGATTGTCGGCCGCCGCGCGCCAGGCCGGCAGCAGATCGTTGACGAACACGTCGTGCCAGCTCGGCGCGTGGATCAGCGACCAGGCATGAGCCTCGCGGCCCATCGCCGCCGTCCGTTCGGGGTCGCGCAGCAGCTCCGCCAGCGCCTCTGCCCACGCTTCCGGTGTCGCCTCTCGGGAAACGAGGCCGGTCTTGCCCTCGACCACGAACCGCTCGCTCCCGCTGCCCGCGGCGACCACCAGCGGCAAGCCGGAGCTCGCCGACTCGAGGACGGCGTTCGACAGCTCCTCGACGACCGCCGGTTGAGCGCAGACGTCGGCTGACGCGTAAACGCGGCCCAGGGTGGCCGGAGGCAGCACGCCCGGACAGGTGACGCGATCGCCCAGCAGCGCCGTCACCGCGTCGCGATCCGGCCCCTTGCCGGCGCAGAAGAGGTGCAGATCGACGCCCTGCTCGACCAGCTGGCGGACGGCGCGCGCCAGCACCAGCACGTTCTTGATGGCATCCAGGCGGCCCACGGTGATGACGACCCGTCGCGCGGGCGGAATCTGGAACGTCGCAGATAGCCACGCGCGGTCGCGCTGGCGCGGGTTGAAGAGGTCGCGCTCGATCCCGCGGCGGAGCAGGCCGACCCTGCCCGGCCCCAGCAAGGCCGCGAGCCGCGCGCGGTCGTCGGCGCGCGACGCCAGGACGAAGGCGCAGCGGCGGTGGTGGTCGTCGAGCAGGCGCTGCATGTGCGCCTCGGCGACCTGGGCGATGGCCCAGCGGTCGAGCAGCAGCCGCGACAGCCGACCCGAGCCGGCCAGGCGCTTGACGGCGGCCGCGGTGAACACGCGCGTGTAATAGGGCGTCGTGGTGTGCACGGAGTTGGTGAGCGGAATGCCGTGCCAGCGCGACACCCGCGCCGCCGTTCGGGCCGACGCGAACGTCCCGTCGGTCGTGTGGATGACGTCGTACCCGCGCAAGCGGCCGCTCAACCACGGATTGTGGGGCGCGAGATCGGTATGGCCGGGCATGTCGGACAGAAACGGCAGGCGCGCGCTGCCGAACAGCGGCGGATGAATCTGGTAGCGGACGTGCGGCCCCAGTGGGTGCGTCGCGCGCCGATCGCCCAGGAAGTGAATCGTCAGATCGATTCGCTCATTCGCCGCGCACGCCGCGGCGGCCAGCCGCTCCCAGGTCTTGACGTGACCGCCCGCCGCCGGGTTCCAGTAGAGGTCGACCAGCACGCCGACCCGCAGGCGCGGCGCCCCGCGCACGGCGTGAAGACTCGGTGACGTGACCTGGCGTTCCACCCCGCGTCTCTCCCTCCTGGTGCGCCTCGACCAGAACGTAGCGATCGAGTGCCGCTCGGCAATCATCCAGGCGATGATGGCCGGCGCGCCGACGACCAGCTCGCGCCCGCGCTTGACGACCCCCAGCGCCAGGGCCGTCGGGGCGGCGACGCCGAACGCCGCGCCCACGGCGACCAGCGCCCCCTCCTGTACGCCGATGCCGCCGGGAACCACGAACGCCGCGCCCCGGGCCGAGGCGGCCAGGCTCTCGATCGCCAGCGCCGCCACCCAGCCGATCGGCCACCCGAGCAAGCGCAGGATCAACCAGGTCTCGACCACCTGGGCCAGCCAGGCCGCCAGGTGCCACGTCGCGCTGGCCAGCAGGGCGCGCGGCCGACGCCGGATCGAGCGCAGCGCGCCGTCGATGGCGGCACCGCCCATCCGCAACCGGGCCGCGAAGCGGTCGTTGAGGTGCAGGGGCAGCGCCGTCAGCAGCCGCCCCACGCCGACGCGGGCCACGACGGTCAGCAGCGCCGCGAACCCGACCCCGATGCCGATCACCAGCGTCAGCCACCGGAGGTGCGAGCGCGCCGACGCCGCGGACGTGGCGCCCAGGATCAGCGCGGCCGCGCCCAGGAACGTGAACACCACCTGGGTCAGCGCGCCGATCGCGACGTCGGCGACCATCGCGGCGGTCGCCTCCCCGGCGGGAACTCCGCCGGCGGTCAGCAGGCGGGCGCGCGCGAAGTCGCCGCCAATCTGCGCGGTCGGCACCAGCCCGTTCACGGCCTCGCCGATCCAGCGCAGCCGCAGCGTGGTCGCCCAGCCCAGCCGCCGCTTCCCCAGCAGCACGCCCCACGCGACCGCGTTCAATTCGACGGGGACGATCCGGTAGAGGGACGCCGCCAGCAGCGCCGTCCCGCCTCCGGCGCCCAGGATCGTGACCACTTCGGCGGCGCGCGACCGGACGGAGACGACGATCAGCAGCGCCACCCCCAGCAGGCCGCCCAGGGCGAGGAGCCGGTGCTTCGGAGACGCCAGGACCTGCTGCATCAGTAGGGATACCCGAGAAGGACGTACGCCCGCAGACCCTCGCCTCCGTAAGCCAGATCGACGCGGCCGAGGATGTCCGGATGAATCCAGGCACGCAGGCCGGCCCCCCCGGAGACGCGCACGTGCGAGAAGGGGGATGAGCCCTCGCCGTAAACTTGCCCCGCCGCGACGAATGGATCGAAGCGCCAGTCGGTCACCACCCCGAAGATGTGCGTCTCGAACAGCGTCACGCGCTGCTCGGCCTCGACCTCCCAGGCGCCCATGTCGATGAACCGGTCTTCCTGAAACCCACGAAAAAGGACCTCGCCGCCGAGGCTCGCCCGGTCGTAGAACGGCACGTCGGTGCCGAACACCTGCATCCAGTAGGCTCGCGCCGCCCCCTGCAAGAACGACAGCTCGGGCAGGAGCCCACGCGCCGTCCCGCGGACCTGCGCGAAGCGGGTCACTCCCGTGATGCCCTGGGCGAGGTTGCCGGTGAGCTCCGTCGCGAACCCGGCCCGCGAGTAGTCGCTCTCGGGGCGGGTGTCGTAGCGAATCGACACCCCGCCGCGGACGAAGGCCGAGCCGCCCAGCCCGGGCGCGTCCGGGTACAGGTCCTGGGTCTCGGGCAGACCCGAGATCGCGTGCCGCTCCGGTCGGTCGCCGCGCACCTCGCCGTAGACCGCCAGGTTGAAGTTCGACGTCAGGTTCCACCCGATGCGCGCGTTGGCTGTCGCGTAGAGCCGCGTGTAGCTCGACTCTCCGTCCTCGGGCGTGTCCGGGCCCAGGCCGAAGTACCGGTAGAACAGGTTGCGCCGCACGCGCACGACCAGGTTCTTGGTCACCGCGCGCGGCGTTCGCCGGTCGTCGTCGTACTCGAGCCAGAGCGATCGATTGATGACCGTGCTCGCCGAAAGGATCAGCTGCCACGACTGCAGCAGCGCCAGGTACCGGTAAAAACGAAACGTGCCGGTCAGGTGCGCGGAGCTGTTCCAGCTCACGCTGGGCGCGGTGATGGACGTGACCACGTCGCCGTCGGATCGCATGAGGACGGGGATGAAGCCGTAGGTGCTCCCCTCGTTGGGCGCCGTCGTGTACATCGGCAGCGGGAACAAGCGCGTCCCGGCAGTCGCCGGCCGCCCGGCCGCGGTCAGGCACACCGCCAGCAGCGCCACAGCGCCTGGGCACCGGCCGCGCGATTCGCTGCTCACGCGGTTCCTCACACGACGAGGGCACTGCTCGCGCTGGGGACGGCGAGGAACGTCATGACCTCTGACGCCGCCCGCAGACCGCTCACGTGGGCGGCCTGCACGGTCTCGGCGATCGCCGGTGTGCCCATGGCGGCGCCGGCCCAGAACAGCGCGCC
The DNA here is from genome assembly GCA_964589215.1 of uncultured Myxococcales bacterium. Taxonomy (GTDB): domain Bacteria; phylum Myxococcota_A; class Polyangia; order Fen-1088; family Fen-1088; genus JADGRB01. The sequence goes on along the minus strand of CAZPUH010000249.1, from coordinate 9,730 downwards.
GGTGTCGGAGGCGGCCAGCCGACTGCGGGCGCCGCGGCCGCCGGGGCGCGTGAACGTGAAGCCGCCGCGGGCGAACGGATCGGTGGTCCAGTCGACGCGACGGTGCCCGAGCAGCAGGCGGCGGGGATCGGCGCGCGGGAAGAGCCGCGCGAGGTCGGCGAGCACCACCGCCACCGCCTGGTCCTCGGGCAACTCCGAGAGGCGGGCGGCGCGCGGGCCCGTGCAGTAGGCGGTGAGCACGGCCGGCGCCCGCTGCGGACCGTCGAGGGCTGGCCAGTAGAGGGTGACCGGCCCGGTGGCGCAGGTGAGGTTCGCGAGCTTGGCCGGCCAGAAACGCCGGCTGAAATGAAACAGGATCTTCAGGACCGGTCCCATCACCAGCTCCCTGAACGCGCCGCGCTTGGTTTCGGGCAACGCCGGCACGAACTCGACGGCACCGGACGCGAGCACGCCCAGCGGCAGCGTGGAGATGGCGGCGCGCGCCGAGAGCGCTCGCCCGGCGGCCGTGGACACGGTCACACCATCCGGCGTCCAGCACACGGTCGCGACGGGAGTGCGCAGGCGAACGTCCAGCCCGCGCGCCAGGTGGTTCACCAGGTGGTCGTAGCCGTTCGCGATGCGATGGAAGGATCCCGCGTAGAGGTCCAGGACCCGGTCCTCCAGCAGCCCCAGCACGCCGATCTCGTCGGTGCTGCCGGGCAGGTGCGCCGTGAACACCATCTCGGCCAGCAGACGGGCGCGGCCGCGGTAGCGGTGGTGTTCGATGAAGTCGCGGGCCGACATGTCCGGCGGTCGGGCGCGGGCCAGGTGACGGAGGATCGGAAACGCGGACCAGGCGCCCGGCCGCAAGAGGAACCACGGCAAGAGGTGGCTGCGCCCGCCGAGGTTGAACATGCTGCGGCGGGAGAGCGCGCACTTGCGCACGGCGAGCCCCGCGGCGCGGATGTCCGGCCAGGTCTCCGCGGCGGCCGTGTGCACGAACTCCGCGCCGCCCTCCGCCGGATGGCCGCCGAAGTCACGAATGGTGTGGACGCGTCCGCCGATGCGATCGCGCGCTTCGACGACCGTCACCGAGAGCCCTTGCCGGGCCAGCTCGCGCGCGGCGGTCAGGCCGGCCACCCCGGCGCCGATGACCAGCACGTCGGTCGCCGCGTCGCCCCGACGACCGGGCCCTGTGATGCGAGAGACGCCCTCTGCGCTCGGAACCTTCAAGTTGGCCTCGGTCCCAACCTGATGTTGAAAGGGCCGCGCACCAATGCGCCCCCCTCCGATTCATCAGCTCGCGTGAACGACTTACAGCCCTCCGACGGATCTCCGGATGCCCGCCTCGAGACCGAACGGGTCGGTGCGGGGCAGCCACTGGCGGGCAAGAGCCCACCGGGTCGTGACCAGACCCAGCGCGAGCAGGGCAATCAGCCAGACAAGAGGGTTGGGCGCGCGCAGGCGAGGTCCGCGCTGGTGGGCGGGCGCCGGGCGCGCTGGGGCGTAGTCGTGCTCGATGAACCAGTTCACGGCGCGTTCCAGGGCCGGCTCGATCGGGCTCCGAGGGAACCCCAGCTCGCGAACCGCCTTGCTGGTGTCGAAGAACATCATCGACTTCGCCATGCGCGCGCCCGCCAGCGAGACGCGGGGGTCGCGGCCCAGCCAGCGGGAGAGAGGCTCATCGACGTGCGCGATCGCCAGCGGAACCCAGTGCGGCAGCTTGAGCCGCGGCGGCTGCCTGCCCGACAACCGGCCCAGCAACTCGAGCATCTGGTGCAAGGTGAGGTTCACGCCGCCCAGGATGTAGCTCTCGCCGGGGCGCCCCCGCTCGGCGGCCAGCAGGTGCCCGAGGGCCACGTCGCGCACGTCGACCAGGTTCAGACCGGTGTCGACATAGGCGGGCAGACGGCCGTTGAGGAAGTCGACCACGATCTTCCCGGTGGGTGTCGGCTTGACGTCCCGCTCGCCGATCGGCGTCGAGGGGCTCACCACCACGACCGGGAGGCCCCGATCGATCCAGGTCTCCACCAGCCGCTCGGACAGGAACTTGCTTCGCTTGTAGTCGCCCACCATCTCGTCCAGATGTGCCCGGGCGTTCTCGTTGGCGGGCCTGCGGCCGCCGAGGCCGAGTGTTCCGACGGAGCTGGTGTAAACCACGCGCCGCACGCCGAGCTCGGCGGCCAGCTCCAGCACGTTCCGCGTGCCGTCGACGTTGCTGCGGTAGATCTCGGCCGGGTCGCGCGCGTAGAGGCGATAGTCGGCCGCGCAGTGGATGACCAGCTCCGCTCCCGTCATCGCGCGGCGCAAAGAGGCTCGATCGGTCAGATCGCCCAGGGCCCAGTCGATCGGCAGGTCTTCCAGACCGGCGCGCCGACTGGTTGGCCGGCAAAGACAGCAGAGGCTGTCCCCGCGCGCGACCACCGCCTGCGCCACGTGCGATCCGATGAACCCCGTCGCTCCCGTCAAGAACACCCGCATCGACCGTCACCCCGTCGCTCCTTCAAAGCCTGGGAACTACCGGGAGCCAAACAACCTGCGACGATCTTGGACTTGGTATCAGCCGACGGCGGAAAGGCCGACACCGGGTGGGTGAAACGCCAGGACGCCGGGAACGCCAGTTGGCGTCCCGGCGTTCCGGCGCTCAAGGCATTGCGGCTCCGGCGCCCACCGCCGCCGCAACCGAGGCGACGTCCGCTCGCGAGAGCTTGGCGCCCAGGCCGCGCGCGCGCAGGATTCGCAGGTTCGATCGGGCCAGCCCCGCGATGAAGGCGTTGAAGGTGACGAGTCCCCGGTCCGTTCGGGCGGCGCGCAAGAGCTCCACATACTCCTCCGCCCTCGTCAGAGCCTGGTCGGTCAGCTCCAGGACGGCGGCCAGCGGGACGCCGGCAGGAATGTAGACGCGTCCCTCGGCCGCGTCGCGCGGAGCGTCCTTGAGGATATTCACCAGCTGCAGCCCTTCGCCGAAGCTCCCGGCGCGGCTGCGAAGCTCCGCGGCACGGGCGACGAGCTCCGGCCGGTCGTCGATGTAGAGCTCGGTCAGCATCTCGCCCACGATTCCGGCAACGGCGTAGCAGTAGGCGCGGAGATCCGCGACGTCCGACAGCGCCAGCCGGTTGCTGGCGTCCGACCGGCTCACGAACTGCTTCATGCCGTCGACGCTGCGAGCGAGGTGCCGGCGAACCGACAGCCGCACGGCCGGCGGCAGCTCGCCGAAATCCCGCAGGACGAGCGGCATTCTGGCCAGCAGCTCCTGGTATCCGGCGTGCTCGAGCGGCGGCTCGCGCAGGCACTCGGCCGCCAGGGCGTCGGCGGCGCTCGCGTCCCGATCGAGCAGCTCGACGAATCGGCTCAGACTCTCCAGGCGTCGCTCGCGGGTCCAGAAGACGGCGTCCTCGAACGTGTCGGCGATCCGGAACAACAGGTAGGCGATCCCGACTTGATTGCGCGTTGGTTCCGGCAAGATCGGGATGGCCAGCGCAAACGTTCGGCTCGTCTTCTGCAACAAGTCCTCGATGGCTGACACGAGGAGAACGCTAAGTCTGCCCTTGCGGAGCACAACCCGAGTGACCCTTTCTCTGCAATGGGTACGACGGTGAGCAAATCGTCCAGCAGGTGGCGGCCGGACGCCGTCGACACGCCTTGGTCAGTCGATGCCTTACGCTGCAACGGTCGATTACGCGCCTTCGCAACGTGCGTCGCGATGATGATTGCGATGGCGCAGATCCCCCGTGCAAACGCCGCGGAAGCTGCGCCCGTCTTCAAGCCACCGCGTCTCGTTCACTTCGTGGAGGCGGTTCTGCCCGCCGCGCCGGCGGCGCGCCGCGAAGGAGAGGTGGTTCTCTCCCTCGACGTCGACGAGACGGGCAAGGTGGGCGCCGTCCAGGTGGTCACGCCGGCGGGCGGCGAAGGCGGCGACGTGCTCGATCAGGCCGCCGTCGCGGCGGCTCGTCAGTTCGTTTTCGAGCCCGGACAGGCCGACGGACATCCGGTCCCGGTGCGAGTTACGTATAGCTATCGGTTCGTGTTCAAACCCGATCAGCCTCCGCCCGCCTCTGCCGCGCCCGGCGCGCCGCACACGCCGACGCCGACGGTCCCGCTTTCGGGCGTCGTGCGCCGGCGCGGCGATCGCGCGGCTGTCGCCGGCGCGGTCGCGCTGGTCTCGATCGCGCCGGGGGATGAGCGGCGGGCGGTCACCGACGAGCAGGGACGCTTTTCCTTCGCGGCGCTTCCGATCGGCGAGCACGAGCTGGCGCTGCGCGGAGCGGCGATCCTCCCCGTCGACGTCACCGTCGCGCTGCACGAAGGGAAGTCCACCGAGCTCAGCCTGTTCGTCGACGTGAAGGAGCGCTACGCCTCCACCGTGCGCGGGCAGCGCGCCGTCGTCGAGACGGTCGAGCAGACGCTGACCACGGCGGAGATCCAGCACATCCCCGGCACGCAGGGCGACACGCTGAAGGCCGTCCAGAACCTGCCGGGTGTCGCGCGGGCGCCGTTCGGGATCGGCCTCCTGCCGGTCTGGGGCTCGGCGCCGGCCGACACGCGCGTCTACATCGACGGCGTGAACGTGCCGGTCCTCTATCACTTCGGCGGCCTGCGCTCGACGGTGAACAGCGAGATGATCGACGGGCTCACCTTCGTCCCGGGCGGATACCAGGCCGATCATGGGCTGGGCCTGGGCGGAATCGTCGACGTCGACACGCGCAAGCCGCGGACCGACGGACTGCACGGCTACGCGCAGATCGACCTGCTCGACGGCTCGCTGATGCTGGAGGGGCCGCTCACCAGGACGCTGTCGTTCGCGGTGGCCGGCCGGCGCAGCTGGATCGACGTCACCTTGCCGCTCTTCACCACCAGCACCTTCCAGCTGTCACCGGTCTACTACGACTACCAGGGGCGCCTCTCCTGGCGGCCCTCGAGCCGGGACGTGGTCGACCTCTTCCTGTTTGGTTCGGACGATCGGCTCAGCGTGCTGGCGCGGGTCAAGAACGACGCGCTGGACGCGACCGTCGACTCGCACACCTCGTTTCACCGGGCCGTGCTCAGCTGGGCGCACCGCTTCGATCGCGGGCGCACGCTCTCCGTCACCTCGTCAGTCGGGTATGACGCTCCCTTCGGCCTGGGTGTCGCGTTCGGCCAGACGCCGAGCTCGCTGGACGAGCACGCCTTCGCGTATGCGACGCGCGCCGTCGGCCGCTGGCCCGTCACGACGACGCTGCGGCTGGACGGCGGCGTCGACTTCGAGGGCGACCGCTGGAAGGTCAGCCGCGCCGGCTCGCCCGCCATGGTCACGGACCTGGTCGGCGGCACGGGCGCCGGGGGGCTGGGCGCCAGCGGGGGATTCAGCGGCTCGGGCAGCGGCTACGCCATCGACCAGCTGACGCTGTACACGAATCACGTCGCGCCCTTCGTGACCGCCACGCTGGCCTTCTTCAATCGACGCTTCACGGTCACGCCGCAGTTCCGCCTGCAGGTGATGACCTTCGCCGGCTATCAAGGGACGCCGCAGGCGTTCGCGCGGGGGTTTGTCTCTCCCGAGCCGCGCCTGGCTCTGCGGTATCAGCTGGTCCCGCGCGTGGCGCTGAAGGGGGCCGTGGGGCTCTACGCGCAGCCGCCGGATCCGTCGGCGTTCTCGGCGGATTTCGGCAACCCGAACATCTCGCCCGAGCATGGCACCCAGGTCATCGTCGGCGCCGAGGGCGAGCTCTGGCCTGGACTGACCGCCGAGTTGGATCTGTTTTGGAAGAGCTTGCGTGACCTGATCGTCGCGGGCCAGACTGCGGGCGATCCACCGCTCACCAACGAGGGCATCGGTCGCGCTTACGGCGGCGAGGTCCTCATTCGCCAGAACCTGGGCAAGCGCCTCTACGGCTGGCTGGCCTACACGCTCTCGCGCAGTCAGCGGAAGGATCATCCAGGTCAGAGTTGGTATCCGTTCACATTCGACCAGACGAACATCCTCACCGTGATGCTCAGCTACTTTCTGCCGCGCGGCTTCGAGCTGGGCGCGCGCTATCGTTACGTCACCGGCGATCCCACCACGCCGGTGACCGGCGCGTTCTACGACTCGGTCGCCGACAGGTACACGCCGCTCCTGGGCGCCATGAACAGCGGCCGGCTCGGCGCCTTCAATCAGCTCGACCTTCGCGTCGACAAGGTCTTCACGTTCGACCGCTGGCGCTTCTCCGCCTACCTGGACGTGCAGAACGTGCTGCGCGCCGACAACCCCGAAGCGGTTGGCTACAACTACAACTACACGATCGCCCACCCCATCACCGGCTTGCCGCTGCTGCCGATCCTGGGCATCCGGGGGGACTTCTGATGTCGCCGCTCCGGATGGTCGTCTCGGCGTGCTTCGCCGGCTGCGCCCTCCTCGGGCTCGGCGGGTGCCAGAGCTTTTCCGATCCGCCGGTCTCGTTCGTCGCGGGCCTGCGCGTGCTTGGCATCAAGGCCGATCCGCCGCAGCTCGCGCCGGGCGCCAGCGCCACGGTGGCGGCGCTGGCGGTCGACACCGGCGGCGGCACCCCGGCGGCGTCCTGGAGCCAGTGCTTTCTGCCCCCGCTGCCTGGACAGGCGGTGAACACGGACTGCGTCGAGGGGACAGCGGGAGCGGATCTCCAGCCGATCGGCGACGGTCTGACGATCCCCTTCGTGATGCCGCCGGTGCCGGCCGCGTCGCTGGGCGGTCCGGACGCGACGGGCGGCGTGTACCTGCCGCTGGTCGCCGAGGTAGACGCGAGCCCGCAGGCGGCGAGCCCTGGATCGATCACGGCCGTCTATCGGCTGCGCTTGGCGGAGGCGGGCCCGGCCAACGCCAATCCGATCATCGCGGGCGTCTTTTCGGTCGACGCGGCCGGCGCGATGACGGCGCTCGACCCGACGGCGCCCACGCCGGTGCAGGCGGGCGAGGCGCTCAGCCTCACGGTGACGTTCACGCCGGACAGCGCGCAGAGCTACACCGCCGCCGGCGGCGCGGTGACGACCGAGAGGCTGACGACGTCCTGGTTCTGCACGGCCGGCAACCTGAGCTTTCAGAAGACCAGCGCCACCCAGCCGGTGACCGTGCTGCACCTGGATCAGCGCTTGCCGTCCTCCGGCGCGCAGATCGACCTCTACGCCGTCGCCCGCGACGAACGCGGCGGCACCGACTTCGCACATCGCACCCTGCTGCTCCAGTAGAGAAATGGAAAGGAAGTAAAACGAAGATGGATGTTTCGGGACGATTCCTCGCGTTCACGCTCCACGGCGCCGGATGGGTGCTCTGGATGCTGATCGCTCTCAGCGTCATGAGCATGGCGGTCATGCTCGAACGGCTCTGGTACTTTCGCGCTCATCGCGTCGGCCGCAGCGAGCTGGCGGCCGAGATCCGGACGCTGCTGAAGCAGGGCGACGATCACAAGCTGGCTGAAGAAGTCGGTCCCAGCGAGATGGCGGCGGCGATCGAAGGGGCCAAGACGCGCGAGCGCCTCCGCCTCGAGCGGCGCCTGCCCTTTCTGGCCACGCTCGGCTCGAACGGACCGTTCGTCGGCCTCTTCGGGACGGTGCTGGGCATCATCAAGGCCTTTCACGATCTGGCAGCCACGCAGGGAACGGCCGGCGCAGGCGCGTCGACCGTGATGGCGGGCATCTCGGAGGCGCTGGTCGCCACGGCGATCGGCCTGCTGGTCGCGATCCCCGCGGTGGTCGCGTTCAACTACTTCAGCCGCCGGGTCCGCGTGCGGATGGCGGAGGTCGACTGGCTGGCGCACCTGGCGGCCGAGGACGTTCAGGCCGGCTGGGCCCGGACGGACCCCGGGCTCTTGCGGCGGAGCGCCTGATGGGGAGCGGCGGATCCACACAGGACGGCGGCGAGATGTTCGCGAGCATCAACGTCACGCCCATGGTCGACGTGACGCTGGTGCTGCTGGTCATCTTCATGGTCGCGGCGCCTCTCATCGTCGCCAGCCCGTCGATCAAGGTCGCGCTCCCCGAGGCGGCCAGCGCCGACGAGACCAAGCGCTCGACTCTGGCCCTCACGCTGGAGAAGGAGTCCACGGGCGGTTACAAGCTTTACCGTAACGGGCAGCCGACCGACGAGAAGGCCGTGAGGGCGCTGGTGCCCGCCTTGCTGAAGAGCGACCCCGAGCTGCAGGCGGTCGTGGCGGCGGACCGCGGGATCGCCTACGGCGACGTCATGCACGTCGTGGACGTCATCAAGACGCTTGGCGTGACGAAGTTCGCGCTCAACACCCAGTCGGGCCCGTAGGGAGACCGCCATGTCTCGCAGGGCCGATCTGGCCACTCTGGCGGTCGCGGTCGTCGTGCATCTCGGATTCGCGGTCGCAATCGCGCGCGGACACGTGGGCAAACGACCCGCCTCCAGCACGGTGGAGCTCTACTTCAAGAAGCAGCCGCCGCCGATCGCTGAGGCGCGCCCGGCGGCGACGGCCGGGCCGCCGCACGCCGCGGCTGCGCCCAAACCACGGCGGCAGCTGGCGCTGCGCACCCGGCCCACGCCCACCAGTCATCCCGCTCCGGCGGCGGCCGCGCCGGCCCCGCTGCCGCCCGCGCCGCCCAGGCCGATGTTCGGCGTCTCGATGTCATCGACGAGCGTGGTCGCCGCAGGGGTCGCCGTTCCGGTGGGATCGACGACGCTGGCGCAACCCGGCGCCGGCGCGCCGGGCCGCGCGAGGGGGGGCGCACCTTCAGGTGACGGCGAGGGCGCCTACCAGCCGGCGTCTGAGTCGGACGTGGCCACCATGCCGGAGGTCGACACCGACGCGTGCGGCAAGAGCATCGCCTACCCGGACGAGGCCGCGCAGGCCGGGGTCGAAGGGGACGTCCGCTTGCGCGTCGCGCTCACGCCCGAAGGACGCGTCTACGCCGTCCGGGTGCTCTCGGGGCTGGGGCACGGGCTCGATCGGGCCGCCATGGAGGCGCTCAAGCACCACTGCCACTTCTCGCCAGCCGTCGACAAAACCGGCAAGCGGGTGGCCTTCGTCATTCAGTCCTACACCTTCCACTTCCAGCTCCCGCGCTGAGCCCGGGCGACCTGGGCCGACGGCAGGGTGTTAACCTGCCGTTTGCAGCACCCATGGCGCCCGACGCGATCACCGACGCCGCCGACAACACCGTCATCGGGCGGACGCTGCGGAAGCCCAGCTACGCGATCAGCAAGCGGCTGGGCGCGTACCTGGCGCGGTTTCGCCGGGAGCTGGAGCTGCCGGTCAGCTACGAGCGGCTGGAGGGGTTTCGCGACAGCGTGCCGCTGCGGAACAGCGACGGGCAGGACACGCTGTGGGAGTCCGTCCTCTATTCGCCCGGCGAGATGGACGCGCTGAAGGTCGACCTCAAGTACGTGTACGCGCTGCTGAAGGTGCACGGCGATCTGTCGGTCGTCGACCATCTGTACGTCGACCGGATCGACTTCTGCAGCTTCGGCAACTCGCTGCCGTTCCGGGTGCGCATCGTCAACAGCATCAACGAGAACCCGGACTACTTCTACGTGAAGAAGGCCGACGCCTCGCGCGTGTATGGGCTGGAGCTGGAGCACCTGCTCTCACCGAACCGGCTCAACTACGTGACCTACGGGTCGACGCTGGTCGAGGAGCACGTGGCAGGCGTGCCGGGGGACGTCTTCATCAAGCGGTGGCTCGACAACCGCGAGATCAAGCCGGTGCGCGTCGCCAAGGAGCTGGTGAAGTTCAACGAGCGCTGCTTCATCCGCCTGCTGGGCGACATGCGCAGCTACAACTTCGTGTTCGTGCTGACG
>CAZPUH010000248.1:0-2405 GCA_964589215.1 uncultured Myxococcales bacterium | reverse complement strand
GGCCGGCGCCCGGCTGGTGCGCGTTCGCGCGCCACGCGACGGCCATCTGGAGACGGTGGTGCCGCCCGGCCACCTGGTGCGGCCGCGCGAGGCGCTGGCGCGGCTGGAGCCGATGCTGCCCGGCCCGGCGGCGGTCATCGTCGCGCCGTCGGGCGGCATGGTGATCGAGGTGGCGCCCGCGGGACCCGTTCGCGCCGGGACCACCGTCGCCACGCTGGCGCGCGGGGTGGGCGCCGTCGCCCGCAAGCGCGCCGCTGCGCTGGGCGGCGAAGCCGCCAGCCTCAGCGATGGGAAGACGCGCGTCGGGTGGGTCGAGCTGGTCGCGCTTCCGGGCCTGGGCGTCGACCGTCTGAAGGCCAAGATCGACACGGGCGCGCGCACCTCCGCTTTGCACGTGACCCGCATGCGGACCGTGGACACGACCGGCGGCCCCAACCGGCGGCCCATCCTGGAGATCACGGTTCCGGGAGGCGGGCGTGGCCGGCGGCCGACCGTCGTGCGCGTGACGGTGCGGGCCTACGCGATGGTGCGGGACACCTCGGGCCGCATCGAGCGGCGCCCGGTCATCGAAACGGCGCTGAAGCTGGGGACGCTGCATCGCCGCATCACGGTCACGCTGACCAACCGGGGCGACATGCTGTACCCGATGCTGGTGGGCCGCACCGCGCTCGGCACGGGGCTGGCGGTCGATCCGTCGCGGCGCTATCTGCTGGGCCGCCGCTGAGGTGCGACCCGACCCGGCGGAAACGGGCGAAAGTTTTTGACACCGAGGTCGCGCAGGCCAATGCTGAACCGGGCATGGCATCTCGCGACGACTCCGCTCGGCGAAGCCGGGCACCGTCAACGCGACGTCGGGTGCCGGCCGCGCAGCGTCCACCGGTGGCGGTTCCCGCGCGCTCGCGGGTGACGGTCCGTCGCAACGGCGCGCCGCTGTCCCGTTCGACGAAGCTGGCGTCGGCGCTTCAGGAGAGCCGCGAGGCGCTGGGCAGCTTGCAGGGCGAGCTGGATGCGCTGCTCGCGTCGCTGCGCGCCTCGGACGGCGCCCCGCCGGTCACCGCGGCCGATCGCCTGCGCGTCGCCACCCGGGCCGCGACCGCGGCCTTCGCGGCGCTGGCCCCTTTCGAGCGGCGATGACGGGTCGCGCTCCGACGGGTACCCTCGCGCGCGCGATTCAGTGACGGCATGCAGCGCGATGTTCAGCGCGGCACGGGCGGGCTCCGCGAGCCGCTGCTGGCGTTCGCGGTCGCGACCGGGGTGGCGGCGCTTCTGGCGGCGCTGGCGGCGGGCGTCCCCTTCGTGCGCGACAACCTGCACGCCGGGATCGCGCTGGTCTTCATCTACGTCCCGGCGGCGGCGTCCCGCCTGGCCGGGCGGGACTTCGACTATCGCGACGCCGGGCTACGCGTCGATCCCGTCGCCCTGAACCTGACGGTCCTGGCGCTCTTCGCCGCCGCGACGTTGCCCGCCTTCGTGGCGGGGTTCTTCCTGTTCTATGGGCACGTCTGTACGATCCCGGCCAACGCGGCCACCCGCGCCTTCGGCGCCCTGTGCCGCCACTGGCTGGGGCGCGCGGGCGGCGAGCTGCGGCTGCCGCCGCAGTTCGCGCTGCTGGCGTTCAGCCAGCTGGTCGTCGTCGCCATTCCGGAGGAGCTGTTCTTCCGGGGCTACCTGATGGAGCGCCTCGAGGAGGTCTGGCCGCCCACCCGGCGCCTGCTGGGCGCGCCCGTGGGCGCCGCGCTGCTGGTCTCCTCGGTGCTGTTCGCGCTGGGACACGTGCTGGTGGTGCCGAACCCGCAGCGCCTCGCGGTGTTCTTCCCGGCGCTGGTCTTCGGCTGGATGCGGGCCCGGACCGGCTCGATCGCCGCGGGCGCGACGTTTCACGCGCTGTGCAACGTCACCTCGGACGTCCTGCACACGAGCTACTTCGGGTGATCGGGCGGCGCCTCCGCGCCGCCGCGCCCTACTGCCTGGTCTTCGTGGCCTCGACGTAGCGAAGGCGCAGGTCGAAGAGCAGGCTCTCCATCAGCTTCTCCTCGGCCGGGGTCAAGTTCCCCTTCGTCTTCTCGTCGAGCATCGCCAGGATGTCGATGGTGTGCTTGGCCATCGACAGGTCCTGCCGGGCGTCGCCCGCCTCCGGATGTTCCAGCTCGCCGAGGTGCAGCAGGGCCGAGCTGCCCAGCGACAGGATGAACGTGTGGAAATCGACCGGCGGCAGGCCGCTGGCGGCACCCGCTGCGTCCGCCTGCGTCGGGGCTGGCGGCGCGGCGGGCGCGGCCGCAGGCTTGGCCTCCTCGTGCGAGGCGCGCCGGTCGTTGACCGTGAATCCGGAAGGTTTGGAGTCGCCGTTGCCCATGCGCTGGAGGTTACGCACGGGGAGGCGACGTTTCAATCACCCGGGCTGATTG
>CAZPUH010000247.1:0-14742 GCA_964589215.1 uncultured Myxococcales bacterium | reverse complement strand
CGCCGAACCGCCCGCTCCCGCCGAACCACGCGCGCCCGCCGAGCCGCCCGCTCCCGCCGAACCACCCGCCGAGCCGCCGGCCCCGCCGGCGTGGCCCGCAGCGCCGGCGCCGCCCGATCCTGTCGAGCCCGTGGCTGCCTTGAACGCCACGACCTGCATCACCCACCAGCTGCTGGGAGAGATCGTCGAGCTCGCCGTGTAGCTGCCGGCCGTGGTGACGATGCGATCTTCGACGACGTCGGCGTCCGGCGAGGTCACCAGCCGGTTGGTCCACCCGCTGACGGAGCCATTCGTCGCCGTGCCGATCGTGTCGCTGGCCACCAGCAGATCGCCGGCGGTGACTGCCGCCAGCGCGCCGCTGGAAGGGGACTTGGACGAGCCGCTGGCGCCGACGGCGCCGTCGAAGGCCGACACGCCGCTGTACTCCAGCACGCGCAGATCGACGTACGGGGCGGCGTGGTTGAGAACCACCGTGACGGTGTTCGTTCCCGCGGCGACGCCCAGCGCGTAATAGATCGATTGGCTCGCCGAGCCGCTGCGCCGCGTGGGCCCCACCGCGAGCGCGTAACTGTTACCGAGGGAGTCAGTGACGGTTGAAACGTTCGTCGTGGAGTCGTCCCAACCCACGACGACAACCAGCAAGTCGCCGGCGCGCTCGGCGGACGGCAACTTGACTGACACGGTCGTCTGCGGCGATTGCGGGCACGAAAAGCCGCTCTGAACATAAGAAGGGGCGACGAGCGCTCCTTCCGTCCGCTCCGTGTCGATCGTCGGTGCCGAGCACGAGATCACCAGCAGCAGCGCGGTCAGAGTGAGAGCGGTCGTTCGCGTCATGTCATCCCCGGGTAATGTCGGTTTGCGTTGCACGGAAGGGCTACCGAAGCCGAACGTGCACATTGCCGCCTCGTCACTGCCGACGTTGGCTGCAATCCCTCTTACACCAATGAGCCGCAACGTCGGGCCAATTCGTCACGCGCAACGATTGGCTCACTGCGGCGGCATAACTGAACGACCGGATATTCGTTACGCAAATCGCGGCCAGAATCGCTTGATTGGCGACGACCACACGCGACATTTTGCGCCCAAGCCAGAAATGTGACGCACGAATATGACGCTGGACAGCGTATAGAACGCCGGACCGGCCGGACGCCGGTCGGCCGCGATAGGCGCAGCCGGGACGATTTGCGGAGGAGGGTTCGATGGGACGGACCTGGTTTGTTGGAGCGACAGCCCTTGTGGTCGCGCTGGTGGGTGCCCTGGGCGAGGCCACGGCGCGCGCGAACACGCTGACGGTGACGAGCACGGCGGACAACACGACCGGCCCGGGCTGCACGCTGCGGATGGCGGTCGCAGCCGCCAACAGCGGCGCGACGAACGCCTGCGGTCACGGCACCGGGAACAAGGACACGATCCAGATCGGGATCGCCGGGTCCGTCACCATCGCGCTGAACCCGACGCTGGGGCCGCTGCAGATCACGCACTCCATGAAGATCCAGGGCAACTTCAACGGCCAGGCGCCCAACTACACGACGGTCACGATCAGCACCACCAGCGGCTCGATCATCACGATCCCCAGCGGATCGACGAACACCCTGGTCTTGCAATGGCTCCGACTGACCGGCGGGAACGCGGGAACTGGAAATGGGGGTTGCCTCGCGCTGAACGGCGGCGACGTCGTCGACCTCAACGTCGTGCAGATCGATCACTGCAGCGCGAACGGCGGCGGGGCGATCTATTCGAACGCCAACGGCGTGGCCGCCTACGGGAGCTACATTCACGACAACACGGCGGCCTTCGGTGGCGCGGTCGACTTGCCCGCCTCGGCCCGCTCCGTGGTTTCCTACGCGTCGACGTTCTCCAACAACCGCGCGACGACCTCCGGCGGTGCCATTTACGGCAACAACGCCCGCGTCGAGCTCTACGAGTCGATCGTCAGCGGAAACACGGCCAACACCGACGGAGGTGGCGTCTACACGGCGGCCTGCGACGGCGTGAACATGACCAACACGACGATCGCCAACAACGTCGCCACCCACGGCCGCGGCGGCGGCGTCTACTTCGAGGGACTCACCGGCTCCGGCTACTGGGAGGTCTCGAACATCACCATGGCGCACAACTCCGCCGGCACCGCCGGAGGCGGGCTGTACCTGGCCGCCGTCACCGGCACCATCCAGGACGGGAACAACATCTTCGCCTACAACACCGCGCCCCAGGGGCCGGACGTCTCCGGCAACGCCCAGTTCTTTGGCGCGCAGCCCGACATCGTCACCAACACCAGCGGCGCGACCCCGCCGCTGAGCGGTTACGGGACCTGGATCGTCACCGATCCCCAGCTCGGGACTCTGCAGTCCATCGGCGGCACGCCGGCCGTGTACCCCCTGCTGCCGAACAGCCCGGCGATCCAGGCGGGCCAGACCGTCACTTCGTTCGACCAGCGCGGGATGTGCCGCGCCCAGCTGACCACGCCGGACATCGGCGCGTTCGAATACAGCCCCGACTCGACCTACGTCGTCACCAGCGTCAACAGCGGGATGGTGCTGGACGATCCTGGATCGTCACACAACGCGGGGACGCAGATGGATCAGTGGTCCCTGAACAACGGCCTGAACCAGCAGTGGCAGCTCGTGTGGCTGCCGGCGATGGGTTCGCCCGTGAGCCTGGTGAGCCGGGCCAGCTCGCTCATGCTGGGCGTGCGCGGCGCCTCGACGACGGCCGGCGCCGCCGTCGAGCAGGAAACCTACCAGTTCGAGGGTAGCCCCAGCCAGACCTGGACGCTCTCGCCGGCGGGGGTTGGAACGGGCTACTTCACGCTGACCAACGTCAACAGCCACCTGGTCATGGACGTCGTGGGGGCGTCGAAGACCGCCGGCGCGCTCATCGATCAGTGGACCTCGAACAACAACGCGAACCAGAAGTGGACCTTCACCGTCAATCCGACGACGCCCCTCTGCCCGGACTACGTCAGCGCCACGACGTTCTCGAGCCCGTTCTGAGACGGGCGCCCGCCCGGCGCGAACGCAGCGCCTCAGCGGCACCAGACGGCGACGGTTCCGTTCTCCATCGTCAGCAGCTGGCTGGCCGCGCCGGACAGGGCGATGTCCTCGACCCGAAAGTCGGCGGGCAAGACCCGGAGCTCGGCGCCGGTCTGGATCTCCCAGAGGGACTGGGCGAAGTAGTCGTCCGCGTGGGTGTGCGTCACCAGCGCCTCGCCCATGACCACGTCGCCGGCAAACCGCGCCGCCTGAAAGTCGTAGGCCGGGAACGTTTGGATCGCGGCGCCCGTCGAGCTCCACGACACGGTGAATCCACCGGCCGTGGGCGTCGCCACGTACGTCCAGGACGGGGACAGGTTGCGCGCCGACGGCGCGAACGTTCCGACGGGGGCCCGGTCGGCGAGTCTCCAGGCCTGAAGACCGTCCGGGGTCTGCACGGCCAGCTGGCTCCCGTCGACGTTGAACTGTTCGGGGTCGTCGAACGACGTGCCCGCCGAGGGTTGCAGGTCCAGGAGCACGGCCCCCGAGGTCGTGTCCACCACCCGCGTTCCCCACGTCGGCGTCGTGGATTGAAGCGTCGAGACGGCCAGCGCGCTGCCGTCAGGCGAAAAGAGCCCGCCCGACGAACCGTACGGCGCCACCTCGATCGCGGGGCCAGCGGCGCCGGTGGCGGTGTCGAAGATGGTCGCCGAAGGCGCCGACGTGTCGCCGGGGGGCGGCGTCCCAACCACGGATGCACGGTGCCCGTCGTCCGAGACGGCCAGCCTCTGCACGGCGCCCAGCTTGGTGCTGAACGAGACGCTGCCGGTCCCGTCGGCCGCGACGACCTCGACGGTGCCGTCGTCGTAGCCGTAAGCGACCTGCGCGCCCGCGGGTGAGGCGGTGAACCGCGTGATCGCCGGGCCGCCCGCCGCCGGCGCGCAGAGCTCGACGCCATCGGCGGGCCGGTACGCATGAAACAGCGCGCCGCCTCCGGTCACGACCTCGACGCCGCCGTCGGCGGACCAGGCGATCTGGTCGGCGCTGAAGGGGAGAGTGCGGGTCACCGCGCCCGTCGCCGGATCCCACCACGACGTCGCGCCCGCCGTCGTGGTGACCAGGCTGCCGTTGGGGGCCACGGCCTGAAAGGTGGAGCCGGCGGCCAGCGGGAAACTGCCGAGACGCTGCAGCGACCTTGCAGCGATCGCCGTGACGACGTCGCCCTCTTGAACGTAAAAGCGCGCGCTGTCGGGTGCGAACGCCAGGACGGTGCCGCGAAACGACGCATCGTGGGCCATCGTCTGGCCGGTCCCCGTGTCGACGACCGACAGTCCGGTGGCGGGGACGGACTCGGCGGCGAACGCCATCAGTCGGCCGTCCGGTGACAGCGCGTATCCGTGCAATTCCTCGTCCCAGTCCTGGAAGACCGTCACGGGCGGCCCGCACGGCAACTGGTACAGCGTCAGGCGACGGCTGGGCGGCGAATTGCCGACCCGGTACGCCATGTCGACGAACAACGCCCGATCGCCCACGAACGTCAGCGCGGGGAACGCCGCCCCCAGTCCCATGTTCTGCGGATTCACGCGAGGCGTCTGGATCGACGCGGGCGACGTCGTGTCGACGAGGCTCAGAACCGGGGGATTGTCTTCGGGATTGGGGTTGTAGCCCAACGAAGTGGCGAGCCAGCGCCCGTCCGACGAGAACGCGAGCGACGACGTCACCGCGTCGATCGTCGAACCAGGCGTCAGCGCCCAGCTCCGCTCGAGAGCGCCGTCGGCGGTGCGCCACAGAGCGACCTCTCCGGCTTCCGCCGAGAGCGTCGCGAGTCGCTCACCGTCGGGCGAAAACGCGACCGCATCCAGGCGCCCCACCGGTGAAGCGAGCTGCGCGACGTCTCGCCAGCGCTGGAGGTCGAGCAGGCGAACGGTGCCCGCCCCGGTGCGGGCGGCCAGGAAGCGCCCGCCCGGCGACAGCGTGACGCGCCAGGCGCGCTCCGGGCCGTGGGTGCTGCACCGAACGTAATGCTGGCCCGGATCGACGGGCGCCAGCCGCAGCGCCGTCGAGAGAACCGGCGGCGACACGCACCGGTCGAGCTCGGCCGGGGGCTCGGGCGCGAGGGGCGGTGAGCCCGGCGCGCCGCCGGCGGCCATCAGACAGGTGGTGATCGGCGCGCGTCCTGCCGCGCCCCCCAGCGAGGCGCGCCCTCCCGCCGCGCCCCCCATCGAGGTACCGCCGCCCGCCGCTCCTCCCATCGAGGCACTGCCTCCGACAGCGCCCCCCATCGAGACACTGGCTCCGGCGGCGCCTCCCATCGCAAGGTCCCCGCCGCTCCTTCCACCCAGGGCGTCGTCGCCGGTGTCGGCGCCGCCGTCGATGCCCGCGTCGCTGGCGAGCACACCGGCCGCGCCGCCGAGGCCTCCTCCGCCTGCGCCGCCGTCTTCAGGCGTGACGACGGGCGTCGCGGCGGTCTGACCACTGGTGCCTTTGGGATCCGCGCACCCGACCATTGCCGACAAAAAGATGACCGCCGGCCACCACCATCGCATCGCCACCCTCCGCCGCCGCTCCGGGCAATGTTGGGCTTGCCGCCGCCCCGCACAAGCACCGGTGTACCCCCGAGACACCCGGCCGCGCCGCGGTCCGTCGTGACCGACGAAGAGCGCCCGATTCTGACGGCGCCTGTCGACTTTTGGACGCCACCGACCACGAAGAGCCGCGATGCGAAGGGCGCGATCGCTGGCGGGCACCTTGCTTAAGCCCAGGGTGCGCGCGACCGATGTCGCGCCGAGGAGGCAGGTATGCGCACCTTGTCGGTTGGTGTCGTCGCGACGCTCGTCTCCGGGTGCTTCGGCCCGGCCAGCCACGTCGACTCGAATGCCAGTCTCTCGGTCAGCGGCGTCGCCCAGCGACAGAACGGCGGCGGCGACGGCGCTGCGAAGGTGCAGCTGATTCGGCATCCGGACGCCTTGCAGACGATCGGCGACGCGCTGACCATCGTCGGCAGCCTCGGGCTCGCTTGCCTCAGCGGCGACGACAGCCTCTGTCAGCCGTACGCAAAGGCGACCACGACCTCCGAGGGTGCCTACACGTTCGGGCCATTCCGCGGCGCGGACACGCAGGGTTCGACGGGCGAGGCGCTGCTGTTCTCGGCGTGGCTGAGCGGCCCCGCACCGACGGCACCCGCCACAGCCCCGGCGGGCCTCAACGCCGACTTCTACATCCAGAAGACGCAGGTCGACGTGCCGGCGCTTCGACTCTGGGAGACGGCCGGGGCCGAGGTCGACGCGGGTGGCATGCTGTCGTTCTCGTGGCCTTCGCTCGAGAGCTCGATCGGGTCGGCCGCGGACGACTACCGGCTGCAGATCACGACCGCGAAGGGGCAGATCATCTGGTCGGCGGCGACCTCGGGATCGGCCACCCAGGTTCAGATCGACCCCCGGGTCACTCAAGACTTCGCCGGCAACCGGTCCACGTGGGCCCATCGCAAGATCGCCGGGGACGGAACCGACTTCGACCTCACCTGGTACGCCCCCGCGCTGGCTTACGCGACGCGCGGGCGAACGCCATTGTCGCGCGGGAAAAACTGCTGGCTTCAAGGTCCGAGCGGCCCCGTGCAGCAGAGCCCCTGCCCGCTCACCGACGGCGACCTCGCGACCAGCCTGCAACCGTTGCCCGCGCCGGCCTGCCCCTCCGGTCAGATGTGCGCGCCGCCGCCTCAGAACAACTGGGTCTACGTCGACCTCGGCGCGGCGACGCCCGTCACCGCGCTGGTGCTCTACGACGTCGCGTTCGGTCCGTCGTCGTCCGCGACGGTCGAGGGCTCCATCGACGGCGCCGCCTGGGCGCCCCTGGCCGCCCCGGTCCAGGCCAAGCCGTACCAGCTGGTGTCGCTCTCCGGAACCGCCCGCTTCGTGCGGCTGCGACTCGCCGACGCCAGCGCGCAGTTCCCCGCATTCGGCAACAGCGAGCTCGCGATCTTCTGACGAACCCTCAGTCGCTTTCGCCGCAGCCCGGGTACGCCGGCCCGGGGTTTTGCGTCGTCACCGTGTAGATGCTCGACGAGCCCACGCTCCCGCAGGTGGGCGTCAACGATGCGTCCGCGCCATTGGAGCCGCCCGTGAATGCGACCCAGTACTCGTCGGCGGGCTTCGATGCCGTCGGTAGCGTGATGAGGCCGGTCTCGAGCCCGACCAGGTACGCGGGGTACTGGAAAAACAGCCAGGCGTCCGTATTGGTGGGAATCCTGTCCCTGGGAACCAGGACGGAGTACCAGGTGCACGCGCCGTTCTGCAGCTCCAGCAGGGCTTGCAGATCGCAGCTGGGCCCCGAGACGTCCAGGCTGGTCGGGTAGGGCGGAGGGCTGTAGCCGAGCTGATCGTCTCCGCACGCTCCGCCGGGGTACCCGGTCTTGCTCGGGTCGGTCCACGGCCACCGAAAATGGACGCGGATGGTGCCGGCGACCGGCGATTGCGGAGGGGGAACTCCCATCTTGCAGGCCGGCGACACGAGCTTGCTGCTGTCCGCGCTCACCTGAAACTTCCCAGGACCCACCGCCGCAGCGGCGTAGTCCGCGGGCAACGTGCTGCTGGTCCCGGTGTACTCGATCCAGAACTCGCTCCTGTTCACCGCGG
Organism: uncultured Myxococcales bacterium; assembly: GCA_964589215.1. Taxonomy (GTDB): domain Bacteria; phylum Myxococcota_A; class Polyangia; order Fen-1088; family Fen-1088; genus JADGRB01. The sequence continues at coordinate 7,139 of CAZPUH010000247.1, read as the reverse complement.
ACACATCGATCCCCGCCGACGACGAAACGCTGGGGCAACCGGTCGGGAACGCCGGCTGCAAGCTGATCTTGATGGTCGTGTTGGGGATGCAGGCCGAGTAATACGCGCAGGTGCCGCCCGCAACGTCGGTGACGCTGTCCAACCGGGCCGCGAAGACCTGCTGGTCGTACGTGTCCAGCTGCAGGACCAGGCGAATGGCGGCCGGAGCGCCGGGCAGGATGTTCAGGGTCGGCGAGACACCCGGCGACCAGATGTCGCGCACGTGAACGCGCACCCGGCCCGCCGCGCACTTCGACGTCTCGGGGCCGCCACCGTGGGCGGAGCCACCGTCCGGCGCCCGGCGGGCGTCGCTGCCGTCGGCTGGGCGGTCGACGGGGTTGTGCGCGTCCTGCACGCGCGCGTCCGTCCTGACCGGTGCGTCCCCGGTCGATCCGTCTCGGCCGGTCATCGTCGCGTCGCGCCCGTCGGTGACCGCATCGGTCCGGTCGGCGATGGCGTCGCGGCGCGCGGTCGCGGCGTCGCGCATCTGGGCGGGACCGTCGCGCCGTCCGTCAGCCGCGTCGCCGTCTTTCGCCGACGGGGCGTCGATGCCGGCGTCCCCCCGGCATGCTCGGCCGCCGGGACGGCACGGGCTGGACCCGCCGCAAGACAGCGGCGTGGTCGAAACGAGGAACACACACACCGCCAACATCTTGGCTCGCACCGCTGCCGCGCTTTCCCGCACCGTACCTCCAGGTTCGCGTTGAACGACCAGTCCAGACAAGTGAAAATCGTGGTCAATCGAATGACGCAAGGTTGGACGACGGCGATCCGTTTCGGATCCTTACTGGCATGGACCGCGGTGATGGTGGCGGGCTGCGGGTCCAGCACGACCAGATCGCCGGACGGCGGCGCCCACCCGACCGACGGCCATCTCCCCGATGCCGCGGATGCGCGCCGCGACGGCGTGGCGGCCATCGACGCGCGCGGTTCCGCCACCGATCTCGCGATGCGCGACGCCCGGCCCGACGTCTCCGCGCGCGACGCGCAGACGGACGCCGGCTCCGTGGACGCGCGCCCTGACGTCGCCCCGCGAGACGCCGGCATGGACGTCCGCCGGACCGACGGGGGGACAGGGGTGGACGCCGCGTCGCCCGCGAGCTGGTTCGACATCCCGTACCTCATCAAGCTGGTGCCGGATCCGGCGGCGGGTCTGCTGTACGCGCTGACGACCAATGAGGTCGTGGTCCTCGACGTCGCGGGGAAGAGGGAGGTCAGGCGCGTCGCGCTCGGAGCCATCAGCACCGACCTCGATCTATCGCCAGACGGCACGCTGCTGGTGGCGGCGCAGGACAGGAGCGTGCGACTGGCCGTCATCGACAAGCACTCGTGGACGGTGACCTATGTGCCCGTGCGGGCCGATCCTCAGCAGGTCGAGGCGGTGAACGGAAACTTCGCCTACTACGCGACCCTGGACCAATGGACGGAGGTCCACCAGGTCGATCTCAGTTACGGCAAGACGGCCGACATCAAGCTGAATCTGACCATGTACGAGCCGGACATCGAGGTGTCGGCGTCGGGGCAGCGGCTGTACGTCGGCGAATCCGGCCTCAGCGGCTGCACGATCGTCGACGAGGACCTCACGGTCGCGCCGGCGCGAACGGGGGACAAGAGCAATTGGGACAATGGATATGGATTCCCCGGCCCCCCGCGCAACGTCTATCTCGGCCCCAGCGAAACGAACCTCTATTACGCGGGACACCAGCTGGACGCCAAGCATCTGTCGCGCGCGCTGGGCGATCTCGGAAGAGTGTTCGCGGAAGATGCCGCCGCCACGTTCGCGGTCTCCGAGCGCGGCCTCATCGACGTCGCGTTGCGCACGCTGGTCGCGCCGTTTGCCAAGACGGTCAGCGCCGCCGCGCTCACGACGGCAGACACCGAGGTCTGGCTCTACGAGCCCGAGGCCGGACGCCTCTCCTTCGCGAAGACGGCGGACCTCCTGCGCGGAAAGAGCCTCGGCATCCGTGAGACGGCCGCGGCGCCTCTCTTCACGTATTCATTTTCGAAGATCATCGCCGATCCGGTGCGGCCGCGGCTGTATGGCATCGACCCCGCCAAGAGTGTCCTGGTTTCCGTGGACAGCGCGACCGGCCTGACGGTGGAAGCGGCGGTCATCGAATATGGCGCGCGCGACGTCGCCGTCGACGCAGCCGGAAAGTACATCTACATCGGCCATACCGGGATGGCGATCGAGCAGATCGACGCGGCCACGCTGACGCTGGTCAAGTACATCTTCGCGCCGCGCGACACCTACCAGGTGGTTGCGCTCAGCAACGGTCGAATCGCGACCATCGACCCCGACCAATGGACGACGGCAACGATCATCGATTCGTCGACGGGTGCCGTCGTCGACTCCGTGTATGGCTCCTGGGAGGGGGCGCTGGCTGCCACCGCCGACGGCAAGACGCTTTTCGTCGGCAGCTCGAACCCCACCGACTTCGTCACGCGTTACGACGTCTCGACGGGCAAGCTGCTTTCGCCGGTGAAGGGCAGCAGCCTTCCGGTGGCATCCCGCGGGGTCGTCGCCACGCCCGACGGAACCAGCGTCTACTACGCCGGCTCGTGCTTGAACGGCACGAACCTCTCGCAGCTCCGGTACCCGCAGGCTGACAAGATCCTCTCCGTGTCGCCGAACGGGCATCTGGCCACGTCGGCGACCCAGGTCTACCGCGTGTCCGACGGAACGATGCTGACGACGATTCCGTCGTCATGCCCGGTGCAGGCCATCAGCCCGGACAGCGGGACGCTCTACTGCTACGGGAGCGCGGTCATCACGCCCGTCAGCCTGGCGGGACTCAACTGACTTGCCGCTGCGACCCGGCAGGGCGGGCGGCGCTCGTCTTGATGGCGGCCGGCGCGATCGCGGGCCTCGCGTCGCGCGCGCCGGCGGCTGAGACGCCGCCCCGCACGGGCGCGCAGGTCTGGGAATCGGGGTGCGCGGCGTGCCACGGCTCCGACGGCGCGGGGCGGCCGCGCGAGGTCGTGGGGTTCGACGTCCCCCTGCCCGACCTGCGCGACTGCACGTTCGCGACGTCGGAACCGACCCCGGACTGGTTCGCCGTCGTGCACGAAGGGGGACCCGTCCGTGGTCTCAACCAGATGATGCCCGCGTTCGGCGGCGCGCTGACCGACGGAGAGATCGCCGCGGTGGTCGACTACCTGCGCGGCTTTTGCCAGGATCCTCCTCGCTGGCCCCTGGGTGACCTGAACTTGCCGCGCGCCCTCTTCACGGAGAAGGCCTTCCCGGAAGACGAGGCCGTGATGACCTCCACGATCGCGCTGCGTGGGCCCGGAAGCGTCATGAACGAGCTGGTGTACGAACAGCGGCTGAGCGCCCGCGCGCAGTTCGAGGTGGGCGTCCCGTTCGGAATCCTCAATCAGGCGGGCGCCCTGGGTGCTCCCGCCGGAACCGGGTCTTCCGGGTGGACGGCCGGCCTGGGCGATCTCGGGTTTGCGTTCAAGGACGCGGTCCTCCAGAGCGCCAGGACCGGAAGCATCTTCGCCGCTGGCCTGGATGTGTCCGTCCCGACCGGGCGAACGGAACAAGGCCTGGGCGCCGGTGTGACGATCTTCGAGCCGTTCATCGCGTTCGGGCAGATCCTGCCCCGCGGCGGTTTCGTCGAAGCTCAGGCCGGCGCCGGTCTGCCCGTCGACATGGACGCGGCCAAGCCGGACGTGTTCTGGCGGGCCCTCGTCGGGTGGAGCGTCAGCCCCGGCCGCTTCGGGCGAATGTACTCGCCCATGATCGAGGTGCTCGGCGCGCGCGAGCTCGACACCAGCGGCGCGCGCGTCAGCTGGGATCTGGTTCCCGAGATCCAGGCGACGTTGAGCCGCCGCAAGCACGTTCGCGCGAACGTGGGCGTCGACATCCCCGTGAATCAGGCGGAAGGTCGTCACTGGCAGGTCGGCACGTACCTTCTGTGGGACTGGTACGACGGCGGTCTCTTCAAAGGGTGGTGATCATGCAGCTTCGCACCATCGCGTTCTCGATCGCGGGCGCCGCCGCCGTCGCGGCTTTCGTGCCGCGGCGCGCCCCCGCCGATGAGCCGCGCGCGCTCTTCTCTGCCTCGGATCGCTGCCTGGCCTGCCACAACGGGCTGACGACGCCGTCCGGGGAAGACGTCTCGATCGGTTTCGCCTGGCGCGCCTCGATCATGGCCAACGCCGCCCGCGACCCCTACTGGCAGGCCGCCGTCCGCCGCGAGATCGTCGACCACCCGCAGGCCTCCTCGTCCATCCAGGACGAGTGCGCGGCCTGCCACATGCCGATGACACGCTTTCAGGCCCGCGTGGCGGGTCACGAAGGGCAGATCTTCGGTCACCTGGGCGGCGGTCCTCGCGCGGGCGGCGCCGACCCGCTGGCCGTCGACGGGGTCTCGTGCTCGCTCTGCCACCAGCTGCAAAACGGTGGACGTGGCCTCGAGCACGACGGCGAGCTCCGCATCGACCTCACGCGCGCGTGGGGCGACCGCTTGATCTTCGGCCCGTACGACGTGCCGCCGGCGCGCGCCCGCGTGATGCACTCGTCGGCCGGCTTCGTCCCTGCCCGCGCGAACAACCTCGCATCCGCGGAGCTGTGCTCGACCTGCCACACGCTGTACACGACGCCTGTCGCTAGCGCGGGTCCGCCTGCCGGCAGCGGGTCGCACGACGCGCAACCTTTCCCGGAGCAAGTCCCGTATCTCGAGTGGCGCGCCAGCGCGTACGCGCGGGAGAAGACGGGGAAGACTTGCCAGGCTTGCCACATGACGTTCACCACCCAGCCGGTGCCGGCGGCCAGCGTCCTCGCGCCTGCGCGCGATCACTTCGCGCGCCACGGCTTCCAGGGCGCCAACTTCTTCATGCTGGCGATGCTGGAACGATACCGGAGCGAGCTCGACGTCGCCGCCCTCCCCCAGGAGCTGAGCCTGTCGCGCCAGCGCACGCTGGAGCTGCTCCACACGTCAGCGGCCACCGTCACGCTCTCGCATGTCGAGCTGCGCGGCGACGTGCTGGAGGCCGAGGTCGCCGTCGGCAACCTGTCGGGCCACAAGCTGCCGACGGCCTACCCCTCGCGGCGCGCGTGGCTGCGGTTCGTGGTCCGCGACTCGCGCGACCGGATGCTGTTCTCGTCGGGCGGCTTGCGCCCCGACGGCAGCATCGAGGGGAACGACAACGACCGCGACCCGCTGGCGTTCGAGCCCCATTACCGGGTCATCGCGACGCCGGAGCAGGTCCAGATCTACGAAGCCATCATGCTGGACGCTCAGGGGCGGGTCACGACCGGGCTGCTTTCAGCCACTCGATACGGCAAAGACAACCGCCTGCTGCCCGACGGCTTCGACAAGGCGAGCGCCGGTCAGGACTACGCCGTGCAGGGCGACGCCCGCGCGGATCCAGATTTCCAGGGCGGCGGCGACCACGTCGCCTACGAGGTGCGCCTGCCGGCCCGCCCCGACGGTCCGCTGCGCGTCGACGTCGAGCTGCTCTACCAGCCCATCGCCTTCCGCTGGGCGCACAACCTCACACCTTACGGTTCAGCGCCAGAACCAGCCCGCTTCGTCGGCTACTACGAGGCGATGTCGGCCGGCTCGGCGACGACCCTGGCGGCCGCCACCGCGCGCGTCGCGCCGTAACCGACGCCGGACCGCGAATCACGCTCCCGGTCCGGCGCCGGTGACGTCGCGTGGCGATCAGGTAACAACTGAACCGCGGCTGCCACGCCGTCACGAGGCACTCGCCTTGCTACGAGCAAGTGCGCGGGCCCTGGCTCGACGACGACAAATGAGGTTCCGCGCACGTCTCCATGAACCTGGCTAGATGCCCACGAGAGGGTCGATTCGATGAAGATAGGGATCGCTGACCGACGCTTCCTGATTTTCCTTCCGCTGCTCGCGATGGCCTGCGGAAGCAGCACGCAGACGGCGGTTCATCAGGCGGACGGATCGCCCGGGTCCGTCGTTCCAGATGGTGGCGCGCCGTTGGACGCCGGACCACCGCCGCCCAGCGGGACCGACGCGGGCGTTCAGACGGGGGTCGACGCCATGGGAGCCGCCGCGTGCAACCTGCCCCCCGCCCCGGCTGACGCCTGTTCGGCCGTTCCCACGGGGAAGGTCATCCCGTGCAGCCAGGACGGCGGACAACCCTCGCAGACGGGCTACTTCGAGATCGACAGCCCCGGGGCGGCGCCCATCTACGTCTGCGCGACCTCATGGTCCGCCGACCCGTCCATCGGCTACATCTTCGGCCAGCCTGCGACGTTTCTGTCGGACGCACAGGGCTGCTGCGGCGGCACCGTGACGGCCGCGCCCGCGCCCACCGTCCCGCCGCTGTCGGTCGGCGACCCCGGGGCGCCGCACATCCCGTCCCACGTCAAGCCACAGGAGCTCCTGGGGGTCGGAACCGGGGCGCTTCGGCAGAACCCGTTCGCCGTGGTGGTGACGGACACGGCCAGCGGCGCGGCGGCGACCCAGGCCATGGCCACCTGGCTCACCTTCGCGGACGGCAAGCCACACCCGGCTCCCGACGGCACGGGAACCTACTACTTCGCGACGGGCTTCCCCATCAACTACGTCATCGTCGAGACGAGCACGGGCTCCCCGGTCATCGTCATCGGCCCCGAGGTTTCGCTGTCGGCGAACGGCACGGACCCGATCGGCCACCCCTCGCTCGGCGCGTGCGCCGCGGGCGGCGGCTCGCCGCTGGCCTTGATCGCCGGCGAGGTCCACGGCACCACGATCAACAATCACTCGGGCCGCTACGATTACGGCCCCTGGGTCACGGCCGACGCGCTCGCCAGCGCCGCACAGCTGTTCAACTGCATGGGCATCAAGATCACCGGGACGAAGTACTACGCGCCGAAGTCGTGAGCCCGCGTCCGGGGACGTGCCGATTGCGAGCCTCGAAGGGTGCTCGTACCCTCCTCACGGAGGAGGCGCGGATGCGCTGGATGGTGGTGGCGGCGTGCCTGGGGATGACGGCCGGCTGTCACGGGCTGGCACATTCCGAGCTGGGCGCCGGCGGGCGCCTGGACGGCGGCGCGCCCGAACGCGACGGAGCGGCTCGCGATGCGCGCCCCGCGGACGCCGCTCCCGACGGCGGCTTCGGTGCCCCGGCAGGCG
>CAZPUH010000246.1:0-3084 GCA_964589215.1 uncultured Myxococcales bacterium | reverse complement strand
TGACGCGATCTTAGCAACTCTCCACCCGCCAAAGCGGAGCCCGCCGCCGTCTGGTAGGCTCAGCGGTGTTCGGGGCTCTTGGCCCCGCCTGGTCCATCGGTGAACGACGAATTCGCGGCGCGCCGGGTCGCGTCCGAGGTGGTGGGGGAACTCGAACGGCGCCGGGCCGACATCGCGGCCGACGACGCGGCCGTCCGCGCCGAGCTGGAACGGGCGCTCGCGCCGCTGCGCGAGGCCTAACGCGAGTCGGCGCAGCCGGCCGCCAACATCGAGGCGCAGGAGCAGGAGCTGCGCGACGTCATCCCCGGGCGCTGGCGCGCGCCGGCCGCCGCGTTCACGGCGCTGGAGGCGCGCGGGTTCGGCAGCTGGCGCGGCGGCGACGTCTACGCGCGCGTCGCCTACGTGTTCCTGGGGCTGGTCGTGGGCGGCCTGTGCGTGGCGGCGCCGTTCATCCCGATCTGGGAGAAGTGGTTTCCGTTCGCGCTGGCCGTGGCGGCCTGGTGGTTGCCAGACGCCCAGGCGGCGTGGCACCGTCGTCGCTATGCGGGGCGTTTGGGCGCGATCGTGAGGGACGTCGGGCTGCGCCAGCCGGCGCTGGAGGCGCGCGTCAGCCTGGCCGAGTTGCTCCCGCCGCCAGGAGCCGGCCCGCGATGAAGGACGTCATCACCCCGCGCGAGCCGTTCGACTGGCATCGCGTGCGCGGCGTCGCGCTGGGGCTGTTGCGGCGCCTGCTGCTCGTGCGCCTTCTGTGGGTGATCGGGGGCGTCGTCCTGGCGCTCTACATCCTGTCGGCGTCCTGCTCGACCTACGTTCCGCCCAACATGGTCGGCGTGCGGCAGGTCTACTACGGCAAGGACGCGGGCATCCGCCCCGACGTCTACGGCCCCGGGCTGCACTTCATCGTGGCGGGCGCCGAGCGCCTGCACATGTTCCCCCACGACACGCAGGTCGTGAACTTCAGCGACTCGCCGAGCGAGGCGTCAGAGCGGTTTCGGGCTGCGCCGTCGATCAAGATCCAGACCAGCGACGGCTACAACGTGCAGCTGGACGTCACCGTGCTGTACCGGATCGAGGACCCGTACAAGGTGTTCGTCGAGGCCGGGCCGGGCCGCACGTTCGAGGATCGCCTGGTCGTGCCGCGCGCGGACCGGATCCTGCGCAAGACGCTGGGCGAGCTGAACAGCGAGCAGTTCTATCAAGGGCCGCTGCGCATCCAGAAGGCGCAGGCCGCGCACGACCAGCTGCGCGACGAGGTCCTGCCCAGCGGGATCCGGATCGACGCCGTGCTGGTGCGGGGCTACGTCTACGACGAGAAGTACCAGCAGCTGATCGAGGGGCGCAAGATCAAGGACCAGACGGTGTTCTTGCGGCAGGCGGAGGCCAAGGCCGCCATCGAGCAGCGCAAGCGCGACACGATCGTCGCCGAGGGCAAGGCCGCCGTCGAGACCGAGCTGCAGCGGGGCCGCGCGGAGGTCGAGAAGCTGCGCGCGCAGGCCGACCTGTACCAGCGCAAGCGCGCCGCCGAGGGTAAGCTGCTGGTGGAGCTGGCCGACGCCAAGGGAACCGGGCTCGAGAACGCCGCGCTGCAGGGGGCCGGCAGCGAGAACCTGGTGGGCCTGAAGATGGCGGACGCGCTGCGCGGCGTGCGCGTCATCGTGCTGCCCAGCGACGGCAAGGACGGCACGAACCCGCTGGACCTGGGCGAGCTCCTGCGAAAGTTCCAGGTCCGATGACGCGGGTGATGCGACGCGCGGCGGGGGTGCTGGGCCTGGCCGGCCTGGTCGGCGCGGGCTGCGTCTCGCAGACGACCGGCGAGACCGAGGTCGGCGTGCTGGTCTGCAAGCTGTCGCTGGGATGCGCGGGCAAGGGTGTCCAGCAGCAGCTCTACCCGCCGGGCTCGACGAACTTCTTCGCGCCGTTCATTCGGGACTTCTATCGGTTCGACACCAAGGTGCAGAACCTGGAGATGGTGGCGGACACGCTGCACGGCGATCGCAAGACGCGCGACGACCTGCAGCTGAAGACGACCGACGGCAACGACATCTCGATGGACGTGACGGTGGTCTGGCAGATCGACCCCAAGAAGGCGCCGTCGCTGCTGACCAACGTCGGGCAGTCCACCGAGGAGGTCAAGGAAAAGCTGGTGCGCCCCATGGCGCGCACGCACGTCCGCGACGTGCTGAACGAGCTGGACAGCGAGTCCGTCTACAACTCGGACAAGCGCTTCGAGAAGGCCGAGAAGGCGCGCGCGCTGCTGACGACGGTGCTGGCCCCGTTCGGGGTCATCGTCTCGCAGGTCATCCTGCACGAGCACCGGTTCAACCCCGAGTACGAGCACGTCATCCGCGACCGCAAGCTGTCCGAACAGCGCGCCGAGCAGCTGAAGAGCGAGGCCGAAGCGGCCAGCCAGGAGTCGCTGCGCAACCTGGAGACGGCGCGCGGCAAGGTCGCCTCCGACATCGCCGCGGCCGACGGGCGCCTCAAGCAGGCGCAGCTCGCGGCGGACGCCGCCTACTACGCCCAGCAGCAGAACGCCGAGGCGATCCTGGCCGAGCGCACGGCGAAGGCCAAGGGGATCGCCAAGCGGAACGAGGCCCTGCGCGGGAACGGCGGCCGCGCCATGGTCAAGCTGAAGGTGGCCGAGGCGCTGGAGGGCAAGTCGATCGTGCTGGTGCCTTCCGGTCAGGCGGGCGCGGCCTTCAACCGGCTGGACGTCAACAAGCTGGTCGACGCGTTCAAGGACGAAGGGGGCGGCTCCTCGTCGAGCGCGCCGGCCAGCGGCGCCGCGGACTCGGCAGCCTCGCCTAATACGGCGCCGTAGCCCATTCTTCCAGCATGACATTCGTGCGAACCCTGCTGCACCTCAATCCCTGGGTCTACCTGTTCGCCGCCGGCTTCGCCGAGATGGGCTTCACCAGCTTCATGAAGCTGTCGGACGGGTTCCAGCACTGGGCGTACAACGTCTGCTTCGCGGTCTGCGCGATCCTGAGCTTCGTGCTGTTGAACCTGGCGACGCGGACGCTGTCGCTGGGGACCGCCTACGCCGTCTGGACGGGCATGGGCGCGTTCGGGACGGCGCTGGTC
>CAZPUH010000245.1:0-1576 GCA_964589215.1 uncultured Myxococcales bacterium | reverse complement strand
CCGCGACGTATCGATGCACAGATCGGCCTCGACCTGCTTCAGGATCTCGTCGGTGAACGCCACGTCCGCGCCGTTGGCGTTGTACCAGTAGTTGCTGTTGGTGGAACCCGAGTTCGCCGCCTGGCCGCTGGTGCCGTCGGGCGCGATGAAGATCGTGCTTCCGTTCGAGAGATCCCAGAGTCCGAAGAACGGGCTCTGCGTGGTGTAACAGTCGATGCCCTCGGTGTGGCAGTTGAACACCTGGCTCGCGCTGCCGGTGGCCCAGTGGTACGAGAGAATCAGCCGGTACGGGTGGGTGTTGTCGTAGTTGGTCGGGTAGCGAAGGATGTAACGCCGGCTGACGCCGTCCACGGTGACCATGTTGTAGTTGGCGGTGGTGCTGGGGCTGTTCTTCAGCGTCGGCGCGTTCTTGCAGCCCGCGCTGGGCACCGGCGCCCCGGCGCCGCCCATCCCGGTGCTGGGCCCGGTCCCGCCGCCCCCGCCCTGCCCCGGGCTGCCCGCCGAGCCGCTCGCCCCCGCCGAGCCGTGCGCGCCAGCCGAGCCGCCCGTACCGCCCGAGCCCACCTTTCCCGCGGCCCCCGTCGCGCCACCCGTGTCGTTCTGGCCGCCGGAACCCGGGCTGATGCCGCCGGTTCCCGTCGTTCCGCCCGAGGCGACCTGCCCCCCGGCGCCGACCGCCCCGCCGGTCGCGAGCTGCCCCCCGGTGCCGGGCGCTCCGCCGGTGCTCCCCGGAGCTCCGCCGGTGCCCTCGGAGGACCCGGAAGAGCCCGAGCAGGCGGAGACCAGAACCGCGAACATCGCAAACACCGCGCCCGACGTTTTCATCGAACTAAGCTGCTAGGGGGGGCTGAGAGTTGTTCGATTTTTGTTCGATGGCCGTTTTCGCGAAGTCGGCGGGGCGCCCGCTGACGCCCGGCAACTTCGCGCGTCCGTCATCCGAGAACAGCTAAGCTGAGGAGGCCCGTGCAGCTGGTCATCGCCGAAAAGCCGTCCGTCGCGCGCGATCTGGCGCGGGTCGTCGGCCTGCGCGGCTCGGGCAAGCACGCCATCGAGGGGCCCGGGCGCGTGATCACCTGGTGCATCGGCCACCTGGTCGAGCTCGAGGAGCCGGCGGCCTACGATCCAGCCTGGAAGTCGTGGCGCCTGGACACGCTGCCGATGCTGCCGGCGACGTTCAAGCTGCGGCCGATCCCCGGCACGCGTGACCAGCTGCGCGTGGTGCAGGACCTGCTGTGCGATCGCCGATTCACGGAGGTCGTCAACGCCTGCGACGCCGGGCGCGAAGGCGAGCTCATCTTTCGCTACGTCTACGAGCTGGCGCGCAGCCGCCTGCCCGTCAAGCGCCTCTGGATCTCGTCGCTGACCGACGACGCGATCCGGGCGGGGTTCCAGCGGCTGCGGCCCGGCGTGGAGCTGGAGCCGCTGGCGGGCGCGGCGCGGTGCCGCTCGGAGGCGGACTGGCTGGTCGGCATGAACGCCACGCGCGCCGTCACGGTCAGCGCGCGCGCCGGGGCGCCCAGACCGCGCGCGACGGCGGCGCCGCGGCGGGGCCGCCACCGCGGCCAGAGCGACGCCC
>CAZPUH010000244.1:0-1289 GCA_964589215.1 uncultured Myxococcales bacterium | reverse complement strand
CAACGATCACTCTCCGGCCTGCTGAACGTTGATCGCGAACTTCGTGATCCCCGCCAGCTTGGCCAAGTCCAGCACGTGGACGACGTTGCCGTGCATGACCTCTTTGTCGGCGCTGACGACCAGGCTCATCTCGGCGTCCGCCTCGACCGCCGACTTCATCTTGCCGGCCAACTCGGACTCCTGGATCGGCTGCTCGTTCCAGCGCAGCTTCCCGTCCTTCAGGATCTCGACCTTGGTGGGCTTGTCGGCCGTGCCGTCCGTCGACTTGGCGCGCGGCAGCTGCACCTTCAGCGTCTGCGCCACGATGTACGTCGACGCCACCATCAGGATGACGAGCAACACCAGAACGACGTCAACCAGCGGCGTGACGTTGATCTGCGCGATCGTGCGGGCGCGCCCTCGGCCGCCCGCCATCGTACCGGCCATTTACGCCTCCACCTCGGTGACGCGACCGTTGCGTTCGGCGCCGTCCGCGACGACCGACTTGGCCTTCGGATGGGCCCGCATCGCCGCGATGACGACGTTCCCCAGGGCGGCCGCGTTCTCTTCGATGTCGGAGCCCTTCTTCTGGAACACGTTGTAGAAGATGACGGCCGGCAGCGCGACCATGATGCCGACCGCCGTGGCGATCAGCGCCTCCGCGATGCCGCTCATCACGTTGCCCATCGCGCCCATCTGGTTGTTGCCCAGCTCGCGGAAGGCGGTGACGATGCCCAACACCGTGCCGAAGAGGCCGATGAACGGCGCGTTGTTCCCCAGCGTGCCCAGGAAGAGCAGCCCGCCCTCGAACGTCTTGCGGCGCAGCCGCGTCCCCTTGGCCAGGATCTGCTCGACGGCGTCCGGGCCGTCCTCGTACCAGTCGAGCGCCTCGCGCAGGATCGCGGCCTCGACCGATTTGCTGTCCCCCAGCACCTTGCGCGCCGCGGCCACGTCGCCGCGCCCGAACGCCTTGCGCAGCCGGTCCGACAGGCGGTCCATGTCGTCGCGCCGTCTGGTGAAGTAGACCCAACGCTCGATGATGACGCCGATCGACAGCACCGACAGCCCCAGCAGCACGTAAAGCACCGCCTGGCTGGCGATGTTGGCGACGAACACCAGCTTCTGCATCAACACGTTCGAGTTCATTGTTTCTTCCCCTTCCGGCTCCGGCTCAGTAGATGTGGAACGTGAACGCCGTGCGGCCGGAGCCGGCGCCGTGAGTGCCCCGCGTGTCCGTATCCGTGGCTTCCCACCGCGCGAAACCCGCCGGGGTTCCGTCGCCCAGGGCCGCCGTCACCTGCCACTGGGCG
>CAZPUH010000243.1:0-9646 GCA_964589215.1 uncultured Myxococcales bacterium | reverse complement strand
CGCGCGCGGCCGCCGTTGCTGCCAGCCGCACTGCCTCTGCCGGGTCGCCGGCCCGCAGCCGGATCAGCGCCCGCGCCGCCGCGGCCATGGCTGCCGGCGCGTCGTCGGCCCCGTCGCCAGACCCGTGCTGGCCCTCGCCGGCGAGGCCCGCCGCGGCCAGGGCCCGCTGCGCCTCGTCGGCCGTGTCGGCGCCGTAGTCGACGGCCAGCGTCGCGTCGACGAAGGCCAGCGCGGCGGCCGTCTCGCGGTCACGATCGTGCGACAGCAACAGGCGCCGCCCCAGCGCCTGTCCCCGCCCGAGATCGGCCAGGGTCCCCCGCTCGACGGCCAGCGCCAGGTCGGCCTGCAGGCGGCGCTCGTCCGCCCGCCCCCGCCGCGCGAGCAGCAGGTACAGCCCGCCGCCCGCCGCCAGCGTGACCGCGAGGACCCAGGCCATCCCGCGCATCTCCCCCGGTGTATCGGCAAATCCTCCCCACGTCCAAAACCCACCACGCCCCCCGTCGGTCCGCTAGTAGCCCGCTAGCAGTTCGCTCAATCGTAAATCGGCCGACAAGCCGGCCCGATGGCGAAGCCGGGCCGAGAACCGCACCGGAGCGTACTTGTTCGTACGTGAGGAGCGGAAGCGCAGGCCCGGCGCAGCTAGCGGGTCGGATCGTCGGCCGGCCTCCAAGCGGACCGCTGAGCGACTATTAGTACAAGTACGTGAGCTGGATGCGGCCGCTGTACATGTCGTTGGTCCAGGTGGCGACGGCGGCGTCGCTGGGCTGGAAGAACGCGCGCGCGTAGCCGACGACGCCCTTGATGAACAGCTGCCCGCCCAGCAGGTACTGCAGCGCCGCGAACCCCTGCAGGTGCGACGTGAAGTCGTTGACGGAGGCGCCCATGGCCAGGAAGTCGTCGGTCTGGCTGGTGAAGTTGACGCCCACGCCCAGCAGCGTGAGGTCGGTCAGCCGGAAGTTGGCGAACCCGCCCACGCTCTTGGTGGTGTAGGAGCCCTCGGGCACCTTCGACCCGAAGCCGCTCTTCAGCAGCTGGCTGCCGACGGCGCCGTTCACGCCGAACTCGACGAACGGCGCGAACACGAACTGCAACGACGCGCCGGCGCCCTTCTGGTCGCGCTCGGCGACGGCGTCCACTTTGCCGCCGGGAACGCCCGGCATGATCCCCTGCGTCAGCGGCGTCCGCTTCTGGTACTCGCCGCCCACCTTGAACTTCAGCCAGCCGAGGTCGTAGATGATGACCGGGCGCGCGCCCAGGGTCGTCGACGGCAGGTCGGCCGTCGAGTTGTCGTTGATGACGTTGTCGGTGGCCAGCTTGGCCAGAACCTCGATGCGCAGGTGATCGCCGGGATAGAGGTGCAGCGCCGCGTAGCCCGCCGCCAGCCCCTCCGACGGGCGGTCGTGCATGTAGCTGACCCCGTAAAGGACGGGCGCCTCCAGCTTGGGGTTGGTGTTCGTGTCGATGTTGAACATCCCGGCGCCGGCCCGCTCGAACGAGTATTGGTCCATGCCCATGCCCAGGTGGTAGACCTCCCAGCCCTCGAACCGGCCGACCTTCACGTCCCAGCTGTTCCACGTCCCGAACCGGATCCAGAGATCGTCCGTCGAGAACGTCCCTTCGTTGCAAACCACGTTGGTCGGGCTCGCGACCTGGCACATGTTGCCGACCAGCTCCGCTTGCCCCTGCACGAAGAACCGGTCGTGCGTGTAGGTCGGCGTCACGCGCAACACGCCCCGCCCCTGCTCGTAATAGAACGCGGAGTTGGGGAGCTGGTTCAGATTGCGCTTGATGGTCTCGTAGCCGGTGTTGAGCCAGAACCAGCCCGACACGCCGACGCCCGTGTGGCTCATGTACGGCCACTGCAGGCCGTCGAAGGACGGCTCCAGCCACAGCGAGCCGCCGTAAAGGCCGCGCAGGCGACCGGGGAACGACTCGGGCCCCAGGTGCTCGATGTACGGGGCCGGGGTCTGCGGCGCGGGCGCCACGCCGGTGGAGACCACCGTCGCGGGGATGGGCGGCGTGCCCGGGGGCGGCGGCTGCGGCGGCTCGACGCCCGCCGCCTCGTTGCTGGCCGCCTCGGCGCTGACGGCCTCGGCGGTGCTCGCGGCGGTCGGCTTTGCGGCCTTGGGAGCGGCTTCCGGCTCGACGGGCGCCGCGACGCCGGATTCGTCATTTTCGGCGCCTGGCTCGGGAGCGTCGGCGGCGCTGGCGACTGCGCCAGCGAGGGTGAACAGAACAAAGAGAGCAGCGGTCGACGCGTGTCGTCGGCGCGGGCACGTACGATTCGGTGTCATTGGCGCAATACTGTCGGTAGAGCTGGGTTTTTGTAACGAAAACGGCTTCACGAGCAGCTTTCGTCGATTTTTGTGCACCCACCCCGGGGGGCGGACAGATGCATTTTGATGAAGACGAAGACTGCGCTGTCGATGGTGCTTGCGGCTTCAATCCTCCTGGGATGCGCGCCGGATCGCGGTTCGTCGCGCGGCGTGAGCGGGGGAACCACCGGTTCGGGCGGTGACGTGGCGGTGGGGACGGGCGGCAGCGGGACGGGCGGCAGCCCCAGCGGCACCGGGGGCGACACCGGCCAGGGCGGCTCCCCGGTCGACACCGGCGGGTCCACCGGGACTGGCGGCCCCGGGTCCGGCGGGCTTGCGGTCGCGAGCGGTGGAACCACGGGCGCCGGCAACAGCGGCGCCGCGGGGACCCGCGGTTCGGGCGGGACGGCCAGCGGCGGGTCGATGGGCACGGCCGGCATGTCGGGGCGCGGGGGGACGACCGGCACGGGCGGCGGCGCGTCGACCGGCATCACCGGCCCCTGCGACATCTACCAGGCCGCCAACACACCCTGCGTGGCGGCCCACAGCACGGTGCGGGCGCTCTACGGCGCCTACAGCGGACCGCTCTATCAGCTGCGGCGCGCGTCGGACAAGGCGACCAAGGACGTCCCCGTCGCCAGCGCGGGCGGCTTCGTCGACATCTCGGTGCAGACGTCGTTCTGCTCGGGGACGACCTGCACCATCTCGATCATCTACGACCAGTCGCCGAACCACAACGACCTGGCGAAGTCGCCCCCCGGAGAGACGTGGCTGCCGAACGGCGGCAACGAGGCGAACGCCGCCGACGGCGCGATCACGGTGGGCGGGCACATGGCCCACGGCATCTACGTCAACAACCCCAGCCAGAACGTCGGCTACCGCAACAACGCCACCAAGGGTGTCGCCAAGGGGGACGAGGCCGAGGCGATGTACGCGGTGCTGGACGCGAAGCGCTTCAGCTCGATCTGCTGCTTCGACTACGGCAACGTCGAGACCGACGGCAAGGACGACGGAAACGCCACGATGGAGGCCATCTACTGGGGCTCGTCGACGCAGTGGAGCCGCGGCGGCGGCAACGGCCCGTGGGTGGCGGCGGATCTGGAGAACGGGATGTTCGAGGGCGACTCCGCCAACGCGTCCTCGAACACGTCGGTCACCGGGATGTCCTACGTGACCGCCATGCTGAAGGGGCCGTCCGGCAACGCGTTCGGTCTCAAGGCCGGCAACGCGCAGTCGGGCATGCTGGAGACCAAGTGGAACGGCAAGCGCCCGCCTGGCTACAGCCCCATGAAGAAGCAAGGGGCCATCGTGCTGGGGACGGGCGGCGACGGCAGCAACTACGGCCAGGGGACCTTCTTCGAGGGCGCCATCACCTCCGGCAACCCGCCCGACTCCGTCGACGACGCCATCCAGGCCAACATCGTCGCCGCCGGCTACGGCAAGTAGGGGGGCTCCGCGCGCGGCGACGAGCTAGGGGCTCGGCGCGGGTTCGCCGGTGGCGGGGGCGGGTTGGCGCGTGGCCTCGGAAACCGCCGTCAGCAGGCCCTGCAGCCCGTGGCGCTTGTTGACGTACCAGAACCGCCGCTGCAGGTCGGTGGTGTCCGGATCGGCGCTGCCCGAGAAGAAGACGGCCGGTAGTCCGGGGTGGCGCCGGCGGATCGCCGCGGCCAGCTCCGGTCCGCTCAGGCTGCCGGTCACCAGGTCGACCAGCAACAAGGACGGTGCCGCCCCGTCCAGCGAGGCGAGCGCCTGCGCGGCGTCCCGCGCCAGCGTCACGCGATAGCCGGCGTTCTCCAGCAGCTGCGTCACCTGCGCGCGCACGCTGTCCGCGCCCTCGCAGTAGAGGATGGGGCCCAGGCCGGGCGCCGGCTCCGGCGCGCGCCGCGCCGGCGCGACGGCGACGTTCGTCGCCTCCGGCAGGTACACGAAGAAGGTCGAGCCCGCGCCCGGCGCCGTCTCGACGCGGATGCGGCCGCCGGCCTGTTCGACGATCCCGTACGCGGTCGTCAGACCCAGGCCCGTCCCGCGCCCTTCGCGCTTGGTGGTGAAGAACGGCTCGAAGATCCGCCGCGCCGTCGCCGCGTCCATGCCGACCCCGGTGTCGGTCACCGCCAGCACGGCGTACCTGCCGGCGCGGATCGGCGGGTGCGCGGTCGTGTCGTCGGCGGCGACCGTTTCCGCGCCCGTCCTCACCACCAGGCGCCCGCCCGACGGCATCGCGTCGCGCGCGTTCGTGACCAGGTTGATGACCACCCGTTCGATCTGCGCGGGGTCGACCAGCACGGCCGGCAGGCCGGCCGTACAGCGCAGGTCCAGCGCGATCGTGCCGGGCAACAGGCGCTTCAGCAGCGGCGCCAGGTTCTGCAGCAGCACCGACAGATCGACGGCGGAGACGCGCAGCGCCTCGTTTCGCCCCACCGCGGCCAGCTGGCGCGTCAACACCGCGGCCCGGTCGGCCGCCTGGCGGATGATCAGCAGGTTGTCGGCGACGTCCGCCACGCCGTCGGCGGCGGAGCCGGCCAGCCGGGCGCTGGCGATCTCGACGCACGACCAGATGACGAAGATGAGGTTGTTGAAGTCGTGCGCGATCCCGCCCGCCAGCTGCCCGATCGCCTGCATGCGCTCGCTGTCGACGACCTTGGCCTCCAGCTCGACCTCGCGCGTGACGTCCTTGCCGATCGCTTGAAAGGCGATCCGCTCGCCGCCCGGCGAGAAGATGCCCCGCAACACCCAGCGGTGGGTGCGCCGCTGTCGGGCCAGCGGACCCTGGGTGGGCGTCGCGTGGGCCGTGATCTCGACGGTGGGCGCGTCCGGACGCAGCGCCATCACCTTGGCCCACAGCGGCTCTCGCTCGTCCGGGTCGACCGGCGTCAGCACGGAGACTCCCAGCAGCTCGCTGACGTCCCGCCCGTAATACGCGCACAGCGCGCGGTTCGCGTAGGTCAGACAGCCGTCGCTGGAGAACCGGAACACCATCAGCGGGATGTCCTCGACCATGCGCCGGTAGCGCTCTTCGCTCTCCCACAGCGCCTCGGTTCCGATGCGCAGCTGATGGCGCGCGGCCACCAGCTCGCGTTCGGCGTCCTCGCTGAAGACGATGGACAGCATCGGCCGCGGGTCCAGCCGCAATCCGTAGCGGCGGACCTCGAACGCCAGGTAGGCGCTCACGACGGGCGTCAGCACCACGGCCACCAGCGCGCGCGACAGCAAGAGGCCGCCCAGCTCGGGCACGAACCCCGCGCCGCCGGCGCGCGCCACGGCGACGTAGACCAGCCCGTCGGCGATGAACACCGCGGCCAGCGTCGCGAAGACGCGCGCCGACAGCGGGACCCGCGCGAGCCGCCCGCGCTGCACCGACTCCCACACCATCCCCAGCAGCACCAGGTCCAGCAGCGAGGCCGCCGTCGAGCCCAGGCTGGCGCGCACGCCGCTGGCGGGGAAGATCGAGTCTGGAAAGGCCGGAAACTGCGCGTGCAGGATGACGGAGAGCAGCGTGTAGAGCAGGCCGGTCCCGACCACCACCACGACCGCGGCGCGCCCGGCAAAGCGGCCGTCGGCAACGTACAGCAGGAACACACCCAGCAGCGTCGCCGTGAAGAAGACGTTGGAGCCGATGTTGAGCTCGAGGCGGCCGATGCTCACCATCGCGTCGTGCGTCGCGATCCACGAGCCGACGCGCATGAACGCCAGCACCGCGAACGAGAACACCAGGCTGGTGCGCCGGCGCGCCGCGTGCGTGCCCAGCACGACGGCGAACACGATCAACGCTTCCAGCAGCAGATACGCCACCGGCCCGGTCCCGTCACCCGACCCGCCCATTCGGGCAGCACCTTACCGCAAAACGGGGCCAGCGCGGATCGGATGCCCGATCACATGCCGGGGCGGTCGATGACGATCGGCGGCGGGGGCGGGGGTGGCGGCGGCACGGCGGGCGGCTGCATCGCGGCCGCCGGCGGTGAGCTCGGCGCGCCCGGCGGCGGAACGACGGGCGGCTCGGGGGTGCTCGAGTCCGGCTGAACGCAGGCCGACAGATCGAAGAACAGGAATTCCAGGGCTTTTGCCTGGCCCGAGAGCGCGGTCGCCTTGCACCCCGTCGGGAACGGCTTGGTCGGATCCGAATCGTCCTTGCCGCTACCCGCGGGCGGCGGCGCTTCCTTGACGTGAATGTCGGTCAACACGACGCGCCCGCATTGCTTGTCCGGCGTCGTTTCGACCGGCGTGTTGATGGTCAGGTACTGGACCGATCGCTGGACGGCGCCCGTCGCGGGGACGTACATCCATTGCTGCGCCGTGGGCGCCATCGTCGACTGCACGGAGTGCTGGCTCGCGTAGAGGGCCATCGAGCCGGCCGTGGGCGTGGCGCCCGTGTTCACCATCCACTGCCCGAACGCGGCGCCCTTCGGGAACGTGGTGTCGATGGTGGCCGTCACGGGCGAAGGCAGGTCGCTCTGCGCGCCCAGGTAGACGGCCGTCGTGGGCCAGGGCGCCGGTCCATTGCGCAACCAGTAGAAGTGCAGATGGTCGTTGAAGATGCGGCCGCCCGAATCGGCGTAACGCTTGATGTTGGCGACGTAGGGCGCCTTCACGTCGGCGTACTGCCCGCCTTCGCACGAGTGCATGAGGATGTCGTACGAGAGCAGCTTGTTGCCGTTCGACCACAGCGTCGTCGCGTCGGGGAACGTCGCGCCGCCCAGCGCCGCCGAGAAGCTGGCCGCCCCCTGGCCCTTGTTGGCCGCCGCGTCGCCGCCGACGAACAGGTTGACGCGGCCGGTGCCGGCGTCCGTCGTGAACTCGCTGTCGGCGATGCCGATCTCGCGCAGGAAGCACTCGATCGCGTCGGAGCCGCCCGTCGTGAGCGCGATCTTCGGAAGGTGTCCCTCGGCTTGCGAGCGCGGCAAGCGCGTGAGGTTGGAATCGGTGATCTTGTTGTCGACGCACGACGTGACGGTCGGGATGGTGACCTGCCGGCGCCACTTGCCGACCTGGATGACCAGCGGGATGTTGCTTCCGGACGGCACGCCGGTCAGATGGAAGGCGCCCGTGGCGTCCGAGAGCGTCGCCGCGATGGGGTGGCCCGACACCTGCGCGCTGCACTGGTCGCAGGAGACGCCTTCCGGGATCGCCGCCAGCGGCGCGTTGGGGACGTAGACCGTCACGTTGTAGAGCGGCACCTTGCCCGCCGGGTCGTAGACGATGCCGGACAGCGACGTCGTGGCCGTCCCCGTGCACGTGGCGACCTGGCACTGCAGGCCGACGCAGCTGCCGCCCGCGCTGCTGCCGGGGCAGAGGTGGGGCGTGCCGCCGGCGCCGCAGGCCATCCCGTTGCTGCAGGCGCCGCAGTCGAGGACGCCGCCGCAGCCGTTGCCGATGGTGCCGCAGTCTTGTGCGCCGGCGGGGTTGCAGGTGGTGGGCGTGCAGGTCGGATGGACGCACAGGTGCGGGACGCCGCCCGCGCCGCACGCGCCGCCGCCCGGGCAGTCGCCGCAGGCGAGCGTGCCGCCGCACCCGTCGCCGACGTCGCCGCAGTAGCGAATGCCGGCCGCGGGGTTGCACGTGAGCGGCACGCAGCCGGGCGAGGCGCAGATGCCCGCGTTGCAGGTGCTGCCGCCCGAGCAGCCCGGGCAGGTCAGCGTGCGGCCGCACCCGTCGCCGATGCTGCCGCAGTAGGTGCCGCAGGCGATGGCCGGACAGCTGGCCCCGCCCACGCAGATGCCGTCGGTGCAGGTGTAGCCGTCGGGGCACGCGCCGCAGTCGAGGGACCCGCCCGGGCAGCCGTTGCCGATCGCGCCGCAGTAGGTGCCGCCGGGCTGCTTGCAGGTCGTGACCGTCGGGACGCAGGGAACGTCGGCGGCGCCGCCGTCGCCGTGGGGGCTGCCGCCGGTCCCCTGGCGCGGCGAGCCCGCCGTCCCGCCGGTCGCCGCTGCGGCGCCGCCCGTGCCGCCACTCGGTTGCTGCTTGGTGCCGGCGCACGCCGCGAGCAGCAGGCAGAGCAGGGCTGGCAGAAGACGACCACGGCCCGACGGCGTTCGCATCCTGGGGTGGGGGTGTCCGCCATCCGCCCGGACGGCTCACGCCCCGCTCAGGGCGCGGTGGGGTCCAGCGTCGCGGTCAGCGTGCCGTAGCCGAGCTGGTCGTACCCGCCGCTGTTCGGGCCGTAGTCGCCGCCGCCCCCCTCGGGCCGGACGAGCGCCGCGTACGCCGCCGAGTAGGGCGCCGCGAGGTGCCGGCGGTTCACGTAATGGTTGTAGACCAGCTCCCAGATGGGCCGGACGTCGCCGCGGCCGGTGGGCGAGATGACCGTCTGGTCGACCTTGTCGCAATTGTCGTAGGTCGTGTAGGGGACGTCGTCGCCCAGGTTGTACTTGGCCACGTACTCGGCGCCGGCGAGGAACCGGTTATCGTCGTACCCGTAGAGGTCGTCGCCCTGCTTCCAGGCCATCTCGCAGAACGCGCCCATGAGGCCGATGCCCAGCGTGTTGTGCCCCTGGTCGCGCCCGCTCTCTTGCCACTGTCCCAGGCCGCCGGGCTGGATGGCGACCACGGCGTGCTCGATGGCGCCGTTTCCCGCGCCCGTCTCGAAGTAGGTGACGGCCTCGTCATAGATCGACCGATCGTCGACGAGGACGCCGATCGCGAGGACGGCGTCCATGTTGCACAGGTCCCAGTTGGCCCAGTAGTGGCTGATGCACGCGCCGTTGTGGTGCGCGAGGAAGTCGTGGCTCATGGGGTAGAAGACGGCCAGCATCATGGCCTTGAACCGCGCGAAGCTCGCGGGCGGCCAGCCGTCGTAGCTGCGCAGGATCTCCGCGGCGTTGGCCAGCTGATATCCGTAGAGGCCGGCGGCCAGGAACTTGTCCGACGTGCCGCCGATGCCGACCAGAACCGCCGCCCAGCCGTCGAGGATCTCCGCCGCCTTGTCGGCGTAGCGCGCGTCGCCCGACACCTTCCAGCGCACGGCCAGCGCGTAGGCCGCCGCCGCGTCGTTGAACAGCTGCGCGTAGTTCTCCGGGTGGGTTCCGTCGGCGCCGCGGTAGACCATCGCGACGGGTCGCGCCGTCCAGGTGAGCTGGGCGTGCGCGTTGGCGGTGAGCTTCTGCCAGCCCGACAGCCACGGCTCGGCACCCGCGTCGACCTTCGCCTTCATGCGCGCGAAGTCGGCGTCGTCGTGCAAGAGGCCGGGGTGCCGGAAGGCGGCCGGCGCGCCGCCCGCCCCACCGGATGCCGCGGCGCCGCCGGCACCCGGTGCGGCGCCGCCGGTTGCGGCGCCGCCGGTCCCTGACTTCGTGCCCGGGCCGCTGCTGCACGCCAGCGCGCCGCAGGCCAGCAGCGCG
>CAZPUH010000242.1:0-10283 GCA_964589215.1 uncultured Myxococcales bacterium | reverse complement strand
CAGGGGACGGGATTGGCACCCCTCACATACGCCGACCGGCACTGGTGAAGTTTCATGAAAGTTTGCTGCAGGAGATCTTCGGCGGTCGCCTTGTCACCGGCCAGCCCCGTCAGGTACCCCAGGATGCGCGGCGCCAGCGCGGCGTAGAGCTCCTCGAAGGCCCGGCCGTCCCCGTCGCAATAGCGCCCCATGGCTGCCGCCAGCCCGGCCTCCGCGGGGTCTCGCAGCGCGGGCGCGGCTCCCGCCTCACCCGCGACGTCCGTCCTCGCCATCGTCCCCTCCGATCAGCGCCCCCAGGAACCCCGACGCCTCCAGCAGCTGGGCGCCGCCGCGGCGCAGCTCCCGCAGCAAAGCCGCCCCGTCCGAATCCGCGAACTCCACCCCGCGCAGATCGAGCCGCACCGAGCCCGCCGGCGTACCGGCCACGATCCGGCGAAGCTCCGCCACCCACGGGCCGACCAACCGCCCTTCCAGCGCGACCACCGAAACACCCCCAGCCGCCGCGCGTGACGAGATCTTCAACATGACCGCCCCCCAGAACAGCAAGCCGCGGGCCACGGTCGAGCTTGCGGACCCCCGCGGCCCTCCTCACGGAGGGCCCACCCCTTGCCGTGGCCGCCGTGGAAAACCACCACATTTGGTGGGGGCCGCAGAGGGAGAGGGCCAGCGAGGGCGAGGCCGAGTTCGAGTTCGTGTCCGAGGGAGATCCGCGACACGCGAGATCCGACACGCGACTCGCGAGCCCCCCTCGGACACGCCCTCGCCCTCGCCCTCGCCGGCCCTCTTGCTCTTCAGCCCAGGCCCCCGTCGGTCGCGGTCGTTCCCTTCGCGACGCCCATGCGCCCGAGCAGGTGATCGCCGACTCTCAGCGCGTTGGCCATGATGGTGAGGGCGGGGTTCACGGCGGCGCTGGACGGAAAGAAGCTGCCGTCGACGACGTACAGGTTGTCCACGTCGTGCGCGCGGCAGTCCGGATCCAGCGCGGACGTTCGCGGATCCCGCCCGAACCGGATGGTCCCGTTCTGGTGCGCGACGCCGGCCAGCGGGATGCGGTCTCCGACGAACAGGCTGCGGGAGAACACCCCGTCGTGGCACGCGTCGCCATGGATGCGGCAGCGCTGCTTGCGCAGGAGCTGCTTGAGCACGCCCTGCAGCCGCTCGTGCCCTTCGAGGTTGTTGGGCGTGTACGACAAGACGATGTTCCCGTCGCGGTCCAGCGTCACCCGGTTCTCCGGGTCCGGGAGATCTTCGGACGTAAGCCAGAAGTCCAGCGAGTGCTTGGCCATCAAATCCAGCGTCCAGCCCGGCGCGACGGCGGGCGCGCCGGCGCGCAGCGCGTGCAGGTCCAGCTTTCCGACGAACGAGATGTGCCCCATGGGATGCGGCCAGTCCCGCGTTCCGAAGTAGAAGTCGTTGATGGCCAGCGTCTTCTGGAACACGGTCGGGTTCGGGCAGCGCGAGACCGCCATCAGGATCGAGTTGGTGTGCCCCATGTAGTGGCGCCCGACCACGTCCGACGAGTTCGCCAGGCCGCGCGGGTGGCGGTCGCTGGCCGACCGCAGCAGCAGCGCCGCCGAGTTGATGGCGCCCGCCGAGACGACGATCAGGTCGCCGCTGTACCGCTCGGTCTGACCGCCGCGCTCGACGACCACGCTGGTCACCTCGCGCCCCGACGCGCTGGTCTCGAGCCGCGAGACGCGAGCGCCCGTGAGCAGCTGGACGTTGCGGTGCTTCAGCGCCGGCGTGACCGCGCAGGTCTCGGCGTCGGACTTCGCGTGCACCAGGCAGGCGAACCCGTCGCAGGTGTCGCAGCGGATGCAGGCGCTCTGGCGCGGGTCGCGCTCGTCCAGCTTGATGCCCAGCGGCACATGGAACGGCTGGTAGCCCCAGCTGGTCAGGTCGTCCGCCAGCTGCTGGATCCGCGGCTCGTGGCTGATGGCGGGGTGCGGGTAGGGGGCGCTGGCGGGCGGCTCCGTCGGGTCGGCGCCGCGCTCGCCGTGCACGGCGTACAGGCGCTCGGCGCGCGTGTAGTACGGCTCGAGCTCGTCGTAGGCGATCGGCCACGCGGGCGAGATGCCGCCGGCGTGGCGCAGCTCGCCGAAGTCCTCCCGGCGCAGCCGGAACAGCGCCGCGCCGTAGAACTTGGTGTTGCCACCCACGTAGTAGTTGGTGTGCGGGTGCAGCGGCCGTCCGTCCTTGTCGTGCCAGACCTCCTTGGTGTGGTAACGCGCCTTCAGGTTGACGGCCTCCGAGCTCCAGTTCTCCTTCTCGCGGCGCACGTAGTCGCCGCGTTCGAGCAGCAAGATCCGCTTGCCCGAGGGGGCCAGCGCGTGGGCCAGCGTGCCACCCCCCGCGCCCGAGCCGATGATGATCACGTCGTAATGCGTCCCCGTCTCCGATCGCGCCATGGTGTCTCTCCTTGGGCGTTGTTACGTCGGGGCTCGGCCGTGGTTACAGCGGCTGGGCGATCAACAGGCCGTGGCCGTCCGGATCGCGTACGAGGCGCGCGCGGCGAACTTGCAGGGCCGGATCGTCGCGCGTGACGGTGTCGCCGGAGACGGGCGCCGCCCCCGCCTGCAGCGCCCGCGCGCTGGCCGCGTCGGCGTCGGCCGCGCGCAGGACCGTCTGCCAGTGGGCGAGGTCGTTGGCGCGCAGGTCGCCCGGCGCGGGGCGCCCGTCGCGCGGCGCCAGGTACTCCAGGAGCTCGATCCCCGGACCGGCCGGCGCGCGCAGCCCCGTGATGCGCAGGTGCGCGCCGGCCACGTTGTTGAGGTGCTCTTGCTCCGGACCGGAGTTGTCGCTGGCGCCCGCCACCCGGAACCCCAGCCCATCGCGGTAGAAGGCCAGGCTGCGCTCCGTGTCGGCGACCGCGATGGCCGTGTGGTCGATACCCAGGAACAGGTGCGAGCTCCGCCGCTGCCAGCGCGGGTCCCCCTTTCCCGGCGGGAACCAGATCAGCTCCAGCGTGTGGTCGTCGGGGTCCGCGAAGTAGAAGGCGCGAATGCCGCCGGCGGCCGGATTCCAGGCCGGAAGCGTCTGCGGCTCCGTCGAGACGTGGCGGACGCGGCGCGCGCGCAGCAGCCGGTACGCGCGGTCCATGTCCGAGACGACGATCGCGACGTGCTGGAACGCCCGGTCGTTGCTGCGCATGTCCAGCGGAACCGGCCGCCCGCGCGGCGCCAGGTACTGGGTCAACACGATGCTCTCGCTGCCCAGCTGCAGCCGCGCGCTGCGTGTGTGGGCGCCGAAGACCCCCTCCAGCCGTTCGAGCGGCGCGCCGGTCGCCTCGTCCTCTCGCACCACCTTGAACGACAGCACGTCGCGGTAAAACGCGATCGACCGATCGAGGTCCGAGACCGTCACGCCGATCGCCCCGACGCCCTCGACGGCTGGCGCCGCGAGCGCCGGCCGCGCCGCGAGCAGCAGCGCGAACGCGAAGGCCCCGGACCACCTGCGCGCGATCACGACTGCGCCTCCAGCCGCCGGGCCGTGACCTGCTGGAAGCTGGCGCGCAGGCCGGGGACGTTGGCGGCCAGCAGGCCGAACTCGCGCTTCGGGATGCTGAGCACGGTCATCGCCTGCAGGCAGCGCACCGTCGCGTTGCGCGGCGCCATCTCCAGCAGCGCCATCTCGCCGAAGCACTCGCCCGGCCCCAGCGTCGCCAGACGCTTCTCGCCGCCGGTGCCGTTGCCGTTGCGGCGCACCACCTCGGCCTGACCCGAGAGCAGGATGTAGACGCGGTCGCCCAGCTCCCCCTCGTTGAACACGGTCTGGCCGGCCTCGAAGTGCTCGTGGATGGCGCCCCCCGTGCCGCTCAGGCGCAGCTCGACCAGCTCCGGTTGCAGGAACAGGTCCAGCGTCCACGAGGTGGCGACCTTCAGCCGCCGCCCCCAGCCGGGCATCTTCAGCAGATAGATCGTTCGCCACACGAACCAGGCGAGGAAGCCGGACAGGCTGATCCCGAAGATCTCGGCGACGGCGTTGCGGCGCCCCAGCGACCCCATCTTGCCCAGCCCTTTGAAGTCGAAGGTCTGCAGGGTGCCCGCGCGCGGGTCGCCGTCCAGCGCCGCCGCGATGTTGCGCGCCACCAGCTGCGCTTGCCGGGTCGCGTGCTGCGCCGTGGGCGGGCAGGGCATCCCGTCCCGCGTCGGGACGCTGGCGCAATCGCCCAGCGCCCAGATGTCGGGGTGATCCTTCACGCGCAGCGTGCCGTCGACGGCCAGGCGCCCGTTCTTGGTCTTGGGCAGCGCCAGGCCGTCGATCAGCGGATGCGGCGAGGCCGGGATCGTCGAGACCAGCGTCTTCGTCGGGATCGTCACCGTCCCCGTCGGGCCGGCGAGCACCGCCGACGCGCCCGTGGCCGCCTGCAGGCGATACCCCAGCATCAGCTCGACGCCGCGCTTGCGCAGGATCTTCTGCGCGAACAGGCCCAGCTTGGGCTTCATCTCGGGCAGGATGCGGTCCTGCGCGTGCACCAGCACGACGCGGACGTCGCGCGGGTCGATGCGCCGATACAGCTTGGCAACATGGCGAACGAAGTCGTTCAGCTCGGCGGCGACCTCGACGCCGGAGAAGCCGCCGCCCGCCACCACGAAGGTCAGCAGCTGCCGCCGCAGCTCGGGGTCGTCGCTCTCGACGTCGGCCTCTTCCAGCGCGCGGATGACGCGGCTGCGCAGCTCCAGCGCGTCGGCCAGGTTCTTGAACGCCAGCGCGTGCTCGGGCAGCCCCGGGAGCCCGCGGAAGTCGGTCACCGTGCCTGGCGCCAGGACCAGGTGGTCGTAGCGTTCGACGTGCGCGTGCGGCCTGAAGCCGGCGGCGATGCTGACCGTGCGGTTGACGACGTCGATGGATTCGACCTCGCGCACATGAACGTGCGTCCGCTTCAGCATCCGCCGCAGCGGGCTGACCACGTCGGTCAGGCCGATGGTCCCCGAGATGACCTCGGGCAGCATCGGCTGGAACACGGTGTAGTTCTCCCGGCAGAACAGCAGAATCTCGACGTCCTTGCGCCGGCGCAGCGTCTTTTCCAGCGCCCGGGCCGCGTAGGCGCCCGCGAACCCGCCGCCGACGACGACAATCCTCTTCATGGCGCCACCCCGGCGCCGGCCACGTTCAGCCGCACGCGGTAAAGCCCCGTCCGGGCTGTGACGTACAACGTCTGCCGGTCGGCGTCGCCCCAGGCCAGGTTGGCCGGCTGCTCCGAGAAGCGGATCGTGCCGAGGTGCTTCCCCTCGGGCGACACGATCAACAGCCCGCCGGGCCCGGCGACGTAGACGTTGCCGCGCCGGTCGACCTTGAGGCCGTCGAACGCCTGCTCGCCGGGGACCGCGGTCAAGTCGAGGAAGGTGATCGGGTCGTGCAGCGATCCGTCGGCGGCGACGGCGTAGCGCAGGATCACCTTGCGGTGGACGTCCCAGTTGTCGACGTAGAGGTACTTCTCGTCGGGCGAGAACGCCAGCCCGTTGGGGCCGCTCAGGTCTCGCGACACCAGCCGCACGTCGCCGTTGATGACGCAGTAGACGCCGCTGAACGGAAGCTCCTTGCGCGCGTCGTCGAAGAACTTCGGCAGCCCGAACGGCGGGTCCGTGAAGTAGAGCGCGCCGTCGGACCGGTAGACCAGATCGTTCGGGCTGTTGAGGCGCTTGCCGTCGTAGCGATCGGCCAGCACCGTCAGCACGCCGTTCTTCTCCAGGCGGGTGACCCGGCGGTTGCCGTGCTCGTTGATGGTCAGGCGGCCGGCCGGATCCAGGGCCAGCCCGTTCGAGCCCGGCTGCGCGAAGGCGGCGATGTCCAGCCCGCGGTAGCCGCTCTTCGGCCGGTAGACCGAGACGCCGCCGTCGGGGGTCCACCGGTAGATCGTGTTGGCGTTGGGGTCCGAGAACAGCAGATACCCGTCGGGGTGCCAGACCGGCCCCTCCGTGAACAGGAACCCGTCGGCCAGCTTTTCGATCTGCGCGTGCGGCGGGACCAGCTCGTCCAGCGCGGGTGACAGGCGCACCACGGCGCCCGCGTCGTCGCGCGCGGCGGCGGCCGGGTGCCGGTAGACGTCCAGCGTGGCCGACTTCACCCAGATGAAGTTCTGCGGGCTGGCCGACACGGGGCCGTTCATCGCGAAGATCGCGATCTGGAACTTCTGTCCGGGACGGACGTCGCGCCCCAGGATCACCCGGTTGGGCGCGCCGAACCCCTTGACGACGTTGCCGCCCGGCTGCCCCAGCGCGACCGGCAGCTTGCCGTCCACCCAGACCTCCGCGTAATCGTCGAGCACGGTCTCGAACGCCAATGTCGTTCCAGCGGCGGGCAGGTCGCCGAAGCGCGCGGGGACCGTCACCGTCACGCGGTACCACACGAACGACACGCGCCCCGTGCCGCGCCGCTGCTCGAGCCCCGGCAGGCCCGAACCGTCGGCCGCCAGGTCGATGGCGGGCCAGCGGCTGTCGTCAAAGCCTGCAACCTCGGCGTGCGGCGCGATGTCGCGCGTGCGCAGCTTCTTGCCGGTGGGCTTGAGGTCGGCGCCGGGACCGCGCCCGTCGACGGCGACCAGGTCGGCGTCGTGAGCGCGCCAGGTGGCGCCGACCAGCGCGGCGCCGGACGGCGTCGCCAGATCGACGACCGCGTCGGGGCGACCCAGCGGCGGATCGCCGGGCGGGTGCGCGGGCGCTGAACCGGCGGCCGCGAGCAACGTGGTGGCAAGGACGGTGGTGAGCATGGCGGCCTCAGCGAACCTTGACGGCGTAGTAGTCGATGGGGCCCGGCACGTGCTGGAACCAGTGCGGCGTCCCCTTCGGCACGACGACCACGTCGCCCGCCACCAGCTGCCGGCGCTCGCCGCCCTTGATCCCCGCGCCGCGGATCTCCCCCGGCTCGACGGTCACCGGATCGACCATCGCGCCGCCCGTCACCAGCGTCGCCGAGCCGGACAGCACGTACAGGATGTCCGTCTCGTCGGTGTGGACCTCGGATTTGCCCGCGCTGCTGCGGTGACTGGCGTGCACCTTGTAGTCGGCGGTCTCGATCAGCGGCTCGCCCTTCTGGAAGGCGGCGGTCACCCGGTCCTTGTCGATCAGGCGGACCGCGGCGGCCGCGCCGGCGGCGGGAAGGGCGGCCGCGGCGACGGCGGCCAGCTCCTCGTCTTCCTTGGCGCTGGCGGCGCCGCTGACGCCCACGGCGCCGACCACCTGGCCGTCGACGAGCAGCGGAAGGCCGCCGCCCAGCGGCGTGAAGTCGGGCAGGGCGGTCATGGCCGTGCGCCCCTTGGCGATCACGTCCTCGAAGAAGCGCGTCGGCTTCTTGAACTGCGCGGCCGTGCGCGCCTTGCCGATCGCGATGTTCGACGCCGCGGGGAACGTCCCGTCGAGGCGGTCGATCGTGACCAGGTTGCCGCCCTCGTCGACGACGGCGACGGCGCCGGTCGTGTGTCGCGCGCGCGCCACCTTCTGCGCGGCGGCCACCAGCTCGCGCGCGCCGTCCAGGGTCAGGGCCTTGTGCGTGGCGACGGCGGGTTCGGCGTGCGCCAGGTGCGCCCAGGCCAGGCCGATTCCGACGGACGCCAGCGCTCTCTTCTTCAGGTCGAATTTCATGATCGCTCTCCTCGTTGATGAAAGAACCGTCGTGGAAACCACGCCGGCTGTACGTCGGCCGGCGGTCCGGGTTACACGCGCCGAAAACTTCGCGGGCTGCTGTAACCGCTCGCGAAGCGCGACGTAGGAGCGGTCAAGACGACAACGGGCCGCGCGAGCGGCCTCAACGAAAACGACCAAGGAGAAACGACATGAGCATCAAGGGAGCAATGATTGCCGCTTCGGTGGCGGGGCTGTTCGCGATGGGCGCTTCGGGCGTCGCGTCGGCGGCGAGCACGGAGCAGGTCACCTGCTCGGGCATCAACAGCTGCAAGGGCACCGGCTCTTGCCACGGCCCTGGCCACGCCTGCGCGGGCCAGAACGGCTGCAAGGGGCAGGGGAACACGGTCACCACCAAGGACAACTGCCTGGCGAAGGGAGGCAAGATCGTCCCGCCGGCCAAGTGAAACGAGAGCAGGCCACGAAAGGGCGGCGCCGACGGGGTCCGGCGCCGCCCTTTTTTTGTGTGTGGCGGGCACACGCCACGAAAAAAGGGGAGCTGCCGGCCGGCAGCCCCCCTCTCCTCGAACGGCGCGCGCGCGATCAGGACTGCGGGCGCAGCAGCGGCTTGGGCAACTCGGCGGGCGCGAACGCGCCGGCGCGCCACCGCGCGATCAGCCGGTCCAGCGAGAGCGGGCCGGCGCCGGCGACCGCCAGCCAGAGGAAGAAGACGATGTAGCTCCACTCCTCGAAGCCGACCAGCGCGGTGAGTCCGGTCAGGTCGCCGCGCTTGGCGGTCGCGATCGCGACCACCATCGTGAAGGCCAGCGGCAGGCAGGCGAGCCGCGTGCCCAGCCCCAGCAGCACCATCAGGCCGCCCACGAGCTCGGTCGTGGCGGCGAGCCGTGCGTTGAAGCCCGGCGCCGGGATGTGCAGGCTGGCGAAGAAGTCGGTGACGTCGCCGAGGGAGTGCAGCTTCCCCCAGCCGGTCCCGACGAACACCAGCCCGACGGTGAGTCGGGCTAGCGTCGGGCCCATAAAGGAAAGCTTGTCGGCGCCGGCGCGCAGCCGGGCCAGGGTCGTGTCGATGAACGTGCGCATGGTCGGTCTCCTTCAGATGATGAGGAACGAAACTGCCTCCCGTACGCCCGCCGCGCGCGCCGGTTACAGACCGCGATCGTTGTAACCGCGCCCCTGACGCGGCGTAGGACCGGCATGAACAAGCCAGCCCAGAAAACGCCCGCATTCCTGGCCGACGTCGAGATGGATCGACTGGAGGAGGATCGCCGCCGCCAGCGCAACTGGAAGCGGTTCGGTCCCTATCTGGCCGAACGCCAGTGGGGGACCGTGCGCGAAGACTATTCGGCCGACGGGACATGCTGGGATTACCTTCCGCACGATCACGCCCGCAGCCGCGCCTACCGGTGGGGCGAGGACGGCCTGCTGGGCCTGTGCGACCGCCAGGGGCGCCTTTGCTTCGGGCTGGCGTTGTGGAACGGCGCCGATCCGATCCTGAAAGAGCGCCTGTTCGGTCTGACCGGCCCCGAGGGGAACCACGGCGAGGACGTCAAGGAGCAGTACTTCTATCTGGACTCGACGCCCACGCATTCGTACATGCGCGCGCTGTACAAGTACCCGCAGCGCGAGTTCCCCTACGCGTGGCTGGTCGACGAAAACCGCCGCCGGGGCAAGGACGATCCGGAGTTCGAGCTGGCCGACACGGGCGCCTTCGACGAGGGCCGTTACTTCGACGTGTTCGCGGAGTACGCCAAGGCGTCGCCCGACGACATCCTGATCGCGATCACCGTCGCCAACCGCGGACCGGTCGCGGCGCCGCTGGCCGTGCTGCCGACCCTCTGGTTTCGCAACGTCTGGTCCTGGGGGCGCACCGGGGAAGGGTACGGCGAGCGGCCGTCGCTGGCCGGCGTGGGACCCGGCGAGATCGAGGTGGCGCACCCCGCGCTGGGCGCGTACCGCTGGGCCATCGAGGAGGATCCCACCAACCTGCGCGCGCCCGAGCTGATCTTCACCGAGAACGAGACCAACACCGAACGGCTGTTCGGGACGCCGAACCCGACCCCCTTCGTGAAGGACGCCTTCCATGAATACGTCGTGGGGGGGCGCGCGGACCGCGTGAACCCCGATCAGCGCGGCACCAAGGCGGCGGCCGTCTTTCGATTGACCGTGCCGGCGGGCGGCGAGGTACGGCTGCGGCTGCGGCTGACCGCGCGGGACGAGGTGGTCCCCGGCGAGTCGCCGTTCGCGCGGTTCGAGGAGATCTTCGCGGCCCGCCGCGCCGAGGCGGCCGCCTTCTACGCCGCCAAGACCGGCCCGCTGTCGCCCGACGAACGGAACGCCGTGCGCCAGGCTTACGCCGGCCTGCTCTGGTCGAAGCAGTTTTATCACTACGACGTCCGCGCCTGGCTGGAGGGGGACCCCGCGCACCCGGCGCCGCCCGACGGTCACCGCCGCGGCCGCAACGTCGAGTGGGGGCACCTCTACAACCGCGACGTGCTGTCGATGCCCGACAAGTGGGAGTACCCGTGGTTCGCGGCCTGGGACCTGGCGTTCCACATGATCCCCTTCGCGCGCATCGACCCCGAGTTCGCGAAGGAGCAGCTGCTGCTGATGACGCGCGAGTGGTACATGCACCCCAACGGCCAGCTGCCGGCGTACGAGTTCGCCTTCGGGGACGTGAACCCGCCCGTGCACGCCTGGGCCACC
>CAZPUH010000241.1:0-1666 GCA_964589215.1 uncultured Myxococcales bacterium | reverse complement strand
CGTGGCCGCCCTGCGCGCCGACCTGGCCGCCGACCGTCCGTTCGAGCTGCGGGGGCGCGCCATCCTGGCGCTGGGGACGCTGGGCGACGGGACGGCCGACCTGGTCGGCGCCGCCCGGGCGGCCGGCGACGAGCCGGTGCTCCGCTTCCTGGCGACGCGCGAGCTGGCCGAGCAGCGGCCCGCGACGCCGGAGGCGCGCCCCGCCCTGCGCGAGGCGCTCAAGGATGCCGACCCGCGCGTCCGCGAGAGCGCCGCGCAGGGGCTGGCGAAGGCCGGCGATACGGTCGCCGGTCCGGCGCTGATCGACGCCGCCAAGCAGGAGCCCTGGCCGTTCGTGAGGCGGGCGGAGGTCGATGCGCTGGGACACCTCTGCGTGCCCGGCAGCGGCGATCTGCTGGTTCGCGCGACCGAGCGGGACGTCGACGAGGTGCGCCGGGTGGCGCTGATCGGCCTCCAGCGCTGCCACGATCCGCGGGCCCGGGAGGTGTTGCTGGCGGCGTTGAACCGGCGCGACGAGAGCGCCTCCCTGCGGGCGCTGGCCGCGGGGCTCATCGCGGAGTCGGGCGACCGCGCCGCCGCTCCTCAGGTGGCCGCGGCGCTGCGCAACCTGGTCGCCGAGGCCGAAGGCGACCTGGCGCTGCAGGGGGTCGCCGCCGCCGTGCTGCGCGCGCTGGCGCGCCTGGGCGGCCCCGACGCCGTCAGCACCGCCGTCGCGCTGGCCGGCGATCCACGCCACCCCTACCAGGCCACCGCCGTCGAGGCCCTGGGCACCCTCTGCGACCCCGCCGCCAACTCCACGCTGCACGCGATCGCGACCGGCCGAGACGCGTCCCTCGCCGAAGCCGCCCAGCGCGCCGAGAAGCGCTGCGCCGGCAAATAGTCGCCGGAGGCGCTGGCGTCCCGGCGTCCTGGCGCTTAACTGAAGCGGCTAGCCGAGGCCGGCCAGCGCCGCCTTGAGGTCGACGTTGCGGGGGTCGACCTCCAGGCCGCGCTCGAACATGTTGCGCGCCTTGGGCAGCTCGTTCGCGAGGACGTGCATGCGTCCCAGCATCAGATAGACCTCGGCCTTCGACACGCCGGCCGTCGACTCCTCGAAGTTCTGCAGCAGCAGCGACCGGTAGAACTTCCGGGCGGCCTCGAAGTCGCTGCGCCGGTAGGCCAGCCGCCCCAGCGCCGCGATGGTGGCCGGGTGGCTGGGATCCAGCTTGTAAGCGGCGTTGAAGGCCGCCGACGCCGCCTCGGTGTCGCCGCGCGCCTCCGCGATCGTGCCCAGCCGCGTGTGCCAGCGCGCCGCCTCCTTGCCCCGCCGCGCCTTGCCCAGCTCGGCGATGATCTCGCCGATGAGGCGCGTCGCCTCGTCGCCACGGCCGGCGGCGATCAGCGCCTCGGCCAGCTGCTCGCGCCCGGCGATCTCCGTCGGGTCCAGCGCCACCAGCCGCTCCAGGTGCGGCAGCGCCGCGGCCGGCTGACCCAGCGGTCCACCCAGCAGCGCCGCGATCTCGCGCAGCAGCTTGGCGCGCTCCGCGTCCGTGGTCGCCGTCTGCAGCTGCAGGTCCAGGATGCTCACCAGCCGCTCGTCGTCCTTGGCCTCGCGCGCGATGGCCTCCAGCCCGGCCAGCGTCGGCCGGTGGGTCGCGTCGGCGTCCAGCGCGCGCAGCAGCGCCCG
>CAZPUH010000240.1:0-8124 GCA_964589215.1 uncultured Myxococcales bacterium | reverse complement strand
CCAGCGCCAGCGCCGAGCGGATCACGTCGGCTTGCATCGCCGTGGGAGCTTTGGCCATGGGTCGGCGCAAATGGTACGCTGATCGAGGGCTCGGATGAAGTCTGCTTGGCTGCCACGCCTGTGGCCCGTGCTTCTGGGGGCTCTCGTCCTCATCGGCATTGCGTTCGATCTGATCACGCGGTCGCGCCTTTCGGCGACGACGGGGTTCATCTGCCAGGGCGAGTACGCCGACACCCTGCAGGTGCAGTCGATGCACTCGCGCGAGGTCGACCAGAGCGCGAGCTCGCAGTACAGCTACCTCGTGCGCAGCTCGGCCAAGTACGAGTGCCCGTTCTTCGGCCCGGACGGCAAGCTGCGCCGCCGCCGCGTGCAGGCCAGCGAGCTCGGCACGGCGTTCGCGTACGAGGCGGCCGGCAATGACACCTACCTCTTCACCAACGAGCACGTGGCCGCCTGGCCCGAGGTGACCGACCCCTTCCACCGGATCGACGGCGTGCCCGAGGGGTGCAAGCGCGTCGAAGAGAAGCTGCGCATCGTGCGCGACGAGCGCGACGACTTCGAGCCGGGGCAGATCGCGCTGACCCGGGTGGCGGTCGACCCGCTGCTGGACGCCGCCATCCTGAAGGCCAGCCAGAAGCTCACCGTCATCCCCTACAAGATCGGCAAGAGCGCGGCGCTGCGCCAGGGCAACGCCGTCGAGGTGCGCGGCTTCCCGCTGGGGGTCATGCAGGCGGTGTCGACGGGCAAGGTGGTCAACCCCTACGACCGCGACCAGGAGCAGGGGTGGGACCACGTCGACTTCGTCATCGACGCGCTGCTGGCCGAGGGGAACTCGGGCAGCCCCGTGCTGGCGGCGTCGTGCAAGTCGCGCGACCTCGAGCTGGTGGGCGTCTACCACGCGGGCTACAAGGGTCACGGCGCGCTGAACGTGGTGGTCGGGATCGACCAGCTCGTCGACTTCATGCACAAGAAGCGGCGCGTCCCGCACGCCCTGGCGGAGGACGGACCGGGCGCGCCCACGCCGGCCGACCGCGCGCGCGTCGAAGGGTCGCTGTCGTCGGCGATGCTGCCGCTGTTCGACTTCGGGGGCCTCGTCGTCCGGGCCGAGGTGACCGGCCCCGCGGTGCTTTATCACTTCTACGGGCGGCAGTTCCCGCTGGACGACCGCCGCGTCGCCGTCATCGAGGACCTGCGCAAGGAAGGCGCCTTCGGCGAGCTGGGTCGGCTCTGGGTGGCGGGACCCAACGGGTGGCGCGAGTGGAAGCTGTCGGCGCTGGGCGCGGACGAGCGCGATCTTTTGGCCCGCGTCGTCGATTCGGTGCGGCTGCAGGTGCTGCACACGATCGACTACCGCAAGGCGCTGAGCAACCCGGCCTCGCCCGACGACCGCAAGCGCGGGCGCGAGCTGTCGCGCACGATCGCGCGCGACGCGCCCGTGGCGCGGGACCTGGGGGGCAACCTGCTGGACACCGTCGATCGCCTGTCGGTCGGGCACGACACGACGGCGGGCGCCGTCGCGTCGACCGTCGAGACGCCCCCCTCGCCTGCGCCGCTGCCGGCGCCGACACACGGAGCGCCGTAGCCGCCTTCAGTGGCGCAGCCGGACCCGCGGCAGGCCCGAGAGGCGGTAGACCCACTCGATCAGCTCCTGCGCCTCGGGCGAGCGGTTCTCGTCGACCAGCCAGCCGCACGACGTCTCGCGCAGCGGCACCAGGATGGCCGGTCTGTTTTTCACGAAACGATACCCCCGGATCGTGACGTTCACGCCGAACTTGCAGGGGTCCTTGCGGCGGTGCGTCCAGAGGATGCTGTGCTCGGCCGCCGCGATCAGCGCTTGCGCGCGCCCCAGCTCGTCGGCCGACATCGCCGGTGGCAAGGGCCGGGACGCCGTGATGAGGGCCGCCGCGTCTCGCGCGCCGATTGATTCGGCCCGCAGCGCCTGCGCCAGCGGATCCGCGCCCCCGAGGCGCGAGAACGCGAACGTGCGCCCCTCCCCGTCGACGAACCACACGTCGTGCTTCGTGTCCGCGTCGTTCGAGACCTCGTACGACAGCAGCAGCGACGGAGGGGCGGCTTTCCCCCGATGCCGCCCGGCCCCATACGCCGCCGCGCACGCGAGCAATACCACGGAAACCACGAGTCTCCGGCCCACCGACCGGGACTCTAATACGCAAAGCCCCCCCGAACGCCAGAGGCGCGCGGCTAGGAGTACCGCTTGCGGACCAGGGCGAGGACGGCGTCCTTGGCGCAGTTGTCGCAGTAGCCGAAGCGCGACTTCATCGTGTCCAGCGTGGTCTGGGCAGCCGCCGCGGCGTCGGGCTGCATGCGCGTCGGCCCGTCGGTCAACAGCACCAGCAGGTCCTCGTTGATCTTGCGCACCTGCTTCTTGCGGTCCTCGAAGAACGCCTCGCGCAGCTCGGCGATCGGGCGCGGGAAGATCTGCTCGTAGTCCGGTTTCTGGCGGGGGTGGTCGATCGACCAGGCGCCGATCCGGCTGATGACCTCGCGGCGGAACTCGTCGCGCCGCCCCGACACCTGCAGGATGCGCTCGATGTCGGCCATCATCTCTTCGTCGGGGTCCTCGTCGCGGCCCGTGATCGGGTTCGGGACCTTCTCGCGCTTGACCCAGTAGGAGACGTGCGACGTGTAGCGCGCGAACTGGTCGATGTAGCGGCGCTCCTCGACCAGGCCCATCGACGTCCGCACCTCGTCGTCGATGCGGTCGATCAGCTTGTCGCGCACCTGAAAGATGAACTTCCGGTTCTCGTGGAAGCCGCCAGGCAGCGGCTCCTGCTTCAGGAACTCGTAGACGGTCACGCCGCGAACGAGATCCTCCAGCTCGTCGAAGACGGCCAGCGGCGACAGGCACTTGTACCGGGCGCTCTGGGCGGCGTTCATGATGACCAGCTTCATCTCCCGCGGCGA
Organism: uncultured Myxococcales bacterium; assembly: GCA_964589215.1. Classification (GTDB taxonomy): domain Bacteria; phylum Myxococcota_A; class Polyangia; order Fen-1088; family Fen-1088; genus JADGRB01. The sequence continues at coordinate 5,199 of CAZPUH010000240.1, read as the reverse complement.
CGCGCCCGTGCGCCCCTCGTAGTTGGGGTAGCTGTCCGACTCGCGCGCGATCTTCTCGATGCCGGCGACCAGGTCACGCGCCTGCTCGGTCGTGATCCCCTCGGGCGTGGCCGAGTCCGCGTAGAGCTGCGCCTTCTCCAGCGGCCCCAGCTTGGCCACCAGGTCCGACAGCTGCTTGCCGTATTTTTCGGCCAGCGGCTTCTTCATGCGCGTGAGGACCGCCCACAGCGCCGTCACCCAGGCGACGTGGGGCGCCACGTGGCGCCCGGACTCGTTGTGGGCGGCGCGGATCTGCGCCTCGTAGATGCGCTGCTCGACCCGGTAGTCCAGCAGGTACGGGACGCGCACCAGCTCCATGCGCCCCTTGAAAGACTGGAACTCGGGGATCTCCTTGAACGCCGCCAGGTAGCTCTCGTTCGACGAGCCGATGAAGACGGTGTCCAGCTCGAGGCTCGCGACGTCCAGCGACACGCGCCCCTGCTCGACGGTCCCCAGCAGATACTTGTACGACTCGAGCGGCCGCTTCAGCAGGTCGGCGAAGTCGATGACGCCCCGGTTCCCGTCGACCAGCTCCCCCTGGTACTCGTAGAGCGTCAGCGACTGCAGCGCCGGCGGCAGCGACCCCAGCGAGCGGTCCATCGTCAACTGGCGCGACCGCGCGTCGACCGCCAGCTGCGGCTCGACCGTCGCGGCAGCCTGCCGGTAGCGGCGCGACACGAAGAAGCGCTCGACCTGTACGTGGCGCAGCACCTTCGACAGGTCGCCGTGGTACGACGACAGCAGCGCCTCGAAGATCTGCCGGTTGCGGTGCGACAGGTCGCCGCGCAGGAGGACGTCGGCCGGCCGGAACTCGGGGTGCCCGAGCGCCGCCAGGCGCTGCGACACCAGCTCGCGCCGCCGCCCGCGCGGTAACAGCAGCAGCGGGTGGTCCCGCATCTCGTCGGAGATCTTCGACTCGATGAGCTCGTCTTCCAGGTACGCGAAGGTCTCCTGACCGCCGCCCGACTCGATGCCGCCGCCGAACCCGATGCCGCCCTTGGTCAGCTTCTGCGACGGGAAGATCCAGTTGAACTTGTAGAGGGCGCCCTCTTCGAGCGTCGAGTAGTGCTCCATCGCCCGCTGCATGCAGGCGACGAACGTCGACTTCGCGCTGCCGTTCGGCCCGTGCAGCAGGATGAGTCGGTTCGTGCGCCCTTCGCGCGCGAAGTTCGAGACCAGCCGGTAGACGGCCGCCTGCACTTCTTCCTGGCCGACCAGCGCGTCCTTGCCGTTGTCCCAGGGGCAGTCGAACAGCTTCCAGCGGGTCATCGGCCCGCGCGGCGTGCGGACCGGCTCCGAGCCGAAGTGGTCGAAGACGTCGCGCAGGTACTGGGCCGCCGACCGCAGCTGGCGAACCGGCTCGGCGCTGAACAGCGTCACGTACTCCGTGAAGGAGATCACCCGGCGGTTGCGGGCAAAGCTCTCGCGCAGCTCGCCCGTGGCTTGCGTCAGCCAGTCGCGGGCGTCGAACGACTCGCCCCGCTGGCTGGCCGGGGCGCCGTCACGCTGATCGCCCGGATCCGGCGGTGGCATATCGCGGATCGGCATCAACCGTCACGGTAGCACGGGGCCGCACGGGCTGCATAACCTTCCCCGGCGCCCGCGTGGCTGCTATGTACATGTCGACAATGCTCAGCTTCGCGACATCAGGCAACCGATCAGCCAAAGGACTCCTCACCGTCACCTTCGTGGCGAGCGTTCTGGCGGGGGGCGCGGCGCGCGCGTCAGAGCCGCCGGCCGCCTCCAGCCCGATGGCGGAGCTGAAGAAATCCAACGCCCAGCTCGACAAGGTCCTGCAGAAGAACAAGCCGAACTGGTCGCCCGAGGCCGAGCTCGAGCGGTCCGAGGTCAAGAAGCTGGTCGGCTCGTTCCTGGACTACGGCGAGCTGGCCAAGCGGTCGCTCGGCAAGCACTGGGACAAGATCACCCCCAAGCAGCGCGAGGAGTTCGTCGAGACGTTGCGGCAGCTGGTCGAGCGCAGCTACCTGCGCCAGATTCACGGAAGCGCGAACTACAACATCAAGTACGACAAGGAAGAGAAGAACGGGTCGGAGGCGACCGTGTACGCGACTCTGAACACCGTCGCGCGCGGCAAGAAGACCAAGGTCGCCCTCGAGTACAAGATGCTGTGGAAGGAGCACTGGGTCGTCTACGACGTCGTCACCGACGAGCCGAGCATGCTCGAGAACTACCGGGCCGAGTTCAACAAGATCATCAACCGCGACGGCTTCGACGCGCTCCTGAAGAAGATGAAGCACAAGCTGGAAGAGAAGGAAGACGACACCGAGTGACGGTCCGGCCGACGGCCGCCGCGGCGCAGGCCGCGCTGCTCGCCCTGCCGCTGGCCGCCGGCGGCTGCCAGGGCGACTGCTGTACCGTCGACTCGTTTTCCATCCCGCTCGGGCGGGCCGCCCCCGGCGCGCCGCCGCTGCCGAACGCGTTCGATGCGGGCGCCGATGCCCTGCCTCTTCCTGACGGCGGCGCGCTGCTGGCGCTGGCCGGTTTGCCCGGGGCGGGCCAGAGCATGACCATGGTGGTCGACACCGCCAGCCCGTTCACGGTGATCGCCGGGTCGTCGACGGGCGCGCTGCAGACCACGTTGACCGGTTTCGACCTTTACGGCGACGGCGTGCCACCTACGTCGCAGCAGATGTCGCCTCCCCTGCGCGGCAAGTTCCGCAACTGGGACGTGCTGACGTTCCCCCTGACCGGCGTGGGCGACGGGTCGACGGTGACCGGCGGGGTGCTGGGCGCCGACGTCCTGCGCGGCTACTCCGTCGAGCTGCGCCTGGCGGGGCCCTGCCCGGCCAGCCTGCCCGGGAGGTGCGCCTCGATGACCCTGTGGCCTCGCCTGGCGCCCGATCAGTCGTTCCTGGAAGACGCCGGCTACGCCGTCCTCGCGTTCACGCCGTACGGCGGCGGCGAGATCACGGTCCAGGGCGATCCCGACTTCCTCGGGCTCCGCGGCCCTGTCACGGTGCCGGCAACCCGGATCGTGCTGCGCGCCTGTGTCGCCCCGGAGCCCTTCTCGCCCGTGCCGGACCCGCTGGCGCTGCCGCCCGCCTGCTGCACGGCCGCCGACGCGCTCGCGCAGGCGACGGGCGTCGACCTGTCGCTGCTGGTGGACACCGGCGTCGGCCCCCTGGTCCTGTCGGCGTCCGCCTGGGCGCGGGTCGTCGCCAGCGGCGCCGCGCGCACCCCGGCGCTGGTGCTGCCCCCGTTGCCGGACGGGCCGGCGCCCTCGGACACGCCCCTGCGGGTCGCGACCTGGCCCACGCCCATCGACGTGCTGCTGTGGGCCGCCATTCCCCGGTACGCCCTGGTGAACCTGGAGACCGGCGGCAACACCGACCCCGGCCCGTGCGTCGAGCTCGGCCGTTCGCGGCGGACGGAGCTGGTCTCGTTCGCGACGGTGAACGCGGCGGCCCTTCACATCTGCGGCCAGCCGTGCGACCGCGACCCCAACCAGTCGGGGCTGGCCCAGAACAGCGCGGCCTACCTGGAGATCGACGGGAACATCCCGGTCGCCGTGATCGCCGACAACGATCCGTTCCTGCAGGCCCTCCGCTTCGACGTGCTGCCCGAGGGGCCCGAGCTGGACGGGCTCGTGGGGGCCACCGCCCTCGGGGCGGCCCGCGTCGAGCTGGACTACCTCTCCAGCCCTGGACGGGCCGTCTTTTCGTGCGAGACGGGGGTTCCTCGATCGTCCTGCTGGGCGGCGGCGCGGTGCCCGCAGCTTCCGGACAGCCACACGCACCACGACTGCTTCGGGCTGGGTTTCCACGGCCTCCCCGAGAGCTGCGCCCCCAGCACCTGCACGCGGTAGTCGCGCCAGCATGGTTTCGCGGGCGCGCCGTCTCGCGTTACAATGGGCGCACATGCGTCTGTCCGTCGCCGTCGCGGTGGCCCTCATGATTGTCGCCGGCCGCGCGTCGGCCGCGCAAGCCCACGCGCGGGTCGCCATCTCGGAGTTCCAGCTGGACGGTGGTCCGCCGCCCGCGCTGGGCCTGCAGCTTCAAGACGGATTCGTGCTGGGCCTGGTGCGCGCGGGCGTGCAGGTGATCGATCCGACGGACACCGCGCACAAGCTGGAGGCCCACCCGGAGCTGCAGCACTGCGACGCCTCCCCCTGCCTGAAGGCGATCGGACAGAAGCTGGAGGTGGGCTACGTCGTGCGCGTGAAGATCGACGTCGCCGGCAACAGCTACAAGGGGGTCGCGCGCTTGTTCTCGACGGAGGGGGCGGCGCCGGCCGCCCTGCCCATCGCGACCGAGTCGAAGAGCTGCGAGGTTTGCACCGTCGCCGAGGCGCGCGCGACCATGCTGAAGCTCGCCGATGCCTTGCGCACGCACATCGACGAGCCCGCGCCCCCCGCGCCGATGGCGCCTCCGCCTGCCGCGCCGCCCGCGCCCGCTCACGTGGCGGGGCCGATCATCCTGGGCATGGTCGGCGCGCTGGCCGTTGCCACGGGGGCGGTCGTGCTGGCGGGCAACGGCGACTGCACCGCCACCAGCTGCTCCGAGGGGCGCGCCCGCAACGCCATGGGCGGCGTCCTCATCGGCGCGGGCGCGGCGCTGACGCTGACCGGCGCCTACGTCACGATCGTGCGCGCCCGTGGCGGCGACCCGATGACCGGTGCGGCGGTCGGCTGGCGGTGGTGATTCCGAACCGAGGAGAGACGAGATGACGAGGACGTCGAACAGGTCGGGCATTCCCATCGGGCTCGCCATGCTGGCCTTCGGGACCATCGGCCTCCTTGCCGGCCACGGCTGCGGGAGCGTGACCAACGATCGCGACGACGCCATCAGCCGCGCGACAAACGCCACCTGCGCGCGCTACCAGACGTGCGGCCTCATCGGAGACGGCGCCAACGCCAGCTACGCCACCGTCGGGGTCTGCCAGGACGAGTGGCGCGCGAAGTTCTCGAACCAGTGGACGGTGCCCCAGTGCCAGGGGCACATCGACCACGCGATGCTCGACGTCTGCCTGGCGGCCATCAACGGCACCAGCTGCACGAGCGTCCTCGACGTGCTGACGACCTTTTACGTCAAGTGCGGCATCGCGCCGATCTGCGACGTCCCCCCCGACGCCGGCGCCCGCGACTAGCTCTCCCTTAACCCGTCCTCGTCCTCGTCCTCGTCCTCGTCCTCGTCGCCGTCC
>CAZPUH010000239.1:0-2142 GCA_964589215.1 uncultured Myxococcales bacterium | reverse complement strand
AGGGCGTCGGCGGCTTCGCGGACCTTCAGCATCGCCGGCAAGACGGCCGTGCCGAAGTGCTTGGCCTCGGCCAGGACGCTGTCGGCGCCGTGGTGGGCCGCCGCGGTCTCCAGGCCGCTCACGCCGGCCTGCAGCTTGGCGATCAGCTCGGTCACCTGCTTCAAGACGGCCGTGTCCGGCGTGAAGCCCGCCGCCTTCACGGCGCTGACGTTCTCGGCCAGCTGACGCTGGTACTGCAAGGCCGCCGGCAGGATCGTGGTCCTGGCCATCTTCAGCGTCAGGTTGGCCTCGACGTTGACGGACTTGTTGTAGTGCTCGAGGTAGGTCTCGAACCGGCTGTGAAGCTCGCGCGGTGACAGCACCTTGTACTTGTCGAACAGCGCGATGACTTCCTTGTTCTGCAGCACGGGCAGCGCGTCGACGGCGGTCTTGTAGTTGGGGAGGCCGCGCTTCTCCGCCTCCATGTGCCACTCGGACGAGTAGCCGTTGCCGTCGAACACGACGGCGCCGTGCTGCTGGATGACCTCGGCCAGCACCTCCTGGATGGCGGCGTTCAGCTTCTTGCCGCTGCCAATGGCCGCCTCCAGCTTGGTCGCGATGAAGTCGCACGACTCCGCGATCGCCGTGTTCAGCGCGACCAGCGGATCCGCGATGGACTGGCTGGACCCGACGGCCCGGAACTCGAACCGGTTGCCGGTGAACGCGAACGGGCTGGTGCGGTTGCGATCGCCCGCGTCGCGCGGCAGCTTGGGCAGCGAGTCGACGCCGATCTCCAGCGTGCCGCCCATCTTCGACGTCTTGGCGCCGCCGCTGCGGATCTGCTCGAACACGTCCGACAGCTGCTCGCCCAGGAAGATGGAAATGATGGCCGGCGGCGCCTCGTTCGCGCCCAGCCGGTGATCGTTGCTGGCCGTCGCGATCACGGCGCGCAGCAGCCCGGCGTACTTGTGAACGGCGCGGATGACCGCCCCGCAGAACACCAGGAACTGGGCGTTGTCGTGCGGCGTCTCGCCGGGATCCAGCAGGTTCCCCTGGGTCTGGTTGCCGAACGAGAAGTTCACGTGCTTGCCCGACCCGTTCACGCCCGCGAACGGCTTCTCGTGCAGCAGGCACACCAGGCCGTGCTTCTCCGCGACGCGCTTCAGCGTCACCATGATGATCTGCTGGTGGTCAGACGCGATGTTGGCGCTCTCGAACACGGGCGCCACTTCGAACTGGCCCGGCGCGACCTCGTTGTGGCGCGTCTTCACCGGAACGCCCAGCTTGAAGAGCTCGCGGTCGCACTCCATCATGAAGGCGATCACGCGCTCGGGGATGACGCCGAAGTAGTGGTCCTCGAACTCTTGCCCCTTGGGCGGCTTCGCGCCGAACAGCGCCCGCCCGGCGTTCAGCAGGTCGGGTCGCGCGTAGAAGAAGTGCTTGTCGATCAGGAAGTACTCCTGCTCGGCGCCCGCGTACGACACGACCATCGACGGCTTCTCGTGGCCGAAGAGCTTCAGGACGCGCGCGACCTGCGTGTTCAGCGCCTGCCCCGACCGCAGCAGCGGCGTCTTCTTGTCCAGCGCCTCGCCCGTCCACGACACGAACGCCGTCGGGATGCAGAGGGTCGTCCCGTTGGCGGTCTCCAGCAGGTAGGCCGGGCTGGTCACGTCCCAGGCGGTGTAGCCGCGCGCCTCGCTGGTCGCGCGGATCCCGCCGTTGGGGAAGCTCGACGCGTCGGATTCACCCTGCACCAGCGTCTTGCCGGCGAACTCGGTGATCGCCCCGCCTTCACCGTCGGGCGAAAGGAAGCTGTCCTGCTTGGCCGCGCTGAGGCCGGTCAGCGGATAGAAGACGTGCGCGTAGTGCGTCGCGCCCTTCGACAGGGCCCAGGCCTTCATCGCCGCGGCCACCACGTCGGCGACGCGCGGATCCAGCGGCGTGCCGGCTTCGACCGTGCGCTTCACCGAACGAAACACCTCTTTGGGCAGCTGCGCCTTCATGGTCGCGAGGCTGAAGACGTTGGTCCCGAACAGCGTCGCCGCGGGGCTGCCCTTGTAGTCGAGCGGCGGCTCGCCGTGCTTGTAGTTCGTCGCCGCCGTGATCGCTGCCCGTCGTGCTGAATTTCCGCTCATGGTGGGCCCCTTGTAGCTCTTCCATCGC
>CAZPUH010000238.1:0-5612 GCA_964589215.1 uncultured Myxococcales bacterium | reverse complement strand
GTATGCGCAGGGCAACTACACGGAGTCGATCGAGAGCTACAAGAGCTTCGCGCGCCTGCACCCCACGCACGAGAAGGTCGAGGACGGCTACGTCGCCTTCAAGATCTGCCAGGGGTACTTCAAGGACATGCCGGAAGACCTCTGGATCATGCCGCCGTCCTACGAGAAGGATCAGTCGGCGATCAACGACGCGCAGCGCGAGCTGAACGACTTCCGCAAGAAGTACCCCGAGTCGCCCTATTCGAAGAAGGTCGACGAGATGCGCACCGCGGTGCTGAAGCGGCTGGTCGACCACGAGGTCTACGTCGCGCGCTTCTACCTGGACAACGACCACCCGAAGGCGGCGGCCATGCGGCTCGAGGGGGCCATCAAGCGCTACCCCGGATCGGGGCGCGAGCCGGAGCTGCTGACCTCCCTGGGCGAGACCTACCTGCACATGAACGACCCGCTGCGCGCGAAGGAGACCTTCACGCGCGTCGTGACCGACTACCGGGACGCGAAGGAAGCCCGGCGCGCGGAGCTGTACCTGGACTTCATCGCCCGCCGGTACGGGACGCAACCGGCGCCGCGGCCGCTGGCCGGCGCGCCCGCGCAAAATGGCTGACGACCGGCCGGCGGAGCAGGCAGCCCAGCTCCGCCAGCCCGATCAGGCCCACGTCGTCGCGCTGGTCACGCGCGGGCGGGCCCACTACGCGGCCGGCGAGCACCCGGAGGCGCTGGCCTGCCTGACGGAAGCGCTGCGCGAAGGCGCCGCCTACGCCGACGTCTTCCAGATGGTCGGCGTCATGGTCCACCAGCAGGGGCGGCTGACCGACGCCGAGGAGATGTTCCGCCAGGCCCTGCGCCTGAACCCGTCCTACACCGAGGCGGCCCTGAACCTGGTCGTGACGCTGAACGACCTGGGCAAGTACGCCGAGGCCCAGTCCATCTACGCGCAGGTGATGCAGGCGGTGAAGCACGCCCCGCGCGAGCTGGACCCGTTCGTCCGGGGGAAGATCGCCAACATGCACGCCGAGCTGGGCGCCACCTACCGCGCGGTCGGCGCCCACGAGGATGCGGTGCGCGAGTACCGTCGGGCGCTGGCTCTGTGTCCGACGTTCGGCGACGTCCGCACGGCGCTGGCCAAGACGCTGCAGGAAGCGGGCGACCTGCCGGCCGCGATCCGCGAGCTGGAGGCCGTCAAAACCGAACAGCCCGGGTTCGTGCCGGCGCTGCTTCATCTGGGGCTGGCCTACCAGGCGGCAGGCCGAACGCCGGACGCCGTCCAGCAGTGGCGCGACGTCCTGCAGGTCGACCCGGCGAACCGCACGGCCAAGATGTACCTGGCGATGCACGCCGCGCCTGCCGCCGGCAGGCCGGCCACCGGCTGATCCCGTGCTGCGCTTCGTCCCCTCGCCTCAGACGTTCACCGTCGAGGAGATCCCCGCTTACGCGCCCAGCGGAGAGGGAACTCACCTGTTCCTGTGGATCGAGAAGCGTGGGCTCACGACGCTGGACGCGATCGCCGACATCGCGCGGGTGCTGCGGGTCGAGGCGCGCGACGTGGGATACGCGGGGCTGAAGGACCGCCACGCGCTGACGCGGCAGTGGCTCAGCGTCCCGGGTGTCGGCGCGGCGCAGGCGCTGGAGGCGCCCCCCGATCCCGACGGCCGGTGGGCGATCCTGCGGGCGATCCCCCACCCCCACAAGCTGCGCCTGGGGCACCTGCGCGGGAACCGGTTCGAGGTCCTCGTGCAAGGCGACGAGGGGGAGCTGGACGCCGAGTGGCCGGACCTGCAGCGCGCCGTCCAGCGGATCGCCGCCGAGGGGGTCCCGAACCGCTTCGGCGCGCAGAGGTTCGGGGCGGCCGGTGACAACGCCGCGACGGGGCTGGCTCTGCTGCGCGGCCAGCGCCGCGAGCGCGATCGTCGAAAACGGCGCCTGCTGCTGTCGGCGGTGCAGTCGGCCGTGTTCAACCGCGTGCTGGCGCTGCGCGCCGAAAGCGGCCCGCTGACCCGGGTCCGGCCGGGGGACGTCCTGCAGAAGACGGACACGGGAGGTCTGTTCGTGACGACCGATCTGGCCGCCGACCAGCCGCGGGTCGATCGGGGCGAGGTGGTCCCTACCGGGCCCCTGCCGGGCGACCGCGAGATCGAACCGCCGCCCGGCACCGAGGCGCGCGAGATGGAAGACCAGGCCATCGCCGCCGTCGGCGCGACGCGGGAGGACTTCACGCGGGCCGGCCGCGACCTGCCGGGCGCCCGCCGCGCCGTCGTCGTCCGCGCCCAGGACCTGCAGCTGCAACGGGACACCGCGGGCGCGCGGTTGACCTTCGTGCTGCCGGCCGGCGCCTACGCCACCGTGCTGGTGGATGCCGTCCTGCCGCCGCGGGTGTGATAGTTTTCGGCCGCCGCACGCGGACCGCCATGCACCTCACCCAACGAATCCTGGGATTCACGCTGCTGGGGTCGGACGGGGTGCTCTGGCTGCTGGGGGGGCTCTCGCTGATGTCGGTGACGGTGATGGTCGAACGCGGCCTCGCGCTGCGCGGGACCGCCGGCGACGTCGAGGAGCTGGGGCGCGAGCTGGTCTCCCGCCTGCACGACGGAGACCTGACCGGCGGGCGCGCGCTGCTCGCGGGCCGCCGCTCGCCCGCGGTCGCCGTGGCCGTCGCCGGGCTGGCGGTGTTCGACCGCGGCGCCGACGCCGTGGCCGAGACCATGGCCAGCACGAAAGCGCGCCTGCGCGTCGAGCTGGAGCGCAACCTGGGCGTGCTCGGCACGCTGGGCAACAACGCGCCGTTCGTCGGGCTGTTCGGGACCGTCCTGGGGATCATCAAGGCGTTCGCGGATCTGTCGCGCAACCAGGCCGGCGGGACCAGCGCCGTGATGTCCGGCATCTCCGAGGCCCTGGTGGCGACAGCCGTCGGCCTGATGGTGGCGATCCCCGCCGTCGTGGCTTTCAACTTTTTCCAGGGCCGCGTGCGCAAGGCGCTGGCGCGCGTCGATTCGATGGCGCACCTGGTGCTGTCGGCGGCGCCGCCGGCCGGCGGCCGCGCGACAGGCGGTTGACGATGCCGCGCGCCGACTACTTCGCGGGCGACAGCGAGCCGGCGCCCATCATCGCGGGCATCAACGTCACGCCGCTGGTCGACATCACGCTGGTCCTGCTGATCATCTTCATGGTCACCGCCTCGTACATCGTCAGCCCGTCGATCAAGGTCGACCTGCCGCAGGCCGGCTCGGGGGGCGAGCAGCAGCGGACCTCGCTGGCGTTGAATCTGACCGCGCAGGGGGCCCTGTTCTTGAACGGCGCCCCCTCGAACGACAGCGCCCTTACGCAGTACGTGGCCGGCGCGCTGCCACGGAACCCCGACCTGCAGGCGGTGATCGCCGCGGACCGGGCGGTCGCGCACGGCGCGGTCGTGCACCTCATCGACGTCGTCCGCCGGGCCGGCGTCCGCCGGTTTGCCATCAATGTCGATCCGGGACAGGCCCGTGTTCCGTAGACTTTGGAAGGCGTTCGGCGATATGCTGGCGACACGCTGCCGCCGGCCCACTCAATCGTTCGGGACCTCGTGAATGACCTCACCGATTAGGCCGCGCGCGCGTCTCGCGGCGACGTTCCTTCCGCTGCTCACAACCCTGCTCTTTTCTGCCGGCGCTGCCCGCGCCCAGAACGTCGCGCCGCGCGACACCAGCATCGACCCCCAGCTGTTCCAGCCGGCCATCGGCCCGCAGAACTTCCTGACGGTCGAGGGGGCGCAGGTCCCGGATCACAAGCGACTCAGCTTCGGGCTGGAGCTGAACTACCAGCAGCGCCCGTACACCGTGTTCACCCAGGGGCAGAACCAGGGCAACACGTACATCATCGACAACCAGCTCAGTGGCGAATTCGACGCCGCCATCGGGCTCTTCAACCGGTACCAGCTGGGCGTGGGCATCCCGTTCACCCCGTACCTGGACGGGGATGTCGTCGACGGCATGGGCACCCCGACCGGCCAGCAGCTGAAAGAGAGCGGCATCGGCGACGTCCGCATCGAGGGCAAGGCGCACCTGGCCACCCTCGGGCCCGACGACCAGTACGACCTCGCGATCTCCGCCGGGCTGACCCTGCCCACCGGGCACGCGGGCAAGCTGGACTGGCTGGGCGACAGGTCCGTGACGGGTCGCATCCGCGCCATCGGCACCGTCGACCTGGGGCCCGTCACCGTCGGCGCGAACCTGGGCATCCTGATCCGCGGGACGTCGCGCAGCTTCGCGACGGAGCTGGGGCCGCAGTTGCTGTACGGGGCGGCCGCCAACTGGGCCGTCGACGCGAAGACGGGCATCATCCTCGAGGCGGCGGGGCGCAGCGGCCTCAATCAGTTCGTCAGCTTCTACAGCGACGTCAACCCGTTCGAGATCGACCTGGCCGGGCGGCGCGCGCTGAACGGCATGTGGTCGCTGACCGGCGGCGTGGGCCGCGGGCTGGGCAGCGGCATCGGCGCCCCCGACTTCCGCGGCTTCCTGATGGCCGGCTTCAACCCGGACTTCCGCGACCGCGACCACGACGGCGTCTACGACATCAACGACAAGTGCCCCGATCAGCCCGAGGACCGGGACGGATTCCAGGACTCGGACGGCTGCCCCGACCCCGACAACGACGCCGACGGCATCCCCGACGCCAGCGACAAGTGTCCGAACGAGGCCGAGGACGTCGACGACTACCAGGACGCCGACGGCTGCCCCGATCCCGACAACGACAAGGACGGCATCCCCGACCTGAACGACGCCTGCCCGAACGCCCCCGAAGACCACAAGGGCAAGCACCCGAATGACGGCTGCCCGTCCAACGTCGAGGACAGCGACGGCGACGGCGTTCCGGACGCGGTCGACAAGTGCCCCGACGAGCCCGAGGACAAGGACGGATTCGAGGACGCCGACGGCTGCCCGGACCCGGACAACGACGGCGACGGCATCCCCGACAACTTCGACAATTGCCCGAACGCGCCCGAGGACACCGACGGCTTCCAGGACGAGGACGGCTGCCCCGATCCCGACAACGACAAGGACGGCATCCCCGACGCCAGCGACAAGTGCCCGCTGCAGCCGGAGACCCTGAACGGCATCAAGGACGAGGACGGCTGCCCGGATCCGGGCCCCGAGAGCGTGCGCCTGGGCCAGGGTCGAATCGAGGTCGACGAGAAGATCGGGTTCGGCGTCCGCGGCGGCAAGCTGCTGGTGCGCGAGCCTTCGGCGAAGGTCGTCAACGACGTGGCGCTGGTCATGAAGGGGCACCCCGAGATCGCGAAGCTGCGGATCGAGGTCACTGCCGACGGCGTCGCGAAGAACGAGACCCAGCGGCGCGCGGACGCGCTGCGCGACTACCTGGTCGCGAAGGGCGTCGACGGCGGCCGCATCGAGGCCGTGGGCGCCGGCGCGGGTGGCTCGCGCATCGACTTCATCATCGCCGCGACGGGGCCCGAAACGCCAGCGGCGGCCCCGGCCGGCGCGGGTCAGGCAGCGCCGGCCAACCCGCCCGCCAAATCATCTCCCGCGCCCGCCCCGGCCACGTCGCCGCGGCCGCCGAAGCTTCCGGCGGCGCCGGCGCCTTCGCCCGCTCCGCCGGTCCCGCCCGGCGCGCCGGTGCCG
>CAZPUH010000237.1:0-4858 GCA_964589215.1 uncultured Myxococcales bacterium | reverse complement strand
GTTCCGCGCGACCGCCGCCGCGCCGCCGGACGGGCCGGTCGGCCGGCCGGTCGGCCGCCCCGTCATGGGGTCGGTCGCGCTGGCGGCGCCGCCCGCGCCGGTCCTGACCGTCGACGTGAAGGTGATCTTCACGGCGGGCGACAGCCGGTACGTCCTGCTGGCGGACAGGGAAGGGCGCCCGTTCGAGCGCCGCCGCGTCGAGATCGGCCGCGTCATCAACGGGCGCGCCGTCGTCGTCGCCGGCCTGGCCGAGGGCGACCGCGTGGTCCGCCGGCGGGCCTTCTTTCTCGACGCCGACCAGCGGGCGCGCGAGGCCTCGCTGGTCGCGAGCCCGCGCCCGTGATCGCCCGTCTCGTCGGCTGGAGCGCGCGGCACCCGTTGGTCGTGGCGCTGGCCAGCCTGCTGGTCGTCGCGGTCGGCCTGGCTGCGCGGCGGCGCCTGTCGCGTGACGTGGTTCCAGATCTGTCGGACCCGCAAGTGGTCGTCCTGGTCGACTGGATGGGGCACCCGGCGGCGGAGGTGGACCGCGCGGTGACGCAGGTGCTGACCCGCACGCTGGACGGCGTTCCCGGCGCCCGCGCGGTCCGCGGGACGACGATGACCGGCATGGCCTACCTGGAGGTCGTGTTCGGCAGGGAGGCCGAGATGGCCGCCGGCCGGCCCGACATCCAGGCGCGCCTGACTGCCCTGCGAGGCGCGCTGCCGGCGACGGCGCGCGTGCTGATGGGACCGGACGCCTCCAGCACCGGGTGGGTGTTTCAGTACGCGGTCGTCGACCCCGGGCACCACTTGCCGCTGCGCGGGCTGCGCCGCCTGCAGGACGACGTCATCCGCCCGCGGCTGGCGGCCGTCCCCGGCGTGGCCGAGGTCGCCTCCGTCGGTGGCACCGCGCCGGAGCTGTTCGTCGAGGTGCGGCCAGAGCCGCTGGCCGCGCGCGGCGTCGCCTTCGCCGACGTGGCCACCGCCGTCTCCGCCGCGACGGCGCGGCCCGGGGCACGCCTGGCGGACCTGCCGCTGCTGCAGGTGCCGGCCGCGCGTGGCGACGAGCAGACCGCGCGGCTGGCCGACGTCGCCGAGCTGCACGTGATGGACGGGATGCCGGCGGGCATGGCGGACCTGGACGGGACGCTGGTCGCCGTCGGCGGGGTGGTCATCGCCCGCCGTCACGCCGACCTCGCGCAGGTGGTCGGAGGGGTGCGGGCGGCGCTGGGCGAGCTGCAGCGCGTTCTGCCGCCCGGCATCCGGACCGAGGTGGTGTACGACCGCCTCGATCTGGCGCGGGAGGTCGACCACACGCTGGTGCGGACCCTGGTCGAGGAGATCGCGGTCGTGGTGGTGGTCGTCCTGCTCTTTCTGTCGAGCGCCTGCAGCGCGCTGCCGCCCGCGCTGATGCTGGCGCTGGTGCTGCTCTTCACGTTCGCGGCGATGTGGGCGCTGGCGATCCCCGCCACGATCGTCAGCTTGGGCGGCATCGCCATCGCCGTGGGCGTGGCCGTCGACGCCGAGGTGGTCGCGCTGGACGCCTGTCACCGCGCTCTCGCGCGGCTCGGTCCGGCCGCCTCCCTGGAACGGCGGCGAGCGGCCGTTCTCGAGGCCTCGCGCGCGTTCGGCCCCGCGATCCTGACCGCGCTGCTGATCACCGCGCTGACGTTCCTGCCGGCGCTGGGGTTTCCGGGCGAGATGGGGCGGCTGCTGCGCCCGCTGGTCCTCACCAAGACGGGCGTGGTGCTGGCCGCCGCGCTGGCGACGGTGACCGTGGGCCCCGTGGTGCGGGGCCGCCTGCTGACTCGCCCGGCCCGCGCCGAGCTGGACCACCCGCTCATGCGGGCGCTGATGCGCGTCTACCGCCCGTTCGCGCGGCTGGCGCTGGCGCGCCCCGGGATCACGCTGCTGACCGCCGGGCTGGCCGTCGCGTCGTGCCTGCCGCTGTTGCCGCGCCTGGGAGGGGAGTTTCTCCCGCCCATCTCGGAGGGGGACCTGCTGTTCATGCCCACCACCCGCGCCGGCGTCGATCCCGACGACGCGATCGTCGATCTGCGCTGGCAGGATCGCACGCTGGCCGCTTTCCCCGAGGTGGCCAGCGTCTTCGGGAAGGTGGGCCGCGCCGACAGCGCCACCGATCCGGCGCCGTTCTCGATGGCGGAGGCGACGATCCGGCTGCGCCCCCGCGCGGCCTGGCCGACGGTGCGGCAGGCGCGCTGGTACAGCGGCTGGGCGCCCGGGCCGTTGCGCCGGTTGCTGGGGCTGGTCTGGCCCGAGGAGCGACGCGAGACGGCCGGTGAGCTGGTCGGCAAGCTCGATCGCGCCGTGCGGCTGCCGGGCTGGTGGAACGGCTGGACGGCGCCCGCCCGCAACCGCGTCGACATGATGTCGACGGGCATCCGCACGCCCGTCGGGATCCGGATCGCCGCGCCCGAGCCGGCGCGGCGCGAGGCGCTGGCGAACGCGGTGCGCCGCCTGGTGCTCCCGCTGGCGGGCACGCGCAACGCCGCGCTCGGCTGGACGGACAGCGAGACGGAGCTGGTGTTCGCGCCCGAAGCCGCGGCGCTGGCCCGGTTCGGCGTCGACGCCGGCCTCGCCCAGCGCACCGCGGATCTGTTCATCGCCGGCGGCCAGGTCGGCGACGTCGAGGACCGCGGCCAGCAGCTGCGGGTGCGGGTCCTGCCGCCGGTCGGTGTGCGCGGCCGTGCCGACCTGCTGCGCGAGCTGACGGTTCGCGGGACGGCGGCAGCGGCGCCGGTGCCGCTCGCGTTGCTGGGGAAGGTTCGAAACGCTTCCCGCCCCAGCGCCCTGCGGACCGAGCATGGGCAGGCGGTCGCGTACGTGCTGGTCGACCTCACCGACGGGACGGACCCCCGGCGCTGGGTGGCGGCGGCGCGGCAGGCCGTGGGGCAGGCCCAGCTCGGTCTGCAACCGGGTGAGGCGATCACCTGGTCCGGCCAGTGGAACCTGCTGGCCGCGGGCGAACGCCGCCTGGTCTGGATCGCGCCGGCCATCGTGGTCTCGATGGCCGTGCTGCTGTCGCTCTTGCTGGGGAGCTTCACGGAGGCGTTCATCGTCCTGGCCGCGGTTCCGTTCGCGCTGGTGGGCAGCGTCTGGATGATCCACCTGACCGGCTATTCGCTGTCGGCGCCGGTCTGGGCCGGGCTGTTGCTGGTGATCGGCCTCGCGACGCAAACGGCGGTGGTGATGGTCGTCTACCTCGACGGCGCGTTTCACCGGTGGGTGCGCGAAGGGCGCGTGCGCACGCGCGCCGACATCGTGGCCGCGCACCTGGAAGGCAGCGTCGAGCGCCTGCGGCCCAAGGTGATGACCGTGGTGACGATGACGGCCAGCCTGCTCCCCTTGCTGTGGTCCGACGGCGCCGGGGCCGACGTCATGCGGCGCATCGCCGTCCCGATGGTGGGCGGCCTCTGCACCAGCGCGATCCTGACGCTGGAGGTGCTGCCCGTGCTCTACACGATGTGGCGCGCCCGCCAGCTGCGCCGCGCGGACCGGCTGGGGGTGCCGATCGCCGAGCTGTTACGACGGCAGAGCCGTCAGCTTGCCGGCGAGAACAGCCGGCGCAGCTCGTCGCCGACGGCCGCAGGCCCGTAGATCGACCGTCGCGCCAGGATGTTCTCCGATTGCCGGCGGTAACGCGCGCGCGGCGGGTCCTTCAAGATGCCGCCGACGACGGCGCGCATCTCGGCGAGGTCGGCGCACAGGTAGCCGATGTCGCCCATCGCCGCGAACATCTCCTCGAACTGCGAGTTGCGCAGCGCGATCAGCGGCTTTCCGGCCGCCAGCGTGTCCAGCACGGCGCCGCTGGCGACCAGGCTGTAAAAGCCAGGGTCGTAGGGGAAGATCGTGTAGCTGGCTTCTCGCAGGAGGCGCTCGTACGTCTCGCGCGTGAGGGGGCCGGCGGCCGCGTGGCTGCGCACGCTGGGCGGAATGGCGGCGGTCGCGTCAGCAGGAACGCCGCCGATCAGATCGAACCGGACCTGAGCTGGGCCTTCACCCGCGCCGCCGGCGAATTCCTCGGCCAGGCGCGCGAAGTCCGCGAACCCCTTGTTCTCGGCCACCATCCCCAGAAAGGCGAAGCTGGGCGCGCCGGCGCCGGGGAGCTCCGACGGCGTGGCGGGGTCGAACAGGTACGGGTGTCGGATGCTGGCGAGGTGCGCGCCGAGCGCCGGCAGCTGGCGGACCACCTCGGCCCTGATCGAGCTTCCCAGCACGACCTGCTTCACGCGGCCGTTGGCGACCGTCAGCAGCGGATGATAGCGGCGGCTCGAGAGCAACGAGAGCAGGCCCGCGTGGTGAATGAAGGCCACCGCAGGCAGACGGTACAGCGCGGCCAGCAACTTCAGCGCCGCCAGCCCCGACCGGGGGTGCATGCAACAGCAGATCATGCGCGTGGCGCCCAGGCGTTGCGCTTCGGAGAGCAGCCGGCGCGCGAGGACGACGTCGTCGCGCAGGCGCCGCCCGAGCGGTGCGTGCCGCGGCGGAATGACGAGCTCGCGCCACACGACGGCTTTCGCGTGATCGCGCCGCTGCAGCTGCGCGCGCGTCTGTCGCAGGTGCTCGGCCTCGGCCCAAAAGTGGATTGGCTCGCCGGGAAACGCCTGTTCGACGGCGGCGATCAACGCCGCGTCGAAGGGGACGTGCTCGAACCCCCAGGTGAGTGCGTTGAAGACGACGATCATGACGCGCGCGAGTATCCCGCGGTCCGACGGGATTCAAACGTGTTAAGATGACCGTCGGTTTTCAGCCGCACATCGAGAGAGGAGCGGGGATCGCCTTGCCGCGCGTGAGCATCGGCCTTCCGGTCTACAACGGGGAGCGGTACGTCGGGGAAGCGGTCCAGTCGCTGCTCGAC
>CAZPUH010000236.1:0-1956 GCA_964589215.1 uncultured Myxococcales bacterium | reverse complement strand
CTGGCGGCGGGACAATCCGGGCACGCGCGACGCCAGCACCTGGTCCAGACGGCGGCCGGCGTCCTCGTCGGTGACTTTGAAGCTTTCGCGGCGGGGGCCTGCGCTCACGGGCCGCACCTTACAGCATTGACAGCCAGCTCGGCCGGCGCGTTTACTGAGCTTCTTGGATCGGAAGGAACGCTTCTACGTCTGGCTGACGGCGCTGTTCGTGGCCGCGCTGGTCACGGGCGATTTCGTGGGCGGCAAGTTCTGGGTGTTCTTCGGACACAACCTGTCGGCGGGCATCATCCCCTTCCCGCTCACGTTCGTGCTGACCGACATCGTCAACGAGTTCTACGGCACCGAGGGCGCGCGGCGGCTGACCTTCGTCGGTCTGGGCGCGGCGGCGTTCGTGTGGGCCATCATCACGCTGTCGCTGCACCTGCCCACCAGCCCCGACTCGCCCATTCCGCACGCGGTCTTCCAGGGCGCCTTCGGGACGTCGGCG
The DNA here is from genome assembly GCA_964589215.1 of uncultured Myxococcales bacterium. Taxonomy (GTDB): domain Bacteria; phylum Myxococcota_A; class Polyangia; order Fen-1088; family Fen-1088; genus JADGRB01. Next base: position 1,469 of record CAZPUH010000236.1, on the reverse strand, counting down.
CGCCTCTACGTCGCGTCGCTGACGGCGTACCTGATCGGGCAGCTGCTGGACATCTCGATCTTCCTGGCGCTGCGCAAGCTGACCGGCCACCGGCTGCTGTGGCTGCGCTCGACCGGGTCGACCGTGTTCTCGCAGATGGTCGACAGCCTGTCGGTCAGCCTCGTCTTCCTCGTCGGCACGCGTCCGATGGGCTTCATCATCGGGAACGCCGTCAACAACTACGTCGGCAAGCTGATCATGGCCGTGCTGATGACGCCGCTCATCTACCTGGGGCACGCGATCCTGCGCCGCCACTTCCACGTCCCCGAAGTCCTGGTCAAGGACGCCGCGGCCTGACCGCCGGCTACAACCGCCCCGCGTAGTCGACCTTCATCTGGTCGTAGAGCGACAGGTCCGGCAGCGCCGTGTACGTGTTGCCCGCGCGCTGGAAGAGCGCGTGGGTCGTCACCGTCGCCGGGTCGGTCGGTTGCTTGGCGTTCCAGTCCCCCTGGGTCGTCGGCTCCCAGTCGAAGGTCCCCAGCCCCTGGTTACCGGGCAGCCCGAACACGACGTCGTTGATCTGCCGTTCCAGCGGTCCGTACTCCGCGGCGAAGAACCTGAGGCCGGGGTAAGCGGCGACCAGCTGAGTGAAGGTCGACGTCCACGCGCTGACCGTGTTCGCGACGCTGTTCTTGTCCCCCTGGTACTGCTGGTAGCAGGATTCGCCGAACGCGTCGGGCGTGGCGCCCTGCTTGATGGCGTTGTCGAGCCAGCTCTTGGTCGTCGCGTAGGAGTTGCCCCGGTCGATGTGGAACGACACCAGGATCGACGGATCGACCTCCCGCACGCCGGCCACGCCGGCCTTCAGCAGCAGGCCCAGGTTCGGCCAGCCGGCCGTCGTCGCCGCGCCCTGCACCGGCGCGTCGGTGGTGCGCTGGCCGCCCGAATCGCACAGGTGCAGCAGCATACCCGGCGTCGTCTCGTTGCCGATCTGGACCATGTCGGGCCGCGCGCCGCCCGCGACCAGCGTCATGATCGAGGCTTTCACGTAATCGTGCAGCGCCGCGGCCAGCGCCGTGATCGTGGTGTACCCCTGCCACGCCACGGGGACGCATTGCTTGCCGGGGTCGGCCCAGTTGTCGCTCATGTGAAAGTCGACCAGCAGCGAGAAGCCGGCGTCCTTGATCTTCTTGCCGAACGTCGCCGTGTGCGCGATGTCGTCGTAGCCGCCGCTCTTGTCGTAGCCGTCGGACGCCTTGGGGTCGACGAAGGTCCGCAGCCGGACAGCGTTGAAGCCGTGCGCCTTCATCTGCCGGAGCAGGTCGTCCTGCGCGGCCGCCGGTGCCGGCTCCTGGTCGGTGATGTCAGCGCCCATCCAGTACGACGGCAGTGGCGGACCAGCGTGACCGGCCTGGCCACCGGCCGCGCCCGCGGCGCCGCCTGCGCCCTGCCCCGCCCCGCCCGGCTGACCGGCGCCGCCGGAGCGGCCG
>CAZPUH010000235.1:0-2745 GCA_964589215.1 uncultured Myxococcales bacterium | reverse complement strand
CACGACGATCGTCGACGGCGCCGGCAAGAAGCCGGACATCGAGGGGCGCGTCAAGCAGATCCGCGCGCAGGTCGAGGACACCACCTCGGACTACGACCGCGAGAAGCTGCAGGAGCGGCTGGCCAAGCTGGTCGGCGGCGTCGCGGTCATCCGCGTCGGCGCGGCCACCGAGACCGAGATGAAGGAGAAGAAGGCCCGCGTCGAGGACGCGCTGCACGCCACGCGCGCGGCCGTCGAAGAAGGGATCGTCCCCGGCGGCGGCGTCGCGCTGATCCGCGCGCTCGCGTCGACCGAGAAGCTGGAAGGCCTGTCGGAAGAGCAGTCCATCGGCGTCGCCATCGTGCGCCGCGCCTGCGAGGAGCCCTGCCGTCAGATCGCCACCAACGCCGGCAAGGAAGGCTCGATCATCGTCAACCGCGTGCGTGAAGGCAAAGGCGCCTTCGGCTACAACGCGGCCACCGACGAGTTCGAGGACCTGGTCGAGGCCGGCGTCATCGACCCGACCAAGGTCGTGCGGTCGGCGCTGCAGAACGCGGCTTCGGTCGCGTCGCTGCTGGTCACCACCGAGGCGCTGATCGTCGAGCGTCCGAAGGAGGAGGCGCCGGCGCCCGCTCCGGGCGGCGGCGGGATGGGTGGCATGGGCGGGATGGGTGGCATGGGCGGCATGATGTAAGCCGGCCCGAACACCACTCTTCAGCAAAGCGGCGAGCCGGCCAACAACAGCCGGCTCGCCGTTTTCATTTGTCGACCGTGAGCAGCAGGGACAGCAGCACCGTCTGGCGCCGGTAGCTGAGGTTGCTGTCGGTGCCCAGCTCGTTCGCATAGAACGTGTACCGCGCGAAGAGCCGCAGCCGTTCGGTCAGATCGCGCGAGAGGTCCACGCGCACCGTCGAGCGGTTCTCGCTGTCGATGCTCTCGACGGTGGTCGCCGAGAGGATCGTGACCTGGCCGATGGGTTGGTGCTCGGCGTAGAACGCGAGCAGCAGGTCGCCGCGCGCCGCCAGCATCAGTCGTCCGGGCAACGCCAGCGCGACCCGCGCGCTGAACGCGTGGCGGATCACCGTCTCGCCGTAGCTGTTCGAACGGTTGTCCTGTAGCGCGTATCCGATCCCGGCCAGCACGCGCCCGACCCGGGTCAGCTCGACGTGCCCCATCACGAACGTGTCGTGCCGCGTCTCCGGTCCCGAGCAGGCGAGGCCGACGGGGACGCGATCCCGCAGCGGGGCGGGGCAGTCCGTGGTCAGCGCCGGCCCGCCGAACGTGCGGTACTCGTAAGCGGCGCCCAGCGTCGCCTCCCAGTCGGCGCCGCTATCCGGCTGGTGGGCCCAGCGCAGCTCGAGACCCGCGGTGGGCGCCTGGAAGTCGACGTCGCGGTCGGGTTTGAAAACGAACCAGCGATAGCCGCCGGTCAGCGCGAGATCCAGATGCTCGGCCGCCGCCCACGTCAGCTGCGCTGCCGGCGTCAGCGATCGGAAGTCGCGCCGCTCGACGGCGGCAGCCAGGCTGGCGGACGCGCGCTGGAACGCCTCGTAGTAGGCGCCCGACAAGCCGAGCACGCTCTGCGTGCCCAGGGACTTCTGCCACGCCAGCGACGTCTGCGCGATCGCGACGTCCTCGTCGGCGGCCTCCGGCGCGTCGAACACCTTGCCGGCCACGGTCGCGCCCATGCTGATGGCCTGGCCGTCGGCGATCGCGTCGGACAGCGCCCCGGAGAGCACGACCCGCTGCACGAGCGACGAGACGATCGGTGGGTTCACGGCGCCGGCGACGATCTCGGTGCGATGGGCGTTGGTGTCGAATTCCAGGCCGGCCTCGCCGCGGGCGGTGAGGCGCTCCGTGTCGGGCGGCGGCTCCTCTTGCGCACGCGCCGCCCCCGCCGTCACCAGCAGCAGGACCACGACGGCCAGCGTCCGCATTCGCCGCCAGTGTACCCGCGACTCTCTCGCCCGCGCCCGATCGACGTCAGGGCTTCTGGGCGGCGCGGCGCATCGCCTGCGCTTGCGTGTCGATGGCGGCGGCGCGGGCGCGCAGCGCGGCCACCGCCTTCTGCAGCGCCGCCAGCGAGCTGGGCGCGCGCCCGCGTTCCAGCCGACCGAGGTCCGCCACGGTCGCCGGGTCCAGCAGGTCGCGCAGCTCCAGCGAGGCGGTCAGCGGCGCGACGGCGACCGGGGTCGGCGAGCTGGGTGGCGCCGCCCCCACGACGACCGAACCCTGAGGTGACTGCGGGCCGCTGCCGGTCGGCGTGGCGGGCCCGCCGCCCGGCGCAGCGGAGCTGCCGGCCCGATCCCCGCTGCTGGGCGCGGGCGTGGACGCGGCGTGCGACGAGTCCGAGCCCGACGCGATGCTCACCGTGCGCCGCTTGGACTGCTCGAGGGGGGCGAACGGATCGCGATCCAGCTCGGCCGCGCGTCGGCGCAGGTCCTGGCGGCTCTTCAGCTCCGCGACCCGCGCGTCCAGCGCGTCGGCCGCCGCCCGGACCCGCCGCGACTGGTCGGTCAGGATGTCCGCCTTCGCTCGCAGCTCAGCCGGTCCGTCGCCGGGCGACGCCGTCGGCAGCAGCCGCGGCTCCGCAGGGGCGGTCGTCGCCGCGGTCAGGCCCATGCTCCGTTCGAGGTCGACCAGGCGCCGGGCCAGCGCCTCGGCGTCGGCGAGCCGGGCGCGGAGGCGATAGTCGTCGCCGACGCCGTGGCCGGCGCGCTTGAGAGCGTCGATCTCCGCGTTGACGCGGTCCAGCTCCGCGCGGAG
>CAZPUH010000234.1:0-1022 GCA_964589215.1 uncultured Myxococcales bacterium | reverse complement strand
ACGCAGACCGGCGTCGAGCTGCCGCAGCAGGTGTTGCCGCAGGCCGGCTTGCCGGTGGAGCAGGCCTGGCACATGTTGCCGGTGCAGACGTCGCCGGCCAGGCACTGCGCCTGCGAGCTGCAGCTGGTGTTGCAGCTGCTGGTCCCGTTGCAGGTGTAGGCGCCGCACGACTGCGCGTTCTGCGCCACGCACTTGCCGGCGCCGTTGCACGTGGACGCGGGTGTGAACGAGTAGGGGCCCGTCCCGCCGCACGTCGCCGTGCCGCAAGATCCCGTCGGGTAGCTGCAGGCGCCCGCGCCGTCGCAGGAACCGCCGCAGCTGCTGCCGTCGCTGGCGCAGCCGGATCGGTTTCCGTGGGGCATGGCGCCCTTGGCGATGTTGGTGCAGATCCCCTGCATGCCGGCGATGTCGCAGGCCACGCACGATCCGGTGCAGGCCGTGTTGCAGCAGTAGCCGTCGGGCGAGCAGGTCGTGCCGGAGACGCAGCCAGCGGCGACGGTGTTGCAGGTCTGCCCCTGCTTGCCCTTGCACGTGCCGGCCGCGTCGCAGGTCCCGGCACAGCGGCCGTTGGGGTCGTCCATGCTCTTGGCGGCCACGCAGGTGTGGGTGGCCGAGTCGCAGCGCATGCAGCTTCCAGTGCAGTCCGCGTTGGTGCAGCACCCCATGGCCGGGATGCAGACGGTCGTTCCGCCCGCGGTACAGGACGTCGTATTTCCCGTGCACGAGTAGTTGCACGTGTGGGTGGCTGTGTCGCAGCTGCCCGTCTGGCCGCCGGCGTTGGCCGGACAGTCGCTGCTCGTGCAGCACCCGGTGGCCGCGATGCAGATCCCCGCGGCCGCGCATTTATGGGGCGTCGCCCCGCCGCAGGTGAAGTCGCAGCTGCTGCCGTCGCACGTCGCCGTTCCCCCAGCCGGCGGCGTGCAGGCGTCGCAGCGCGTGCCGCACGACGAAATTGCCGTGTTGGACACGCACACGCCCGAGCAGGCGTGCTGCGTGGACGGGCAAACGACCGCCGCGCCGCC
>CAZPUH010000233.1:0-3428 GCA_964589215.1 uncultured Myxococcales bacterium | reverse complement strand
GGGCGCGTACTGGATTCCCACTCCCGGGATGAGCTGGCAATGGCAGCTCACGGGCACCATCGATCAAAGCGTCGACGCGCAGATGTTCGACGTCGACCTCTTCGACACGCCGGCCGCGACCGTGTCGTCACTGCACGCGGCGGGTCGCCGGGTGGTGTGCTACGTCAGCGCCGGAACGTTCGAGGACTGGCGTCCCGACGCGTCCCGGTTTCCCGCCGCGGTCAAGGGAAGCACGGTCTCGGGCTTCCAGGACGAGCGATGGCTGGACATCCGACAATGGAGCGTGCTGCAGCCCATCCTGGAGGCCCGGATGGACCTCTGCGTGAGCAAGGGCTTCGATGCCATCGAGCTCGACAACGTCGACGGATACGCGAACGGCAGCGGCTTTCCGCTGACCGCCGCCGACCAGCTGACCTTCAACCGCAACCTCGCGAGCTCGGCCCACGCGCGCAACCTCTCCGTCGCGCTCAAGAACGACATCGACCAGACGCGCGACCTGGTCGGCCAGTTCGATTGGGCGCTCAACGAGCAGTGCTTCGAGTACGGCGAGTGCAGCGCCTTGCAGCCGTTCGTCCAGGCGCACAAGGCGGTGTTCAACGTCGAGTACAACCTGGCGACGTCGTCGTTCTGCCCGCAAGCCAAGGCCCTCGGCTTCAGCTCGATGCGCAAGCACCTCTCGCTGGACGCTTACCGCGTCCCGTGCCCGTGATCCGAAGAAGCGTGCCACCGGCCGCGTCATCCCGGGCCGGGTGCAGCCAAAATGGGCGTCGCGCTGCGATGCCAGGCGGCGCAGCTTGCGCGTCAGGGCGCGGTACGCTGGGCCTGCTCCTTGATGTCCTTGGCCTCGAGGACGGTCTTGGGGGCGCCGAAGCGGACGCAGTTGATCATGGCCAGGCCGACCTGACGCAGCGGGATGCCGGGGAAGAAAAGGTTGAGCAGCGGGTAGAAGACCAGCGCCGCGCGGTACGAGCGCTTGATGTTCTTCTGGCCCGGTGCCGGCTTCATCAGGGCGGGGCGGAAGTTGTAGACCGCCTTGAAGGGAAGGCGGGCCAGCGCGTTCTCGGCTTTGCCCTTCACGCGAGCCCACATCACGCGCCCCTTCTCGGTGCCGTCCGTGTGCGCGCCCGTGACGTGGACGAAAACCATGCCGGGGTTGAGGCGGACCAGCGTCCCGGCGAAGGCCAGCGGGGTGTCGTAGGCGACGGCGGTGTACTCCGCTTCGTTCATTCCGATCGAGCTGACGCCCGCGCAGTAGAAGCAGGCGTCGTACCCGGTGAGCTGCCCCTCGACGGCGGCCAGGTCCCGGAAGTCGGGGACCAGGCACTCGGTGAGCTTGGGGTGCGTGTGCCCGGACGGCCGCCGCGAAACCGACAGCACGCGCTCGACCTCCGGGTTCTCGAGGCACTCGAGCAGCACGCCCTCACCGACCATCCCCGTCGCGCCCGTGATGATGACCTTCATCCCGACAGCCTAGCGCCGAAGGGCCCGCGAGGGCGGATGAGGCGACCGACTATTCGGCGCCGGCGTCGAGGCGCGCGGCGCCCGCCTCGCGGGTGGCGGACAGGTCCAGGACCAGGCGCCCGCCGATCTCGGCGCCGTCGCCCGACCGCCACTTTCGCTTGCGCGTCTTGCCCTTCGAGACCAGATCCGCCAGCTCGGCGTCCGTGATCCGGCGCCCCGCGATCTGAAACCAGATGACGAACGCGCAGCCCTCGCGCCAGCGGGAGCACCCCCAGCCGCGGTTGCCCGCGACGAGGATGCCCTCTTTGCAGCGCGGGCAGGTGAGCGCGGTCGGCGCCGGCGTCGCGGTCTTCGGGGCCGCCGCCTTTGCCGCCGCTGGAGCTTCGCCTGCCCGCGGCGGACCGCCACCGCCCCGGATGGCGGTCACGATGTCGCGCACGTAGCGGGCGATGTCGGCCATGAAGGCGGCGCGCGTCTCCTCGCCGCGCGCCACCCGCGCCAGGCGCGCCTCCCAGGTGCCGGTCAGCTCCGGCGAGGCCAGGCTCTTCTCGGGCAGCGCCTCGATGAGGCCGATGCCCATCTCCGTCGGAACCAGGTTCTTGCCTTCGCGGGCCACGAAGGTCCGCCGGATCAACGTCTCGATCGTCGCGGCGCGCGTGGCGGGCGTCCCCAAACCGGAGTCGCGCATGGCGGCGCGCAGCTCCTGGTCGGAGATCTCGCGGCCCGCCGACTCCATCGCGCCCAGCAGCGTCGCCTCCGTGTGCCGGGGCGGCGGGCGGGTCTGCTTGGTCAGCACGTCCAGCTTGCCGTCCAGGCGCTGCCCCTCGACGAGCGGGGGCAGGGTGGGGCCGGCATCGCCATCCCCCATCTGCGCGACGTCTTGCCAGCCCGCGACCAGCCGCACCCGCCCGCGCGCGCGGTAGCGATCGGGCGGCGGCGGCAACGCCGTCACCGGCGTCTCGTCGCCGGCGGCTTCCGGCGCTTCGCTCCCCGCGTCCGCCGGGACGCTGGCCCCCGCCTCGGCGGGGCCCACGCGGATGACGACGTCGGTGAGCGCGAACTCCGCGTCCGGGTGGAAAGCGCCCAGAAAACGCCGCGCCACCAGGTCGAACACGCGCTGCTCGTCGCGCGAGAGGTCGTCCAGCCGGACGGCCTTGCCCGTCGGCACGATCGCGTGGTGGTCGCTGACCTTGCCGTCGTCGAACACGCGGCGCGAGCGCGCGGGCGGGCTGTCGAGCAGCGGCCGCGCGAAGGGCGCGTAGTCCGGCAGCGCCGCCAGCGCCCCGAACAGCTTGGGCAGCTCGCCGGCCATGTCGGTCGTCAGGTGGCGCGAGTCCGTGCGCGGGTAGGTCAGGATCTTGTGGCGCTCGTACAGGGCCTGGGCGGCGGCCAGCGTCGCCGTCGCCGACAGCCCGTACCGCCGGTTCGCCGTGCGCTGCAGCGACGTCAGATCGAACAGCAGCGGCGGCGGCTCGCGCAGGCGCTTTTGCCGTAGCCGTTCGACCACCGGGCCGTGCGGTCCGCCGGCCGCGCTCTGCCCGCGCGCGACGATGGCGTCGGCCAGCGCGCGCTCGGCGAGCCGCGCGCGGATGCCTTTCACCTGCGGCAGCGTCACGCCCCAGGTGGCCGTGACCTTCTCCTCGGCGTCCGCCGGCGCGCCCGCCGGCACGAACAGGCCGCGCACCTCCCAGTAGTCGCGCGGCTGGAAGTTCCGGATCTCCAGCTCGCGCCGCACCAGGATGGCCAGCGTCGGGGTCTGGACGCGACCGATCGAGTACAGCGGCGAGTCGCTCTTGCCGTTGCGCCCCCGCCGCTGCGGCGGCTGCGCCGTCCGCGCCCGCGGCGCCGCGTCGCGCGCGCTGACCGTGACCGCGCGCGTGGCGTTCATGCCCACCAGCCAGTCCGCCTCCGACCGGCACCGCGCCGCCGCCGCCAGCGCCTCGTAGTCCGCGACCGACAGCAGCCCC
>CAZPUH010000232.1:0-4173 GCA_964589215.1 uncultured Myxococcales bacterium | reverse complement strand
GCGCGACGTCAGCGACGCAGTCGCCCGCGCGGGCCGCCAGGATCGCGTTCCGCTGCTGGTCACGTACAACCACCCGTTTCACGACTGCACCGGGTACGGCGCCAGCGGCGCCGCCGACAGCGCCGCCTACCTCGCCTGGATTGGCGCCTTCGCGGCGGGCATCGGCAACGAGAAGGCGCTGGTGATCCTGGAACCGAACAGCCTGGGGCTGATTCCGTACGGGACGCGCCTGGACGGTTCCACCGACCCCTGCCGGCCGACGCAGGCCGCGCCGGACGGCACCCGCGTTCCGCCGCCGGGCGCGACCCCCGAGGCCAGGTTCGCGTTGCTCGCCGGCGCGATCGCCGAGCTGTCCGCGAAGGCGCCGAATGCGCGTGTCTACCTGGACGGCACGCACAGCGCCTGGCACAAGCCCGGCGAGATCGCCTATCGCCTGCACCGGGCCGGTGTCGAGCGGACGAACGGGTTCTTCCTGAACGTCGGCAACTACCAGCCGACCCGGCGCGAGATCCAGTACGGAACCTGGATCGCGAAGTGTCTGTTCTTCGCGCGCCACGCCCCGGACGGACCGGACGCCCCCGCCGCCTACCGGAGCTGCCGGGCTCAGACGGACTGGATGGACCCCGGGGACGACAAGGCCTGGGCCGCCGTCGACGAGTGGTATGTCGATCAGGTCGATCGTGCGGCTCACCCGCCGTCGGCCGACGACGCGCTCACGCACTTCGTGATCAACACCAACCGGAACGGCCGGGGGCCGCTGCAGGCGGACGTGTACGCGCGACCGCCCTACGACCAGCCGCCGGCGATCGTCGCGGCGCTGCAGGCGGGCAGCTGGTGCATGCCGCCCGGGCGGGGGCTCGGGCCGCGCCCCACCGCCGACACGCACGTCCCCCTGACAGACGCGTTTCTGTGGGTCGACGCGCCGGGCACGGCCGTCGCGGCCTGCGACATCGCGGGCGGCGCGCGAGCCTGGGATTACTCGCGCTACAACCCCTGGGGGATCAGCGGCGACGCGCAGAACCACTTCGACCCGCTCTGGGGCCAGGTGCTTCCCCCGCGCGGGGCCTGGTTCCCGGCCTGCGCGCTCGAGCTGGCGCGCAACGCCGACCCGCCGCTGCGCCCCTGAGGACGGCCGCGGACGTCCGGCGGACATCCGCGCTGAGGGTCGCCGCCGGTCGCGCGGGTGGCCGCCCGGTGGAAACACCGCGACTCGAGCGGGCCCCGGCTGGTTCGAACGCGATGTGAGCCGGTGGCTCGGCCGTTGCTAAGCGTCCAGGCGACTCGCCAACCCTCAGGAGGTCCCGATGCGATTCGTCTCCAGCTCTCTCGTCGCCTGCATGTCGTTCGCCGCCTCCATCGGCGCCAGCCAGGCCGCCCCCGCGCCCGACGGTTCGAACCCGTTCGCGGGCGCGCGCCTCTACGTCAACCCCGACTACACGGCCGCGCTGCGGGGGCTCGCGCGGCGCCACCCCGAGGCGGCGCCGCTGATCCGCAAGATGGAGGCGTTTCCGACGGCGATCTGGGAGAGCTCGATCGAGGACACCCAGTCGGTGACGCGACACCTGGACGCCGCCCGGCGGCAGCAGCTCACCGGCGGCGTGCCGGTCGTGACCGTGTTCACGGTCTACGACCTGCCCGGCCGCGACTGCAGCGCCGAATCCTCCTCGGGCGAGCTGAGCCCCGACGCCGCCGGCGAGGCGCGCTACGAGCATCAGTTCATCGACCCGATCGCGGCGGCGTTTCGCGCGCATCGCGACCAGCGCATCGCCGTCGTGCTGGAGCCCGACTCGCTGGCCAATCTGGTCACGAACCTGGACAGGCCGCGTTGCGCGGCCGCCGCGGACATCTACAAGCGCGGGATCGCCGACGCCATCTCGACGCTCTCGATGCCGCATGTGTCGATCTACCTCGACGCCGCGCACGCCGGCTGGCTGGGCTGGCCGAAGAACCTGGTCCGCGCCGTTCCGCTGTTCAAGGAGGTGCTGCAGATGGCCGGCGGCGCTCACCGGGTCCGCGGGTTCGCGCTGAACGTGTCGAGCTACGACCCGGTGAAGGTTCCGGAGACGCGGCCGCGCGATCCGCACTACGCGCCGAACGACGAGCTGAGCTACGCCGACGACCTCGCGCGCGGCCTGGAAGCTGCCGGCGTCACCGGCAAGAAGTTCGTGATCGACACCGGCCGCAACGGGCGGGCCGACATCCGCACCGTCGCCGGAAGCTGGTGCAACGTCAAAGGGGCAGGCCTCGGCGAGCGCCCGCGCGCCGCGCCCGCGCCGCTGGTCGACGCCTACCTGTACATCAAGGTGCCGGGCGAGTCCGACGGCACCTCGGAGCCGCACGCCGCGCGCTTCGACCCCACCTGCGCCTCCGACGACGCCATGCCGGGCGCGCCCCAGGCCGGCCTGATGTTCGACACCTACCTCATCGACCTGCTCCGCAACGCACAGCCGCCGCTCTGAGCCCGCCCGGCGTTTCCGCGGGAACGTCTCGTCCTTCGCGCCGCACTCCCCGCAGGCGGCCTACATCGCCAGCGGGGGGGCCGCGGGTTGCAGCGGCGTGCCACCGCCGCCGGGCGTGGCCGCCGTGTTGTCGTCGACCACGGCCAGCGCGCCGAACAGGCGGTCCATGTCCCGCGCCCAGGGCGTGTTCTTCGACGACGGTGTCATCGTGAAGCCCCAGTCCGATTGGAACTGCTGGGTGAAGTCGCCGTCGGGCCCCAGCTCGACGCACAGCGCGTAGACCGGCCACGCCGTGTCGTCGACGACGTAGCCGCCGTAGTTCTGCAGCGTGAACGCCAGCATCGCGGCGGCGCCGGTCTCCAGGCCCAGCTGCGCCACGTCCACGGTCGCCGGGATCGCGAGCACACCCCAGGACGACAGCCGACGCCAGGCAGACGCGCGCGACACGTCCGATCAGGGTCGCGGTCGACTCGGTGCCCCGGGCAGCCGGCGACCTTGCATCGCACCTTCACCCACTCCGACGTTCCGCCACGGCACGCCCCACGATGCTAATGGAAGCCGGCGGAACGCGGCGCTGGTGAGTCCTCCAGGCAGACGATGCCTCCGTCGCGGGTGCAGACGTCCGTGAAGCCATTGAACGCCGCAACCCCGGTGAAGTTCGCCGCGCCCAGGACGCCGTGCGAGCTGGTCGTCGACCAATCCGAGCACGTCTGCGTGCCAATCTGAGTGAGCCCGGGCGCGCCCACGTACGTGGAGGAGGCGCTGAAGTCGCCGTACACGTCCTCGTTGATCGGCGCCAGCATCTTGGGCGGGGCCTGGAAGAGATCGCCGTCGATCGCCGCGACGATCACGCCGTCGAGGCGAACGAAGGGCCGGGTGTTCGTCAGATGGAACCGGGAAGCGGCGGACGCGGTGCTGGTCGCGAGAAGCGCGCGAAACGTCCCGGACAAGCCGGCGAACGCCGCATCCTTGGCGCAAAGCGCATCGGCGCCCGCCAGCCCCGACGACGTCGAGAACGGGTACGAAAAGAAGGCCCACTTTGCGTTGGCGGGTGGCGCCGGCGCGACGACGGGCACCGCATAGTCCACCTGCAGGCAGATGACCGGCAAGGACAGGCTGCACGACTCGCCAATCCCGCCCGACCAGTTGTAACCGCCTGCGGTCGGCAGACCGACCTCCGCGTTGTCAGTGGACGCGGAGCTCGTCCAGTCCTGGCAGTCGTAAAGCGGAATCGAGTGCTGAGCGTTGGTGGTCGCGGTCCACGCCCAGATGGCCGATGGCGGCTGGCCTTTCTCGGTCAGACCGATCGGGTAGAAGGTGTGCGGGACCGAGCCGAGCGGGATCTGATCCACGAACGGGCGGCCGTCCACGCGCCGCCACCCGCGCGGTGGAACACCGCCGCGCGCGGCCGCCAGCCTGCCGAGGGCGTCCTGCGAACGGCTCGAGATCCAGGCGACGTAGGTGCCGGCTGGCACCAGCGAGCCCGGCCCGGCGGCGGCCGCGGCGCACGCCCGGTCGGCGCCCGCCAGCACCGCCGTCGCTCCCGTCCCCGACCCCAGCGCGGCGAGCTCCGCGCGAGAGTAGACCTGGGACGTCACGAAGGCGACGTTTGGTCCTCCGCCACCCGCGGCGCCAGCCCCACCGCCGTTCCCACCCGCAGCCACGGCGCTTCCGGCAGCGCCCGCCGAGCCCGGCACCCCGGCCGTGCCGCCGG
>CAZPUH010000231.1:0-3238 GCA_964589215.1 uncultured Myxococcales bacterium | reverse complement strand
GAGGCCGCCGTGGCACCGCCCGAGCCGCCGGTCGTGCCGACCGTGCCGCCCGTGGGAACGCCACCGCCGCCCGCGCCGAGCGTGCCGCCGGATGCCTCCTCGCCCCCGCCCCCGGGGCCTTCGCTGGACGACCCGCCCCGCCCGCCTTCGCCGCCGACGGTCCCCCCCGCGGAGGTGCCGCCGGTGCCGTCCGCGCGGCTTCCGCCGCTGCCGGTCACGACCGCCATGCCGCCGGTCCCGCTCGACACGCCGGTGATCGCGGATAGCCCCGACCTGTCCACGCGGCAACCCGTCCCGGCGAGCATTGCCAGGACGGTCATCACCGCTATGGAGAGCCGCGAGCTTGCGTTCACTCGACCAGTTCCTTGAACGCGCGCCGTCGCGCCAGACCGGAGATCTGCGGGTCGGCGAGCTCGGCTAGAGGCTGCCCTTGTCGATGACGATGGCGACCTTGACCCACTGCGGGACGTGGTTGCCCGTCGGCGCCCCCTGCATCACGTTCTGCCCGGGCAGCCAGACCGGCGCGCGGCTGGGATCGCCCGCCTGATCCTCGCTGGCGATGACGCCCGTGAACCAGAGCTGGGGTTGCGAGCTCTGGATGCCGTTGTTGTTGATCTGCGTGCCGTACGGCCGCCGCGACGAGTACGCGACCCAGTACAGCGTCCGCCCGCGGAACGTGCCGACGTCCGGGCTGAACCGCGGCCACGAGTTGTCCCAGTTCATCGAGCCGCCGTTGGCGTTGTCCAGCCGCTTGGTGGCGCCACCGTCGATCGGCACCCACCACAGCTTGGCCGACGAGTCATCGTAGCCGTCGCAGCTCCCCGTGCCGTAACCGGCCGACCCGTTGTAGTTGATGTCGGGGTCGGTGCCGCACGTGCTCTGGTTGAAGACCACGTACTGGCTGTCTTCGCTGATGCACGGGTAGTAGTTGGTGAGGCCGTTGCCGCGGTTCACGAGCACCTTGGGGTCGTCATTGACCGTCTTGCCGTCCGAGGTGGCGATGGCGATCTGGCCGCCCTTCTTGAGGTCGCCGTTCAAACCGCCGGGGTTCCCCGTCGCGTCAGCCGGCGGCAGCGTGTTGAAGGACGTGAACGCCAGGTACTTGCCGTCGTGGCTCCAGAACGGATCCGACTGATAGGGGTCGGGCGGCGACTTGAACAGCGCCCCGTTCGGCGGCGTCAGCGTGGCGGAGGTTCCATTCACCGTCACCTGGTTCAGGTACAGCTTCGACTTGTACATGCTGACCATGGCGCTGTTGTCGGGGCCCCAGGCCGTCTCGGTGGCGAAGGCGTCCTTGCGGAATTGCTCCCAGTAGCAGGTCGAGTCGACCGTCGGCGACGCGTTGGCGTCGTTGCAGCCGTTCCCGCCCGTCCGGGTCGGGTTGTTCATCAGAAGCGACTGCGCGCCGATGTCCAGCAGCTCCCAGTTGGCGGCGTTGTAGCTCGACGAGCCGCCGATGGTCAGAGCCATGAACTTGCCGTCGTTCGTGATGGTGTGGCAGCCGATGCAGTGACCGCCCGCCTGGCCCGCGTTCCAGGCCTGCGGGGCGCCCTGATACGGCGGCGTCGAGTTGGGGCCGCCGTCGTCCGTCCAGACCAGCTGCGGCGCGGGGTTGGTCTTCGAGAAGTCGTACCGGAAAATGGCCGTGCCGTTCTTGGGCAGCTGGGTGGTGTCCTGCAGGCAGTACATGCCCGGGCTGGCCGCCGTGGCGCTGGGGCAATACGGCTGGTTCGGCAACACCGTCCAGAAGTAGAGGCCGCCCGTGAGGCCCGACTGCGCCCAGTCGACGTTGATGGGCGCCGATTCGACGGGGGCGCCGCTGCCGCCGGAGACGCGGGCGGTGATCTGGATGTCCTCGGTCTCGCACGACGGAACCAGGAGTTGGGTCAGCGACACGGGGATGGTGACGTAGCAGTTGCCCGAGGAGTTGGGGTTGCTGGCCCCGGTCTCGCAAGCGCCGTAGTAGTTCAGGTTGACGTTGTTGGTGCGGCTGGTCTTGAAGTTGAGGCGCGCGATGCTGCCCGGGCTGGCGATATGCACCTGGATGGGGCCCAGGTTCTCGGGGAACAGCGAGCCGTCCAGCGGATACTGGATGGTGGTCGTCCCCGAGGCGTTGTTGTCGAGTTTGCCTTCCGAGCCGCTGTCGAACGCCGCGCAGCCGCCGCTCTTGTCGAAGTCCGAGCAGGTGAAGTTGCCGCTGAACGTCGCGACCAACATCGAGCTGCCCGTGATGTTGCCGCTGAAGGCGGTGATGGTGTACTGCCCGGGCGCGCTCACGGTCGTGTTGCCGCCGGAGATGTTGAGCCCCGACGAGGGGCTCGCCGACCAGTTCACCTTGCTGGTGATGTCCTGGCTGCTGCCGTCCATGAACGTGCCCGTGGCCGTGAAGCTGGTCGTCCCGGACAGAGTCCCGGGAACGGATCCCGCCGACAGCGAGAGCTGCGTGTTCCCGGGCGACACGCTGATGCCCGTCAGCCCCGGGATGGTCGGCATGGGCGGCGCGTTGCCGCTGCCGCCAGAGCCGGTTGGGTTCCCGGAACCGCCGGCGCCGCTGGTGCTGTTGTTCTGCTTGACGCCCGCGCATCCGAACCCGGAGACGGCGGCGCCGGCGACAGCCCCGGCGAGGCAAAACGTCAGAAGGAATAGGCTGGGCGAAGGTCGTGAACGCATAGGCTTGCTCCAACGCTGGGGGACGCGGCGCGGGGGGCGCGATCTGCGAAGCCTCCCGGGCAATCTAGCGGACGACTATACTGCGGGCCGCCATCGCCCGCTACAGCCGAAAAGGCGTGTCTCTGGGCTCATCTCGGCCGGTTCGCGTGACGCGCCGCCGCCAGCTTGACCCGAGCGGCGCGTGTGCCTGACGATGGGGCGATGAGCCCTTTGCGTCTTCCTCGAACCCTGACCGTCACCCTGACTTTGTCCGCGGCGCTGGTGGCCGGCGCCGGCGCGGCGCTGACCGGCTGCGGCGGCGGCCTCAAGTACAAGGTCGACGATTCGTCCCTGGACGCCGTCCCCTCGGGGGAACGGGCCGACGTGTTCGCGGCGCAGAACGACGTGGAGGTCGCCAAGAGCGAGCAGCGCACCGCCAAGAGTCAGATGGAGGCGCTGGGGCGCGACCGGGACATCGCCAAGAAAGAGAAGGAGCAGGCCGACCTGGAGGTCGAGAAGGCCGCCACGGAGACGGAGTCGGCCAACGCGTCGCACGACGAGAACCGCGCCAACGCCGCCCGCCACGGCA
>CAZPUH010000230.1:0-1670 GCA_964589215.1 uncultured Myxococcales bacterium | reverse complement strand
GGCACGGGCCCGGCGGGTACGGGCGGCGCCGACCCAGGCGGGGGCCCGCCGATGGGCACCGGCGGCTCGCCCGACAAAGGAGGGCTGCCGCCGACGAACGGCGCCTCGCCGCTGACCCCGGGCGGACCGCCGTGCCCGGATCTCTTCGACGAGGACGCCGTGCGGACCTACGCGCTCGACATCGCGCCCGACGTCTGGAACAGCATCCAGGGCGAGTTCCACGACCTCACCTCGCTGCTGGCCAGCGGCAATGACTTCGTGGTGCGGCACCCGGTCGTGCTTCACATGGGCGACGAGACCGTCACGGGCGCCACCCTGAAGCTGCACGGGCAGTCGTCGTGGGCCGAGACCGTGATGCTGGACGGCCCGCGCGCCAAGATCCAGTTCGACATTTCGTTCCACCAGGGCGACCCGAACGGGAAGTTCCACGGCGTCGAGAAGCTGGTGTTCGACATGCCGCGCAGCGACTGGACGTTCCTGCACGACCGGCTGGCCCACGCCTGGTTCCGACAGGTGGGGATCGCCGCCGGCTGCGCCGCCAGCGCGCGCGTCGAGATCAACGGCGCCTACTACGGCCTCTACGTCGCCGAGGAGAACACCAACAAGCGCGTGCTGGCCGAGTTCTTCCCCGACAACACGGGCGGTCTGTGGAAGGCAGGGCAGCAGCCCGAGACCTCGGCCACCCTGCAGGCGGGCAACGTCAGCCGCCAGATGGCGTTCGCGAAAGCCAAGGACCTGCCGGCCATCGCGGCGATCGTGGACCTGAAGTCGTCGGTGCTGGAATGGGCGGGCGAGGCGCTCATCAACGACGCCGACGGCTTTTACGGCGGCACCCACAACTTCTACGTGTACGACTACGGCGGAAAAGGCTTCGTCTACCTGCCCAACGACACCGACTCGACGTTCGACTGGATGGTCCAGAACGACATCACGCCCGCCAACGCCCACCCGATCGCCTGGTGGTTGAACCGCACCCAGCCCCAGCCGGCGCCGCCCACCGTCTGGACCGTCGCGCTGAACGATCCGGGCTGGCGCGCCCAGTACGTGGCCGCCATCGCCACCCAGCTGGGAAAGTGGGACGTGGCCCAGATCCAGGGGTGGATCGACACCTGGTCGCAGCAGATCGCCGCCGACGTCACTTCGGATCCGCACACCGTCGTGACGCCCGCGCAGTTCCAGATGGCCGTCGCGCAGGCCCGCGACGTCGTCGCCAAGCGCGCCCAGTACCTTCAGAGCTTCGTCGCCTGCGAGCAGAAACGCGCCGCCCCTCCCGCGGCGGGCGTCGCCGACCTGGGCTGCCCCTGATTCAGGCGCGCAGCGCGCCGTGTCGCCGCGCGGTTCAGGCGAGCTCGGCGGTCATTTCGACCATCGTGCGGCGGAACCCGAGCGACTCGAAGAAGGCGTGGGCGTCCGGGTTCTTCCAGGCCGACAGCAGCACGACGCGCGGGGCGCCCCGGTCGCGCAGCTCGGCGAACATCGCCTTGACCAGCGCGCGTCCGACGCCGTGCCGGCGGGCGGCGGCGTCGACGTAGAGGTCGTTCAGCTTGCCGCAGGCGTCGAGCAGGTCGTTCCAGTCGCGCCCCTCCAGCGTGCCGTAGGCGTACCCGACGATGCGGCCGGCGTCCTCGGCGACCAGGATGACGGCCGCCTTGCGCTTGATCTCGCGCGAG
>CAZPUH010000229.1:0-5004 GCA_964589215.1 uncultured Myxococcales bacterium | reverse complement strand
CGTCGGTCATCCCAGAGAAGTGGGGGACGAAGCCGGACATCGGCGGCGCCATCGTCTTTCCGTCGAGGCGGCGGCCGGCGCGCAGCGCCTGCTTGATCTGCTCGGCCGTGTAGTTGCCGAGCCCCGTCTCGCGGTCGGTCGTCAGGTTGCGCGGGTAGACCTTGCCCCAGGACGGATCCTCCATCGGGTCGTCGCAGCCCGCGAAGAGGTTTCCGTCGCTGGGCCCGCGTCCGGTCAGCGAGTGGCAGTCGTGGCAGATCGCGATCCCGTGCGCCAGGTACTCGCCGTACTTGACGCGGTCCGTGCGCGGCGGCGCCGTCACGTGGGCCGCCGGCTTGTGGTGGATGAACCCCATGCGCTTCGCGAAGCGCACGCCGAACGAGAAGTGGTTCTGGGCGCGGTCGACCGGGTTCTTCACGGGCGGCACCGTGCGCAGGTAGGCGACCACCGCGCGCGTGTCGTCGTCGCTCATCCGCGCGAAGCTGCCGAACGGCATGGGCGGCATCAGCAGCTGGTCGTCGGCGCGCACGCCGTCGCGCACGGCCCGCGCGATCTGGTCGTCCGTCCAGCCGCCGATGCCCGTCTGCACGTCCTGCGTGATGTTGGGGACCGCCACGTGCAGCCCGAACTGGTCGTCGTCGATCCGCATCCCGCCGGCCAGGTAGGCGTCGGCGCGCTCCCCCTCGACGAATGATCCGTTCACGTGCGGCGTGTGGCAGCCGCCGCAGGCCGCTACCTGGTTCACGATGTACCCGCCCCGCGCCACCAGCTCCGGCGTGGACGCCACCTTTTCGGCCGTGACCGGCCGGATCGCCTTGCCGCTGCACCCGGCGGCCGCCAGCAGCGCCGCCACCAAGGAATAGATTCGCTTCATGGTCATAGACGTACGCGCAGGGCGCCCGGGAGGATCTCGAACGTCGCCGGCAGGTGGCCGGGGGTCTCGCCGTCCAGCTCGACGGGAATGAGAGCGTCGGTCTCGACGGGCTCGATGATCACGCGGCTCACCCGCGCGCTGTCGACCTCGTCCATCTCGACGTGCGTTCCGCCGAACAGGCGCCCGATGTTCGTCAGCACCTCGGTCCGCGAAAGGTCGCCGACGGTGACCAGATCCAGCAGGCCGTCGTCCAGGACCGCCTCGGGGCAGATCTTCATGCCGCCGCCGAAGAACCGCCCGTTGCCGACGGCGGCCAGCAGGACGCGGCGCCGCTGCCGCTCGCCGCCGTCAGCGGTGATCCAGACGTCCGTGTTGTCGTACGAGACCAGCGTCCCCACCGTCGCGCCGAGAAACGCGATCTTGCCGCCGAACCGCTTGCTCGATTCGTTGGCGCGCCGGGCGACGGCGCTCGAGAACCCGAACGACGCGACGTTTACGAAGTGGCGTGTCTCGGTCTGTCCGTCCGCGGCGCGGTAGCTGACGCGACCCACGTCGACCACGCGCGCGGCGCCGTCGCGGATGCGGCGGCCGGCCTCGGCGATGTCGTCGGGCAGCTCCAGCGTGCGCCGGAAGTCGCCGCCCGTGCCGCGCGGGATGATCCCCAGCTGGGTCCGGGCGCCGGCGCCGGCCGACAGGATCCCGTCCGCCACCTCCGAGATGGTGCCGTCGCCGCCCATCGCGATCAGCAGCGGGCGCCCCGCCTCGGCCTCGCGCCGGGCGATGACCGCCGCGTCGCGCGCGCAGGTCGTGAAGGCGCTCTCCAGCTCGCCGAGGCCGTCGGTCAGCGCGCCGCGCAGCCGCGCCCACCGCGCCTCGGTGAGGCCGCGTCCCGAGCGCGGATTGACGATCACCAGGGGGCGCTGCGGATCCAAGGCCCCGACTTTTAACAGATGCGGGCGGCGGCCGGCTATTCTTCGGGGCCCCCATGCTCGCCGGCATTCTCCTCGGGCTCTCCGCGAGCGCCTCCTGGGCCCTGGCCAACGTCGTCGTGCAGCGGGCGGGCCGCTCCGTCGGAGCGCTGCCGGCGCTGTTCTGGGCGCTGCTGGTCGGCATCGCCCTCAGCGCCGCGGGGTCGGCCGCCCTCGACAGCCACGGCGCCCCGTTCACGGCCGCCGCGGCGGTCTGGCTGGTCGTCGCCGGCGCCGCGGGCCTGCTCGCCTACGTCTGTCTGTTCTACGCCTTCGAGCACGGCCGCCTCACGCTCGCGGTCCCGATCATGTCGTCGTGGGCGGTGCTGTCCGCCGGCCTCTCGATCGTGCTTTTCGGGGAGAGACTATCGCCCGGCCAGCTGCTGGGCGCCGCCTCCGTGGTCGCCGGGGCCGTGGTGGTCGCCCGCCAATCCCAAGCCGGACCGCCGGCCGGCGAGGCCGCGCCCGTGCGGCGGGGCTGGCTCCCCGCGTCGTTCGCGGCCGCGCTGGGCTTCGGCGTGCTGATGCCCGCCATGCGCGTCCTGTCGCCGGTCTTCGGGGCGGTCGGCACGGCGGGGGCCGTCTACGCGGCGGCGCTGGCGCTGGCCGTGCCGCTGGCGGCCGCCTTCCGCGTGCGCCTGCCGTTCCCACCGCGGGCCGCCTGGCCGGCGATCCTGCTGTCCGGGCTCTTCGAGACGCTGGGCTCCGTCTGCATCACCGTCGGGGCCCGCCACGCGCCGCTGGCGATCGTGTCGCCGCTGTCCAGCCTGGCCGCGGCCTTCACCGTCGCGTTCGCCTGGGCCGTTCTGGGGGAACGGCCGGCGCGCGGGGTGCTCATCGGCGCGCTGCTGGTCTCGGCCGGCGTCGTCGTGCTGGCGCTGTGATTCGCTGAGCCGCAGAGGGCTGCTACACTCCCGCCGCGATGGCGCACCAGTACATCTACACGATGCAGAACCTCCGGCGGGTCCACCCCCCGAACAAGGAGGTGCTGAAGGGCATCTTTTTGTCGTTTTACCCGGGCGCGAAGATCGGCGTCCTCGGCGGCAACGGCGCCGGCAAGTCGACGCTGCTGCGGATCATGGCCGGCGTCGACAAGGACTTCTTCGGCGAGGCCAAGCCCGCCGACGGGACGCGCATCGGCTACCTGCCGCAGGAGCCGCACCTGGATCCCGCCAAGAACGTGCTGGAGAACGTCGAGGTGGCGGTGGCCCCGGTCAAGAAGCTGCTGACCCGGTTCGACGAGGTGAACTCCAAGCTGGGCGAGGACATGTCGCCCGACGCGATGGAGAAGCTGCTCGAAGAGCAGGGCAAGCTGCAGGACGCCATCGAGGCGGCCAACGGCTGGGACCTGGACCGCACGCTGGAGATCGCGATGGACGCGCTCCGCCTGCCGCCGCCCGACGCCGACGTCACCAAGCTTTCAGGCGGCGAGCGGCGCCGCGTGGCCCTGTGCCGCGTCTTGCTGGAGCGGCCCGACCTGCTGCTGCTCGACGAGCCGACTAACCACCTGGACGCGGAAAGCGTCGCCTGGCTCGAGCACCACTTGCACGAGTACCCGGGAACGATCGTCGCCGTCACGCACGACCGCTACTTCCTCGACAACGTCGCGGGCTGGATCCTCGAGCTGGATCGTGGCGCCGGCATCCCCTGGGAGGGGAACTACTCGTCGTGGCTCGAGCAAAAGCGCAAGCGGCTCGAGTCGGAAGAAAAGGCCGAGTCCGCCCGCCAGCGCACGCTGGCCCGCGAGCTCGAGTGGGTGCGCGCCTCGCCGCGCGCGCGCCAGGCCAAGAGCAAGGCCCGTCTGGCTGCCTACGAACAGCTGCTGTCGGAAGAGCAGCAAAAGCGCGAGGAGACCGTCGACATCAGCATCCCGCCGGGGCCGCGCCTCGGCGACCTGGTCGTCAAGGCCGACCACCTGCGCAAGGCCTACGGCGAGCGCCTCTTGATCGAGGACCTGACGTTCAACCTGCCGCGTGGCGGGATCGTGGGCGTCATCGGCGCCAACGGCGCCGGCAAGACCACCCTCTTCCGGATGCTGACCGGCCAGGAGAAGCCCGACGGCGGGACGCTGCGCATCGGGGACACGGTCAAGCTGGCCTACGTGGACCAGAGCCGCGACACGCTGGCCGGCGACAAGACCGTGTTCGACGAGATCGCCCAGGGCGCGGACCAGCTGGAGATCGGCAAGCGCAAGATCCCAGCGCGCGCCTACGTCGCCGGCTTCAACTTCAAGGGGACCGACCAGCAGAAGCGGGTCAAGGACCTGTCGGGCGGCGAGCGGAACCGCGTGCACCTGGCCAAGGTGCTGCGCTCGGGCGGCAACGTCCTGCTGCTCGACGAGCCCACCAACGATCTGGACGTCGACACGCTGCGGGCGCTGGAAGACGCGCTGCTGGCCTTCGCGGGCTGCGTGGTAGTCATCAGCCACGATCGCTGGTTCCTGGACCGCATCGCGACCCACATGCTGGCCTTCGAGGGCGACAGCCAGGTGGTCTGGTTCGAGGGGAACTACCAGGACTACGAGGCCGACCGCCGCCGCCGCCTGGGCGCCGCCGCCGACCAGCCCCACCGCATCAAATACAAAAAACTGATGCACTAGCCCGCCCCTCCGTTGAGCGCTTGGGGGCCCCGCTCGTGCCGGTCCAGGGGCGGCAGGAGCGCGTGTCCTCTCCGCTCAAGCGGGTCCCCGCGGTCGGGCTCCGCTCGGCTTCGGCGTGGGGCGGGCGGCTCGTGTGGTGCCCTCCCGTGCTCAAACAGGTCCTCGCGGTCGGCCCCGGATCTGCTCGGCAGGCGCCGTAGACGCTGCGGAACTGCGCGCGGGAGGGCACCACACAATCCACCCGCGCTGCACGCCTGCGCCTCACTCCGCCTGGCAACGGTCGGCTGTGAACCGAGAGGAATCTTCGCGGTGCCTTCCCACGTGCCGTGCAACTTCCGCCGCGAGGCGTTCAAGGTGGAGCGAGCTGCGGGTTGAGAAGCGGGAGGAGTGGGTGTCCCCTCCGCGCGCAGTTCCGCAGCGTCTACGGCGCCTGCCGAGCAGATCCGGGCCGGACCGCGAGGACCTGTTTGAGCACGGAGGGGACACCCACTCCTGCCGCCCCTCAACCGGCACGAGCGGAGCCCGGTCTCGTCGCCCCTCAACCGGCACGAGCGGAGCCCGGT
>CAZPUH010000228.1:0-5002 GCA_964589215.1 uncultured Myxococcales bacterium | reverse complement strand
GGCGGCCGCCGGCCTGGCGGGCAGAGCAGGCGGCAGCGCTGGCGCCTCGGCCGGAGGCCGAACGGGCCAGGACGCCGGCGCCGATACGAGCGACGGCGCGTGCGCGGTGAAGATCAACGAAGTGCAGACCAGCGGCTCGAGCGCGCTGGACGAGTTCGTCGAGCTCTACAACACCTGTCCGGACGAGCCGCTGAACCTGACCGGGTATAGCCTGGTCTATCGCGCCGCCGCCGGTACGACGGAGTTCGTGCGGGTGTCCTTCACCGGCGGCGGGTTCGCTCGGGGCAAGCCGTACTTCGTCTGCGCGAACAGTGGCTACGCGGGCCCGGCAGACGCGCGCTACACGGACGGTCTGGCCGACGCCGGTGGCGGTCTCGCCCTGCGCGGTCCGGACGGAGACATCGTCGACGCGGTGGGCTGGGGAACGGCGACGAATTCCTTCGTCGAGGGTGAGCCCGCGCCCGCGCCCAAGGCCGGACAATCGATCGCGCGCGTCCCCGACGGTTACGACACCGGCGACAACAGTGCCGACTTCACCATCAAGTCCGCGGCCGTCACCCCCGGCGCGGCAAACTAGTCGGGACCCCGGGGCATCTCAGGCACAACCGGCGCGCGAGGCTCGCCAGGCGGGCGTTCGTGGCTTATCCTCACGCCCCTCATGTCCTCGGCAGGAGTAGCTTTTTGAGCGTCATCTTGGGGATCAACGCGTACCACGGCGATTCCGCCGCGTGCGTCGTCGTGAACGGCGAGCTGGTGGCCGCCGCCGAAGAAGAACGGTTCCGGCGCATCAAGCACTGGGCCGGCTTCCCGTCGGAGGCGATTCGCTACTGCCTGGCGGAGGCCAAGGCGCGCCTGTCGGACGTCGGCATCCTGGCGATCAACAGCGACCCCAAGGTGGGGCGCATGGACCGCCTGGCGTTCCTGCTGCAAGCGCGCCCCAACCTCTCGTTCGTGATTCGCCAGATCCGCACCCGCCTCAAGCGGCGCGGCGTGGCCGACGTGCTGGCCGAGTCGTTCCCGGGTGAGCGGTTCGGCGGGGTCGTCCAGCGGGTCGAGCATCACCGGGCGCATCTGGCGTCCGCCTACTACCTGTCGCCCTGGGACGAGGCGGTCGCCGTCTCCGTCGACGGTTTCGGCGATTTCGCGAGCGCCGCCTGGGGCGTCGGTCGCGGCAACCGGATCGACATCCAGGGGCGGGTGTCGTTCCCGCACTCGCTGGGCATCTTCTACGAGACGATGACCCAGTACCTGGGGTTTCCGCACTACGGCGACGAGTACAAGGTCATGGGCCTCGCGCCGTACGGCAAGCCCGCCTACGTCGACCAGCTGTCCGACCTGGTGCACTTGCTGCCGAACGGCGGCTACGAGCTGAACCTCAAGTACTTCCGGCACGCGACGGAGCCGGTCACCGTGACCTGGACGGCGGGCGAGCCGGTCAAGCCGGGGAACTACTTCACGCCCGAGCTCGAGAAGCTGCTGGGGCCGGCGCGGGACCCCAAGTCGCCGCTGGAGGACCGGCACCGCGACCTGGCGCGCTCGGTTCAGGTCACCTACGAGCGGGCGTTCTTCCACCTGCTGGAGACCGTTCACCGCCAGCACCGGATCGACAACCTGGTCCTGGCGGGGGGCTGCGCGTTCAACTCGGTCGCCAATGGCAAGGTGACGACCCACAGCCCGTTCAAGCGCGTGTACGTGCAGTCGGCCGCGGGTGACGCGGGCGGCGCCGTCGGCGCGGCGCTGCAGGCGCACTACGAGCGCAGCGGCGAGACCAAGCACCCGTACGTGCGGCATGCCTACCTGGGGCCGTCGTATTCGGCCGACGACATCCAGGTGCTGCTGTCCGGCCAGAAGGACAAGCTGGCCGAGCAGCGCTGCTCGGTCGCCAAGATCGAGAGCCTCCCGGCCCTGTACAACCGGACCGCCACCGCCATCGCGGCGGGGCGGGTGATCGGCTGGTTTCAGGGACGGATGGAGTGGGGGCCGCGCGCGCTGGGCAATCGATCGATCCTGGGCGACCCGCGCCGCTCGGACATGAAGGACATTCTCAACCTCAAGATCAAGCGGCGCGAGTCGTTCCGTCCGTTCGCGCCGTCGATCCTGCGCGAGCACGTCAAGGATTGGTTCGAGCTGGACGACGACGTCCCCTTCATGATGAAGGTGTTCCAGGTGCGCGAAGCCAAGCGCGCCCAGGTGCCCGCGGTGACCCACGTCGACGGGTCGGGCCGCCTGCAGACCGTCTACCGCGACACGAACGAGCGTTACTACGACCTGATCCGAGCGTTCGCCGACCTGACCGGCGTGCCGATGGTGCTCAACACGTCGTTCAACGAGAACGAGCCGGTGGTGTGCAAGCCGTCCGAGGCGCTGGACTGCTTCCTGCGCACCAAGATGGACATGCTGGTGCTGGGCGACTTCGTCGTCGAGCGCGCCGACGCCCAGCCCGCGTAGCTCAAGGTCGGGGGCGCCGTAGGTCCAGCGTCAGGGGGAACTCGAGGTCGTGCTCCTCGGGCGGGGCCTCCTGCGGGCCCGGCGTGTGGCCGAACGGGAAGAACCGCGACACGCGGCGCCCCTCGGCCTCCAGCGCGTTGGTGGGCAGCCGATCGTAGGCTTTGCCGCCCGGGTGCGTGACGTGGTAGGTGCAGCCTGCCACGGCGCGGCCGCTCCAGGTGTCGATGACGTCGAACACCAGCGGCGTGTTCACCGGGATGGTGGGGTGCAGCGCCGACGGCGGCTGCCAGGCGCGGTAGCGCACGCCCGCCACGTACTCGCCAGGGCTGCCGGTCGGGTGCAACGGCACGCGCCGCCCGCCGCAGGCGATCACGTGGCGCAGCCCGGTCATGCCTTTGACCTTCACCTCGATCCGCTCCAGCGACGAGTCGACGTAGCGGGCGGTGCCGCCGGCGGCCACCTCCTCGCCCAGCACGTGCCAGGGCTCGATGGCTTGCCGCAGCTCCATGGCCAGCCCGTCGGCGGCGATGGCGCCGCACAGCGGGAACTTGAACTCCTTGTGGGCGGCGAACCAGTCGCGCTGGAAAGGGTAGCCGGCGCGGCGCAGGTCCCCCAGCACGTCGTCGAAGTCCTGCGCCACGAAGTGGGGCAGCGTGAAGCGGTCGACGAGCGCCGTCCCCCACCGCACCGGCGGCTGCCGGTAGGGCTCGCGCCAGAACCAGGCCGTCAGCGCCCGCAGGATCAGCTGCTGGGTGAGGCTCATCTGGTGATGCGGCGGCATCTCGAACGAGCGCAGCTCGACCAGCCCCAGCCTTCCGGTGGCGCTGTCCGGGCTGTACAGCTTGTCGATGCAGATCTCGGTCCGGTGCGTGTTGCCGGTGACGTCGACCAGCAGGTTGCGGAAGATGCGGTCGACCAGCCACGGCGCCGTGCGCCCGTCCACCGCGGGCTGCGGCACCTGCGCGAACGCCAGCTCCAGCTCGTGAATGTTGTCCTGGCGCGCTTCGTCCATGCGCGGCGCCTGACTGGTCGGCCCCACGAACAGCCCCGAGAACAGGTACGACAGCGACGGGTGGTTGATGGTGTACCCGACGAAGCTGCGCAGCATGTCCGGGCGGCGAAGGAAGGGGCTGTCCCCGGGCGTCGGGCCGCCCAGCACGACGTGGTTGCCGCCGCCGGTCCCCGTGTGGCGCCCGTCCAGCATGAACTTCTCGGTCCCCAGGCGGCAGTGCGCCGCCTCTTCGTAAAGCGCCGAGGTGACCTCGCTCAGCTCGCGCCAGTTGCGCGTGGGCTGGATGTTGACCTCGATGACGCCCGGGTCCGGCGTCACCGAAAACTTTTCGATCCGCGGGTCGAACGGCGGCGGATACCCCTCGATGCGCACCGGCTGCTCCCGATCGCGCGCCACGTCCTCGACGGCGCCGACCAGGGCCAGGTACTCCTCGGCCAGCGAGAGCGGCGGCATGAAGACGTTCAGCACGCCTTCGCGCGGCTCCACGCACAGCGCCGTGCGGACCACCGTGCTCGGCGGCGCTGCCCGTTCGGACCGCTTGGCCGGCGACGGCGCCTGTCCGCGCACCGGGATCCCCAGCGGCCCGCGCGCCTCCAGCGGGTCGCGCTCGTGCGGCTGATCGCGCAGGTCCTTCGGCTCCCACGGCAGCCCGTCCAGCGGTAGCCGGTAGCCCATGGGTGAATCGCCGGGCAAGAGGAAGAGCCGGTCGCCGCGCAACGACCAGACGCCGCTCTCCCAGATGATGCGATCGCCGTCCATGCCGCGCGCCCGCAGCGGCAGCACGTGCCCGGCCGGCGTCGTCAGTCCGCTGCCGAACACGCGCGCCAGGCGCGCGCGCTCGATCGGGTCGTCGAGACGGCTCTTCAGAACGTCGACGTTCGTGGGCAGCCGCCGCTCGCGCCAGAGGTAGTAGTAGATGTCCTCGTAGCCCGGCAGCGCCAGCTCGGACGCGATCCCCAGGCGCATGGTGAGCGCCGCCATGAACCGCTGTGCGTCGCCGGCGTCGGCCAGCCGCGCCGGCTTCTCCTCGGCGAACAGCGCCGGATCCGTCCAGATCGGGTGGCCGTCGCGGCGGAAGTAGCACGAGAACGCCCAGCGCGGCAGCGGCTCGCCCGGGTACCACTTGCCCTGCCCGTGGTGCAGCAGGCCGCCCGGCGCGAACCGCGCCCGCAGCCGTCGCAGCAGCTTGTCGGCCAGCGCGCGCTTGTTGGGCCCCATGGCGGCGGTGTTCCACTCGTCCGCGTCGCGGTCGTCGATCGACACGAACGTCGGCTCGCCGCCCATCGTCAGGCGCACGTCGAACCGGGACAGATCCGCGTCGACCTTCTCGCCCAGCTGGTCGATGGCCTGCCACTGGTCCTCGCGGTACGGCTTCGTGACCCGCGGCTCTTCGGCGAGCCGCTGCACCTTCATCTCGAAGGTGAACTCCTCGACGACGCGGTCCCGATCGTGACGCTCGGACCAGCTGTAAGAGCCCGTGATGGGCGCGGCCGTCGACGGGACGGCCGTGCAGGCCAGCGGGATGTGCCCCTCGCCGGCCAT
>CAZPUH010000227.1:0-1822 GCA_964589215.1 uncultured Myxococcales bacterium | reverse complement strand
CCACTTCGTGAAGAACTTCTTCGGCAACGTGACGGGGATGCGGAAGAAGACCGACATCGTCACGATCGAGTACCCCGAGGAAAAGAAGCAGTACCCGGCCCGCAACCGCGGCCTGCACCGGCTGATGCTGCGCGAGGACGGTCAGGTCCGCTGCGTCGCCTGCATGATGTGCCCCACGGTGTGCCCCGCCCACTGCATCACCATCGTCCCCGAGGAAGCCCCCGACGGCCGCATCGAGAAGCGCCCGCGCATCTTCGAGATCGACGAGCTGCGCTGCGTGGTCTGCGGCCTGTGCGCCGAGGCCTGCCCCTGCGACGCCATCCGCATGGACACCCTGGACCACGCCAAGCCGACCACCCGCCGCGCCGACGGCATCCTCGACAAAGAAGAGCTGATGTCGCGCGGGACCGTCTCGACCGCCATCCAGGGCGGCGTCGGCGCCTTCTGGCGCGAAAAGGTCGAAGGCGTCCCCCAGACCCCGCCCGCCGGCGAAGTCTTCCCGTCGGGCCCCCCCGCCGGCCCGACCCCCGTCACCCGCGAACCCGGCAAGCAGTAGCGGCGGAGCCGCTCGCCCCCCTCCGCCCCGTCCTCGTCCTCGTCCTCGTCGCCGTACTCGCCACCCGAAAGGCCCGAGGTTCGTAGGCATGTGAGATCACTGCTGCGTGCGCCCTGCGTCGGTACGAGCATGGTGGCGACACGAGAGGACGAGGACGAGGAGGGGGACGGGGACGGGTCCTCGTGCAACCTGGACCAGCAGAGGGCGGTCCAAGGGAGACGTGAGGGCGATGTTCAGATGGGGGTGGCGCATCCTTCTGGTGGGCGGCTTCGCGGGGCTGGCCGGCTGTCATTCGCCGAGCTGGCCGGCGCCTCAGACGGCGGCGAGCTGCAACGATCCGTGCGCGACGATGACCTGCCCGGAGGGGACGCGCTGCTCGTCGGACTCGGGCTGTCACGCCCAGTGTCAGCCCGAGTACCCGCCGGCCGGCTTCAAGCCCTGAGGGCTGCGGGGGCCGGAGCGCTCACACGCCGAAGTCCGCGAGCAGCAGCTCCAGCTCCTCGGTCCGCGCGGGCGCGCGCGTCTCGCTGGCCGAGATGGCGATCCACGACTGCTCGAGCGGGTTGCGATCGTGCACGCGCGTGAACATCACCGGGCGGCCGATCGACAGGAGCGCGCTCGCCGTCTGCGCCAAGATGTGCAGCGGCAGGTAGAGCGGGCCGAGGCGGTCGTGCTGGCGCGTGTGGGCCAGCTCGTGCGCGAGCGTGAGTCGCGCCGCCAGCGTGCCGGTGTCGAGCAGGCCCGGCCGGTGCAGGATCGCGTGGCCGATGGTGACGGCGCCGACCCAGTCCAGGCCGATCCCGCCGCGGATGGGATAAAGCCACCCGCTCGCCGCTGGGCCGCTCACCCGCTGCGGGCGGCGGCTGCTCACCAGCCAGCCGGCCGCGTGCCCCAACAGGTTCGTCGGCAGCGTCCACAACCCGCGCAGGACCCGCACCCAGAGCGCTCGGCTGCGCGGGCGCGGGCGGCGAACGTGACCGGCGAGCATGGCGGCGTCGGCGCGGGATCCTCCCTCTCGCCACAGCGGATGTCCACCGCGCGATGCGCGTCCGTTGCCGGATTCTGCGCGCGCACCGCGTCCACGGAATCGCTCTTGACCGGTCGCATACGGTTGCCCATGCTGACTGAGAACCTTCTGCACGGTGCGATACGGAGAGAGATTCTTTTCCCTACAAGAACGCACTAGGGAGCCGCCACTGGCCGATGGATGTGCACGCCCGCGCGTCGGGAAGCCCGATGCGGTCATTTCCGTGGCTCCCCCCTTAC
>CAZPUH010000226.1:0-2061 GCA_964589215.1 uncultured Myxococcales bacterium | reverse complement strand
CCCGTGAACGAGAACACGATGTCCGTCGGGACATTGCATTCCATCCCCAGGAGCTCGCACATGGCGTGATTGTACTTCGGCAGAAGCCAAGCCGGATACAATCGGGCCGCAGATGACACCACGCTGGTGGGCGACGCCGCGCGGGGCGGCGGCGATTGTGGCGCTGGCCGCGCTGGCGGCGTTCGCCGGATCGTTGCGCAATGGCTTCACCTACGACGAGGGGCTGGTCATCGTGGGCGCGCAGCGCTTCCTGCAGTCGGGGTCCTTCGGCGTCCTCTTCTCGAAGAGCTACTTCGCCTACAGCCTGGAGGGGACCTGGCGGCCCGTCTGCACGTTCACGTACATGCTGGACGCCGCCGTCTCGATGCACCCGGCGGTGTTCAAGGCCGACGACCTGGTGTGGCACGTCGCCGCCGCCTGGCTGGTGATGGCGCTGGGGCGCCGGCTGCTGCCGCCCGAGCGGCGGCGCTGGGTGCTGCTGGCCGGCCTGTTCTTCGCGGTCCACCCCGTGACGACGGAGACCGTCGACAACGCGTCGTTTCGCGAGGACGCCCTGGTGACCGTCTTCACGCTGGCGACGCTGGTCCTGGCGCTGGACGGGCGGCGGCGGCTGGCGCTGGTGTGCTATGGGCTGGGCCTCCTGTCGAAGGAGTCGGCCGTCATGGCGCCGGCGCTGCTGCTGGTCCTGCGGCTGGCCGGCTTCGCGGGGACCGAGCGCCAGCGTTCCGGCGCGCCGCCGTTGCCGCCGGCCGGCCGCGCCCGGCTGCGCTGGATGGCGCGCGAGCTGGTGCCGTTCGGGGTCGTGACCGTCGTCTATCTGGCGCTTCGGTTCGGCCCCATGCAGACCCCGGTCGCCTACGCGCAGTACCCGGGCGGCACCTTCGGGGCGACCTTGGTCGGGCTGCCGGCCATCTGGGCGCACGACCTGCGGCTGGTGGTCTGGCCATGGCCGCTGTGCGCCGAGTACACGGGGTACTTCCGGTTCGGCCGGCAGCCCTGGGGACCGGTGGTGCTGGCCAGCCTGGTGGTCGCGGGGGACCTGGCGCTGATCGCGGTGGCGGCCCGCCGGGGCGCGCGGGTGGTGGCCTTCGGCCTGGGCTGGTTCCTGCTGGCGCTGCTGCCCGTGTCGAACCTGCTACCGATCCCGATCCCGGCGGCCGAGCGCTTCCTCTACCTGCCGCTGTGTGGGGTGGCGCTGGCCCTGGCGGCGGCGTTCGGGGCTCTGGCGGAGCCGCGACCGCGCCAGGTCACCGCGGCCGGCGGGGCGCTGGCGGGCGCGCTGGCGGTCTTCGTGGTGCTCACGAACCTGCGGCATCGCGACTGGCGGGACGACCACGCCCTGTGGACGGCGACCGTCGCGGCGAACCCGCGCTCGTGCGGCGCGCAGAGCGCGGTGGGCGGGGGCCTCTTGAGCGAGGGGATGGCGACCGGGAACGCCCAGGCCCTGCGCGAGTCGATCCGGCGCGAGCAGCTGGCGCTGTCGCTGTGCCCCGACGAGAGCGAGCCCTACCGCGCCGCCTTCACGTACACGCGCCTCGGCGCCGCGCAGGCGCTGCTGGACGACCGGCCCGCCGCGCGGGCCGCGCTGGAGCGGGCGATCGCGCTCTACCCGCGCCTGCCGCTGCCCGTCGCCTGGCTCGGCTACGTGGCCTACCGCGAGGGCGACGCCGAGACCGCGGCCACGCTGTTGAAGCAGGCGATCATCGACCTCGGCCCCCCCGACGCGACCGTCGCCGCCGTCGCCCGCCTCTACGTCGACCGGCTCTAAGCGACCGCTGCGAATCGTTCGTCGCCGGGGGCGCGGGACCCGTCTGAGGGTCCCGAACTCGATCGCGTGGGGGAGGGCGAGCTGTGCTCGCACGAGCCCATCGCGGGGGGCGCGGGACCCTTTGAGGGTCCCGAACTCCATCGTTGACACGTTGGCGCGTTTCTCTTAGTTTCGCGGCGGCTTAGCCACCCATGCCGCTCGAGTTCTCAGCTCAGTCGAAGCAGCGGGTCGAGAGGCTGCTCACGCGGTATCCGACCAAGCAGGCGGCACTATTGCCGGTGCTCCACGTTGCG
>CAZPUH010000225.1:0-9116 GCA_964589215.1 uncultured Myxococcales bacterium | reverse complement strand
GTTCGTCCACGGCAACCTGTTCGGCCGCGGCAAGCAGCTGCTGATCGGCGGGCGGCTGGCGCAGATCGACTCGGGCGCGGTGCTCGCCTACCGGGATCCGTCGCTCTTCGGAACCTGGATGTACTGGCAGCTGCAGGGGGTCATCCAGCGGCAGATCGTCCCGGAGTACGACAGCACGGCGCCGGGTGCCTCGCTGGCGTCGCCCCTCGAGTTCCGTGAAACCCGCCTGTTTTCATACGGAATCGAACCGGCTTTCGGCGTCTCCTGGTTGCGGCGCGTGAAGACGCAGGTCGCCTGGCACCTGGAGAAGTGGGACTATTTCGGTCCCGGCTCGGACGATCCTCAGACCCAGATGCCCGTGGTCAAGGCGACGAACGTCGGCACCTCCGGGTACGGGCGCGCGATGCTGAGCTTCGACTTTCGGGCCCGCGAGTTCGCGGTCATGACCGGGCAGGCGCTGACCGGCACGTTCGACCTGGGCGGGCCGGCCTTCGGGGGCGACTTCACCTTCTGGAAGGCGGGCGGCGCGTGGGAGCAGGGGATTCGGTTCTTCAAATCCCACAACCTGATCTATGCGGGCGGCGCCGTCATCGGGCACAACCTGCCGTTCTGGAACGAGAACACGGCGGGCGGAACCAACCTGCGCGGCTACTTGGGCCAGCAGTTCCGGGGCGACACGCAGCTGTGGGGGAAGCTCGAGTACCACTTCCCGCTCTTCTCCGTGGGGTCGCTCGACTTCCGGGCCCTCGGCTTTTACGACGTTCAGGCCGTTTGGTACCGCGACCAGCCGAACGGCGAACCGGTCGCCGAGGACCCCAGGTACTTCCGGCGGGACACGACCGATGGCCGCACGTTCCTGACCCCCTTCAGCTCGGGGTTCAGCCGCGACGTCATCCACAACGACGTCGGGGCGGGGCTTCGGTTCTTCCTGCGGTCGGTGGCGGTGCCGCTGGTCGGGGTGGATTTCGGCTACGGCATCGAGGCCAACCACTGGCAGTTCATCATCATCGTCGGCGCGTAGGTGCGTTGAAAACCTACCGGCGCCGGTGTCAGGAATTGAACACTTTCGTTTCGACCGGGCCGCTAAGCCACGCGATTACGGGTACTTGTAGAAATGTGGCAGGTTGGTGTCAGGTTTGCTCTTATGCCGGCCAATGTCCGTCTCCGGCATCGCCGCTCCGCCCAGCCTCGAATCCCTGATCGGGGCGGCCCCCCGCGCCTCGGGCGACGTCGCGCGCGGTCCCGTTCTGGGCTCTCTGCCGCTGCCCAAGGTGCTGCTGTGCGATCTGGACGGCACCCTCATCGACACCATGCCGACGCTGGCCGACATCGCCGCCGAGGTGATGGAGCGCTTCTACGGGACGCCGTCCATCCTGGCGCGCGAGCTGTATCTGGCCACCTGCGGCCTGCCGTTCGCCAGCCAGCTGGAAGAGATCTACCCCGGCGACCCGCGGAACCACGACGCGTCGAACACGTTCGAGGCGGCCAAGCCCGCCCGCTGCAACAGCATCCAGATGCCCGCTGACACGCGCCGCGCGCTGGACACGCTGCGCGCCGCCGGTGTCCGCATCGTCGTCTCGTCCAACAACGGCGTCGAGAACGTGGACGCCTTCGCGCAGGCGTCCCGCTACGAGTTCGCGCTGACGCTGGGTTTCGGCGGCGGGCTGGCCAAGGGGCGCCCGCACTTCGACGCGGTCTCGCGCTTCTTCCAGATCGATCGCCAGCAGATGCTTTTCGTCGGCGACTCGCTGCACGACGGCGCCATCGCCGAGCGCGAGGGCGTCCCCTTCGTCGCCGTGGCGAGCACGTTCGCGCCCGAGCGGTTCATGCTGCGGTTCCCGCACGTGCCGGTCGTGCGCCGGTTCGCGGCTCTGCCCCAGCTGTTCCAGCCCTCGGGCGGCCAGAGCGGCCGCCGGGTTCCGGCAGCCACCGCGCGCTAGCCCCGATGCGGGTGGTGTTGCTGGCGGCCGGTCTCGGGAGCCGCCTCGGTTCGTTGACCGCGCAGCTGCCGAAGGCGCTGATCGAGGTCGGCGATCAGCCGTTGCTGGTTCACGCCATCCGCTTCGCGCGCGCGGCTGGCGCCACCGGCATCGTGGTCGTCGGCGGCTACGGCTTCGATCTGGTCGCCGCCGAGATCGCGCGGCGCGAGCTGCCGGTCACGCTGATCGAGAACCCCGCCTTCCGCGACGGGAACCTGGTCTCGCTGCTCTCGGCGCGCGCGCTGGTGCCGGACGGTTTCCTGCTGATGAACGTCGACCACGTATACCGGGCCACGATCGCGCCGCTGGCGGCCGCGGAGGTCGCCGACGTGACCGCGTTCATCGACACCGACCGGACGCTGGGCGCCGACGACATGAAGGTCGAGCGCGACGCCCGCGGTCGAGTCCAGCGGATCTCGAAGACGCTGGCGACGTTCGACGCGGGCTACGTGGGGATGACCAAGGTGCCGGCGGAGGCGGCCGCGCGATACTGGGCGGCCGCCGAGGCGGCCCTGGCCGAAGAGGGGCGCGCGATTCACGTCGAACGCGTGCTGCAGCGGCTGGCCGACGCGGGCCGGCCGCCGCTGTGCCGCGACATCAGCGGCCACGGCTGGCTGGAGGTCGACATGCCCGAGGAGCGCGCGCACGCCGACGCGATCTTGCGCCGCGACAGCTACGGCTACGCGCCCGATTGATCGGAGCGCGCCGTGACGGAGAGGTCGGACCCGCAGCCCGCAGACGCGGACGCACGCCATGCGGCCCGTAGCGGCGCGGTCCAGACGCTGACGATCCTGCTGCAGGCGGTGACGTCGGCGACCCAGGTCGTGTTCGCGCGCCTGTTCGGTCCGGCCATCTACGGGGCCTACCAGGCCGCGCTGGCGGTGCTGGAGCTGGCGACGCGCGCGGCGCCGGCCGGCGCCGACAAGGCGATGCTGCGGTACGTGGCCGGCGCGCGGGCAGCGCGCGATCCGGACGGCGTGCGTCGGGCGCTGGGCAGCGGGCTTCGCCTGGGCATCGGGGTGTCGCTGGCGATCGCGCTGGCGCTGGCGGTGGCGGCGGGCGCGATCGGCCGGGCGCTGGATCTGCCGTCGCTGGGGCCGGCCCTGCGCATCCTGGCGCTGGCGCCGCCGTTCACCGGGTTGGTGGTCATCCTGATTCAGGCCACGCTGGCCGCGCGGGTGACCCGGATCAACTTCCTCGTGCGGGGGCT
Organism: uncultured Myxococcales bacterium; assembly: GCA_964589215.1. GTDB lineage: Bacteria > Myxococcota_A > Polyangia > Fen-1088 > Fen-1088 > JADGRB01. Next base: position 5,927 of record CAZPUH010000225.1, on the reverse strand, counting down.
CATCGAGCCCAGCCTGCTTCTGGCGGCGGGCGTCGTCGCCTGGGCGCTGGGCGGGGGACTTCGCGGGCTGGTCACCGCTCAGCTGATCAGCGCGGCGACGGTGGCGGTCATCGGCGCGCGGGCGGCGCGGCGCGTGTTCGGCCCCGACGAGACGCGCGACGTGTGGCGCGCGCCGCGGGTCCCCGGATTCAACCGGTTCGCGCTGACCGTCTCGGCGGCGGAGATCCTGAACGTCGCTTACCAGCGCGCGGACATGCTGATCGTGACGGCGTACCTGGGCCCGAAGGGCGCGGCCGTCTACGCGGCGGCGGAGTTCCTGACGCGCGTCATCGCGAACATCCGGTACGCCTTCGACGCCATCGTCGCCGGTGTCATGGCCGAGTCGCTGGAGCTGAACGATCACGCGCGCCTTCGCTACAACCTGCACCTGGCGACGCGCTGGGTGGTCAGCGTGGCGGGGGCGCTGGCCGGCTCCGTGATCGTGCTGCGGCGCGAGCTGCTGGGCGGTCTCTACGGGCCGGCGTACGTGGCTGGATCGGCGGCCGTCGTGCTGCTGGCGATCAGCCACTTCATGAACGCCGCGCTGGGGCTGGTCGGCTGGGTGCTGGTCGCCAGCGGTCGCTCGCGCCCGACGCTGCTCAACAACACGCTGGGCGCCGTGTTCAACGTGAGCGCCAGTCTGCTGCTGATCCCGCGCTACGGGTTCGTGGGCGCGGCCGGCGCGGCGCTGGGGACGACGCTGGTGGTGCAGGGGGCGGCGCTGGTCCAGGTCGCGTTGTTCGAACGGGTTTCGCCCTTCAGCCTGGCGCTCTGGAAACCCTTGCTGGCGGCGGCGGTGGCCTTCGCGGTCGAATCCGCGGTGCACGCGCTGCGCGTTCCGCCCGCCGCGCGCGTGGCGCTGGTTCTGGGGCTGGGGCTGGCGGCCTACCTCGGCGCGCTGTTCGCGGCGGGGCTGCCGCCCGAGGAGCGGCGCTGGGCCGAGAGCTTGCGGCGGCGGCTCGGGCGGCGCGTTCGCTCCTGAGCGCGGCTCCTTCAGCCGCGCGCGAGGAGCTGAGCCCGGTACAGCTCCTCGAGGCGCGCCAGGTAGGTGTCGAGACCGTAGTCGGCCCAGGCTGCCTCGCGCGCGCGCCGGGGCATGTCGGGGTCGAACTCGCCGCGGTAGACGCGCGCGACGGCCTGCGCGAGGCCCTCGACGTCTCCGACCTCGAAGATGATGCCGTTCTTGCCGTCCTCGACGACGTCGACCAGGCCGGAGGCGCGCGCGCAGACCGCGACCCGGCCGCACACCAGCGCCTCGACCAGCACCAGTGAGAGCCCCTCGAACAGCGACGGGACCGCCAGCACGTCCATCGCCGGGTAGACCTGGGCCACGTCGGAGCGGAACCCCACGAACGACACGCGGTCGGAGATCCCCAGCGCGCGGGCCTGCGCTCGTAAGCGCCCTTCGAGCTGCCCCTCGCCGACGATCAGCACGCGGAGGCGCGGGATCTGCGGCAGCAAGCGGGCCGCCGCCTCCAGCAGGAACTTGTGCCCCTTCTGGGGCGCCAGCCGGCCGACGATGCCGACGGTGAAGTCGTCGGGCGGCACGCCCAACCGCGAGCGCGCCTCCTCGCGGCTGGGGAGGTCGGAAAAGCGCGCGAGGTCGATCCCGTTCCGGACCACGACCAGCTTGTCGAACGGGATGCCCTCGTGGCGGGCCACGAACGCGCGCACGCTGTTCGAAACGGCGATCACCTGCTGGACGGGGCGCGAGATGGCCGTGTTCAGCGTCCGCCAGAACCAGCGCGCGCGGAAGTCGTCGGCGTTGTGGCGGGTGGACATCCAGATGAGGCGCGGGTTCAGCCGCTTCAGCCAGTAGCCGTAGAAATCCGCTTCCTGCAGGTGCGTGTGCAGCAGGTCGATGCCCCGCGCCCGCACGAGGCTGTTCAGCCGGGCGAGCGCCACCGGGTTGAAACGGATGCCGGCGCGCAGCGACGAGTAGCAGGAATGGACGGCGAACGCGTCGTGCAGCTTCCCGGTGCGCAGCGCGACGACGGTCAGATCGTAGCCCGCGTCCCGGTGAAAGCGCATCTGGTCCAGGACCAGCCGCTCGGCACCGCCGCCCACGGCTCTGGGGAACAGCGTCAGGACTTTCGGTCGCATCGTCGGGCCGTCGCGGCGCGTGGCGGGCGCATCCTACTACGAGCGGCGCGTGGCCGCGGCGCGCCGGGGACGGGGGTTGCGGCCGTCTGCCAGTTGTCTTATGACGGGCGAATGTCGATTCTCGTCGTCGGTGGAGCCGGCTATATCGGCAGCCACACGGTCAAACTCTTGGACGCGGCCGGGATGGAGCCGGTCGTGTTCGACAACCTGAGCTCCGGGCACGAATGGGCCTTGAAGTGGGGCAAGTTCGAGCGCGGGGACCTCGCCGATCCTGTGGCGATCCGGACGGTCCTGAAGCGGCACGACGTCCGCGCCGTGATTCACTTCGCGGCGCTGATCCAGGTCGGCGAATCCGTGACCGACCCCAGCAAGTACTTTCGGGCCAATTTTGTTAATACTCTAAACTTACTGGACGAGATGGTCGCGGCCGGTGTGCGCGAGATCGTCTTCTCGTCGTCGGCCGCCGTCTACGGCGATCCCGTCCGGGTGCCGCTGGACGAGGAGCACCCGCTGGCGCCGCTGAGCCCGTACGGCGATTCGAAGCTGATGATCGAGAAGGTCCTGGCGCGGTACGAGCGCGCGTACGGCGTGCGGTCGGCGGCGCTGCGGTACTTCAACGCGGCGGGCGCCGACCCGGCGGGCGAGCTGGGCGAGGCGCACCCGACCGAGAGCCACCTCATCCCACTGGCGATCCAGGCGGCGCTGGGGCGCGGTCGCCCGCTGTCGGTGTTCGGGACCGACTACCCGACGCCAGACGGAACCGCCGTGCGCGACTACGTCCACATCAACGACCTGGCGGCGGCGCACGTCGCGGCCCTGCGTCACCTGGCAGGCGGCGGCGCCAGCTTCGTCGCCAACGTCGGCATCGGCCGCGGCTATTCCGTCAAGGAGGTCATGGCCACCGTCGAGAAGGTCGCGGGCCTGCCGGTGCCGCACCAGCTGGCGCCGCGCCGCCCCGGCGACAGTCCGGTGCTGGTCGCGGATCCCAGCCGCATCCGGGGGCTTCTGGGCTGGAAGCCGCAGTACGCCGAGCTCGAGGAGATCGTCGCCCACGCGTGGAAATGGGAACAGCGCCGCCCGCGCGGCGGTGAATAATGGTAAACATAGTTCACTATTGGAGGCCCGCATGAACGGACGCGCGATGACGATTCGGTGGTCGATTTTGGCAGCTCTCGGCTGTGTGCTGGCGGCAAACCGTGCCGAAGCCATGGCCTGCGTGAACGACGTCGACTGTCCGGAACCCGCCTGCGGCGGGCAAGTCTGCGATTACATCGCGGACCCCACGCAGACCTGCAAGCCCGCGGGGACGCAGCCGAAGGGCTCAGACGGCTGGTGCTCGAAGGATTCGGATTGCAAGTGCGCGTCGCTGGGCGCGACATGCGTGGGCGGCGCCATCTGCTCGTTCACCAAGCCGAGTGACGCCCCCAGCGGCGGCGGCGGCCACTCGGGCACCGCGGGTTCGACGGGCGCTGCCGGGTCGAGCGCGACGGGCACCGGCGGAGCGCCCGCGACGGGCACGGGCGGCTCGGCAGCGGCGGGGCACACCGGCAGCACCGACGGCGGCAGCAGCGGCGGGTGCAGCGTCGCCGGATCGTCCGCACCGGCTACCTGGTTCGCGCTTTCGGTGCTGGGCGGCCTCGTGGTCGCGGTGCGGCGCCGCCGCCGCGCCCGCTAGCACCGCGTCCGCCCGCGGGATCGTTCTCCGTCGGTGCGCGTGATAGATTCAGCGCGTGCCGGCGATTCCCGCCAGCCTGAGGCTGGCCAATCAGGCGACGATCCTCGAACAGCTTCTTTCGCGTAAGGCGGCCAGCCGCGCCGAGCTAGCCAAGGCCACCGGGATGAGCAAGCCCACCACGGGCAAGATCATCGACGACCTGGTGTCGGCCGGTGTCGTCGAGGAGATCAAGCTCGTGGAGGGCGGGCGCCCCAGCGTGGGCCGGCCCGGCAAGCAGCTGCGCCTGGCGACCGGCCGGCCGCACTTCGTGGTCATGGACCTGGGCGTCGAGTGGACGCGGTTCTCGGCGCTCCCGCCGGCGCCGCCCGAGCAGGAGCGGTGGCAGGTGCAGTTCAAGACCCCCACCACCGCCGAGGCCTGGCTGGAGAAGGTCGTCCAGAGCGCCGAGAAGGTCGACATCAAGCGCCCCTGGGCGGTGCTGATCAGCACCTCCGGCGTCGTCGACGAGCGCAAAGCGCGGGTGCTGCTGTCGCCGAACCTGCACTGGTCGGAGCAGGCCGATCTCCCCTGGATGGTCCGGCAGGTGTGGCCGGCCCCGGTCGGGCTGGTGCAGAACGTGCGGGCGCTGGCGCTGGGCGAGCTGGGGGCGCGCTCGGACACCGACGACTTCTTGCTGGTCGACATCGCCGAAGGCGTGGGCGGCGCGCTGATGCTGGGTGGACGGCTCTATCAGGGGCCGCTGCCCATGAGCGGTGAGATCGGCCACACGCCCATCCCCGGCAACGCGCGCCCGTGCGGCTGCGGCGGCCGCGGTTGCCTCGAGACGCTCGCCTCCGAGCGCGGCATGATCCAGAGCCACCGCGAGGCGAAGGGGCACGGGGTCACCTTCGCCGACGTCGCGCGCTCGGCCGAGCGCGAGCCGCCGCCCTGGATGCGCGCCACGTTCGACGCCGTCGCCACCTGCGTGAGCGCCGGTCTCAACTTTTACGGCGTGCGGCGCGCCGTCCTGGTCGGGCGCATCACGGACCTGCCGGCCGCTGCGACCGACTACCTGATCGGCGCCATCCAGCGCGCGGCGCTGTGGAGCCGCTTCGACGCCGTCGCGGTCACGCTGGCCCCCAAGCGGCCGGCGCGCGGCCTGGTGGTCGCCGGCATCCACCGCTTCGTCATGCCGGTCGACTGGTCACCCGCCGAGGCCTGAGCCGGGCTACTGGATTTTGATGTCGTCGTAGTAGACGTTGCCGACGAAGTTGTCGTTGTAGGTCCGGAACTGGATCACGATGTACGCCGTCGTCGGCGGTAGAGTCGCGCCGACGAAGCTGGCCGAGAGTGTCCGCCACATCCGCGGCGGAAGCATGTTCGTCCCGTCGATTGCGTCGAGATACCCGCCCTTGCCGGTCAGGGCCCCGCTCGAGTCCTTGAACCAGACGTACATCTCGCAGTCGTTGTTCAGCGTGAGGGTGCCGCTGGCCGTCGCATCGGGTTTCGGGTCCGTGTAGATCGAGACGCTGATGGTCTTGTTGTTGATGTCGATGGCCGACGCCGAGGGGCAGAGCTGGATCTGGAACGTCGAGTAGGCGCCGAACGTTCCCTGCGCGTCCGGATCGTTGTGGCCGATCTTCAGCGAGTACTTGCCGGTTGCGTGCTGCTCGGTGGTCACCCCGAACACGCCGCCGGTGGCGTCGCCGAAGTCGGTGGCCACCGACCACCCCTCGTTGGTGCCGGACTCGAAGTTCCAGCTGCCGCAGCTGGGCTTCGTCGAACCGCCCGGGCAGCTCAGCGTGCTCACGAGGCAGGTGTTCGCGCAGCTGTTCGAGTTGAGCGGACCACAGGCGGCCGTCGCGTTGGGCTGCCGGCAGTCCAGGCACCCGTTGCTGCAGTGCTGGGTGTCGGTGTCGCTGTAGCAAGGCGTCACGGTCCCGTTGCACGCGTGATAGCTGGTCGCGCACTGCAGCGCGCAGCTGGTTCCCGCGGCGCACGAGATGATCGCGTTCGAGTTCGCCGGAGGCGGGCTGCAGCACATCGAGCCGCCGCACGCCTGCACGTTGGGTGACGCGCAGGTGCAGGCCGCCGGCGTGCCGGCGCAGGTCGGGGTCGCGCCGCTGCAGCT
>CAZPUH010000224.1:0-4305 GCA_964589215.1 uncultured Myxococcales bacterium | reverse complement strand
AGGCCGCTGTAGATGACCTCGTAACCCGCGTCGGCCAGGCCGCGCGCCACGACCTTGGCGCCGCGATCGTGACCGTCCAGCCCGACCTTGGCGATCAGGATGCGCAGCTTTCGCTTGGGCGTCCGCTCGTCTTTCACTGGGTAAATGTCTACCAGTGTGGCGGGGGTTGACGCGGCCGGCGGGGGGCGGGGTAATGCCGGCGTGACCGCCGCCGGCAGCGACCCGATCCGCGTCGAAAATCCCGCCACCGGGCGGCCGCTGGGCGACGTCCCCGCCGTCGGCGCGGCCGAGGTCGCCGCCGCCGTGGCCCGCGCGCGCGCCGCGCAGCCGGGGTGGGCTGCCCTCCCCTTCGCGGACCGCGCGAAGGCCTTGCGGCGCCTGGCCCGGGCGCTGCGCGATGACGCGGAGCTGGTCGACACGCTGGTCGCCGAGAGCGGCAAGACCCGGTACGAAGCCGAGCTGTTCGAGCTCTTCTACGCGCTGGAGCTGACCCGCTACTTCACGGGGCGGGCGGGCCGCCGGGCGCTGGCCGACCAGCTGGCGCACCCGCTGATCTTCGCGAACAAGCGGGCGCGCGTGGTGCGCCACCCGCGCGGCGTCGTCGGCGTCATCGGCCCCTGGAACTTCCCGCTGCTCAACAACTACGCCGACTGCGTCGCCCCGTTGATCGCGGGGAACGCCGTCGTGCTGAAGCCGTCCGAGCGCACGCCGCTGACGTCGCTGCGGGTGGCGGCCCTGTGGCGCAGCGCGGGCCTGCCCGCCGACGTGTTCCAGGTGGTGGTCGGGCGCGCCGAAGCGGGCGCCGCGCTGGCCGAGGCCGCGGACATGATCTTCTTCACCGGTAGCCAGGCGGTGGGGCGCAAGGTGGCCGAGGCGGCGGCGGCGCGGACGATCCCGGCGGTGCTGGAGCTGGGGGGCAAGTCCGCGATGATCGTGCTGGCCGACGCGGACCTGCCGCGCGCGGCCCGGTCCGCCGTGTGGAGCGGGTTCGCCGGCAGCGGGCAGGTCTGCATCCGCACCGAGCGCGTGCTGGTCGAGGCGCCCGTCGCGGAGAAGTTCGTCGAGCTGTGCGCCGCCGAGCTGGCGCGCCTGCGCCAGGGGCCGCCGGGGCGCGACACCGGCGACGCGGTCACGGTCGACGTCGGGGCCATCACCTTCCCGCCCCAGATCGAGCGGGCCGAGCGGCAGATCGCCGAGGCCGTCGCCCAGGGGGCGCGCGTCGTGAGCGGGGGCGCGCGCCGGACGGACCTGGGGGGCGGCCAGTTCTTCGCGCCGACGCTGCTGGCGAACGCGACGCCGCAGATGGCCGTCATGCGCGAGGAGACGTTCGGGCCGGTGCTGCCGGTGATGCGCGTCGCCGACGCCGAGGAGGCCGTGCGGGTCGCCAACGATTCGCCGTTCGGGCTGTCGGGCAGCGTCTGGTCGCGGGACCTCGCCAAGGCCCGCGCCATCGCGCGCCGGATCCAGACGGGCAGCCTGTGCATCAACGACGCCCTCTTCAACTACTTCTGCGTCGAGGCGCCGCTGGGGGGCGTGAAGTCGAGCGGGCTCGGGTTCAGGCACGGCCCCGACGCCATCCGGCAGTTCTGCCGGACGGAGACGATCGTCGAGGATCATCCCCTGCTCGGCTGGCTGTCGCCCCTGATCGGGCCGCAGCTGATGTTTCCCTACCGCAGCCGCACGCAGCGGCTGCTGCGCCGGTTCATGAAGTGGTTCTACTGAGCCGCCTCGGGGTGCCCGATGCGTTCGATGGTGCTGAGCAGCTGATCCATGTCGATGGGCTTGCGGATGGCGCCGGCGACCTCCAGCCCCCGTGCCTTCTCGTCCATGCGCGCGTCGGCGCTCAGCAGCACGACCGGGACGCCGGCCAGCTCGGGGTCGGCGCGCTGCACCGTGCGGAACTCGGTGCCGCTCATCCGTGGCATCATCAGGTCCAGAAGGATGAGCCCCGGACGCAGGCCCCCCCGCAACACCTCCAGCGCGTTCTGGCCGTCGGTTGCGGTCTGGACGTCATAGCCGTGATCGCGCAATGTCTCGCCGAGCGCCTCACGCACGTCGTGGTCGTCTTCGACGAGTAAGATCGTGAACGGGGCCACCATCTGATTGTACTTGGAACCCCACGAGAACGGCCACGGTGTGATTCGGTTTTGCTGTACAAATCGCCTGGAGTCGCTGGTGGACGCGCTCGCCGAGTCGGTGGGCGGCGCGGCATCCAACCTCTTTGATCCCGTCTCGCTGGTCGTCCCCAATCCGCTGGTGGAGGCCTTCGTCAAGCAGGGGCTGGCGCGGCGGCTGGGCATCGCCGCCCACGTCGAGACCTCGTTCCTGCGCGCCTTCCTACATGACGTGGCGCGCGCGAGCCGCCCCGGCGTCGAGCTGGTCGATCGCGACCGGGTCGAGGGGGAGCTGCTGGCCCTCTTCCACGATCCGGGCGCGCTGGCGGCCGACGGGCTGGCGGCGGTCCGCGACTACCTGAACGCCGAGGGGGACGCGCTGGACCGCAAGCGGGTTCAGCTGGCGGCCGCGGTGGCGGGCCTGTTCGACGAGTACACGTTCACCCGCCCCGAGATGCTGGCCGCCTGGCGCGCCGGACAGACGGTGGGCGACGTCGACCCGGCGCTGCAGGTCTGGCAGCGCGCGCTGTGGCGGGCGCTGCACGCGCCGGGCGGCGTGCTGGCGGCGCGCGGCGCGCTGACGCTGCCGGAGCTGTTCGCACAGACGCCCGAGAGCCAGCTGCGCGCGCCCGCCGCGCACCTCTTCGGCATCTCCTACGTGGCGCGGCTCTACGGCCCCATCTTCGGGAAGCTGGCGAAGGTCACGGACCTCTGGGTCTACAGCCTGAGCCCGAACAACCTCGATCGGCTGGACGAGCCCGAGGGGGGCGCGCTGGACGCGTGGGCGCGCCCCGGGCGCGAGAACGCGGCGCTGCTGCTGGACCTGGCGGCCGGCGACGCCGACGCGCGCTTCGTCGATCCGGTCGAGGCCGCGGGGGCCAGCGCGCTGGCGACGCTGCAGCGGCGCGTGCTGGAGCGGGACACGAAGTCGGACACCCCGATCGCCGCGGACGACACGCTGGTCATCCAGCCCGCGCCCGACGCCCGGCGCGAGCTGGAGACCATCGCCGCGGCGATCTGGACGGCGGTCCGCGAGGACGAGAGCCGCTCGTTCGCCGACTTCGCGGTGGTGGTGCCGCCCGCGGCCGCGGGGACGTACCTGCCGCTGGCGCGCGAGGTCTTCGACGCGGCGTCGCGGCTGCCCTGCACGGTGCAGGACCTGCCGCGTCCGGCGGAGCGGCGGATCTTCGAGGCGGCGTCCGCGCTGCTGGAGCTGCCGCTGGGCCAGCTGGCCCGCCCCGACGTGCTGCGCGTCGCGATGCACCCGGCCGTCGCGCGGCGCTTCCCGGAGGTCGACCCCGAGGACTGGCTGGCGCTGTGCGAGGATCTGGAGATCGTGCGCGGCCCCGATCGCGCCGGGCTGCCCCGGACGTATCTGGAGCGCGATCGCATCAGCTGGGACCAGGGGCTGCGCCGGCTGGCGCTGGGCGCGTTTCTGTCCGGCCCCCGCAGCGGCGCCGACGAGCCGTTCGTGCTGAACGGCGAGCCGCTGCTGCCCGCCGACCTCTCGCCGTCCGGCGAAGCAGCGGCGCGCGCGCTGGGGGTCCTGGCTCGCGAGCTGATCGCTTACGCCGACGCCGCCCAGCGCGGCGCCGTGCCGTTCGAGGCGCACGCCGCGCTGCTGCGGCGCGTGCTGGCGGCGACGGTCCTGCCCGAGACGCCCGACGAGGAGGCGGCGCTGGGCGACGTGTTCGCCGCCGTCGAGCGCGCGCAGGCCGGGGTCCCGCCCGGTCTGCCCATCCGGTTCCGGGTCGCGGCGGATCTGATACAACGGCGGCTGGGCGACGTGCCGCGGCTGGGGCGACCGCCGGAGGGGGTGACGGTCGCCTCGTTCGTGCCCATGCGCGCGCTGCCGTTCCACACGATCTTCGTGGCCGGCCTCGACGAGCGCGTGTTCCCGGCGCCCGCCGGGTGGGGCGCGCTGGACCTGCGAGCCAGCGGCCGCCGACCCGGCGACGTCACCCCGCGCGAGCAGGACCAGCACATGTTCCACGAGACGCTGCTGGCCGCGCGCCGCCGGCTGGTGCTGTCGTACGTGTCGCGCGATCCGGTGACCGGCGATCCGCGCGCGCCGTCGTCGCTGATCGACGATCTGCGCGCAGCGGCGGATGGAATGTCCGAGCGTCCCTGCCCGCCCGCGGCGCGCCATCTGGACGACGCGGCCGTCGCCGTCATCCCCGCGGCGGCGCGC
>CAZPUH010000223.1:0-6859 GCA_964589215.1 uncultured Myxococcales bacterium | reverse complement strand
GCACCACCTCGAGGTCGTGGTAGGCGCGGTTCTTCTCGTCCGCCGTCTGCCTGTCGAGGCCCGCGTAGCCCCAGCTGCCGTCCTGCCCGCGCGCGAACGGCAGCCGACAGCCGCCGTCGACCACGGCGTCTGTCTCCGCGTCGCTCGCGCCCCGCTCGAAGTGCACGTTCCCCACGACCAGCGGCTTGGTCATCGGAATCAGGTGCGGCGCGGTTTCGTTCTTGAACAGCTCGCGCGCGCTGGGGGCGGTGGCCGCCGGCTCGTACTTGCGCTTTTCGCGCTCGCGCTCTGGGCCTTCGGGGTAGTTGCTGAGGACGATGTCGTAGGCCTCGCGGTGGGCTTTCTGGATCGTCATCAGGTCCCAGCGCGTCGCCTGGTCCAGCGCGTCGAACAGCGCGGCGCCGTCTTCCTTCTTCACCGCGTCGGCGAACCGCTGGTAGGCGTCCTCCGGGGTTTTCGACTTGTGGCGGCACCCGCCCAGGCCCACGGCCGGGCCCATCACCGCGGCCAGCAGCAGAGCTGCCCGTGCTGATGGAGAGTCGAGGCGCGACGGCCGCACGCCTCACAGGTAGCGGAAAGGCCGCGCCGGGGCAAGTCGGGGCGGCCGAAATGGGGCGGGGTTTGTGCTAGTCTCCGCCGGGCGCGACAGCCATGACCGACCCGGCCCAGACCGACCGAGCCGCCGGCGCCGCGGCCGGCGACGTCGACGAGTTCGCGCACATCCCGCGCGCGCGCGGGCGCCACCCGCTCGTGGCGCTGGGCGGCGCGCTGCTGGCCTTCTTCCTCGTGTTCCACGAGCGGCGCGAGCTGCGCTATGCCCTGCTGGGCGGGACGCCGCTGGACCTCGGCCGCGCGACGGCGCTGAACACGGCCGCGGCCGAGGGCCTCGAGAACCGCTACGTCCGCGTGACCGGCACGCCCGATCGCGAGAGCGCGCTGGAGATCGACACCAAGGGGTCCTGGGTCTTCACGCAGCTGTTCCGGGTGCTGGGGACGGGCGACCGCCTCTTCGTGCACCGGCCGCCCAGCCCGCTGCCGGCCGCGATGGCCGAGTCCGACGTCTTCGAGGGGCGGCTGATCCGCGTGGACGACCTCTCGTTCGCCGCGGGGATCCGCAAGTACTTCGCGGCCACCGTCTCGGCGACCCACTTCTTCGCGCCGAACGCGTTCGCGGCGGCGCTGGCGAGCCACTCGCCCGGCGGCACGCTGACCGTCAACGACCTCAGCGGTGACCCGGTGACGCTGGCGCCCAGCAGCCTGGTGGTGGTCGACGTCGTCGAGCCCGACCAGGTCCGCCTGGGGCTACCGAAGAGCCGCTTCGCCACGGACGCCGAGGCGCGCGCCGCCATCACGTCGCGCGGCGGCGAGATCGTGACCGCGCTGGGCGAGATCAAGGGGCACGCGGCGAGCAGCGCGCCCGAGGCCGGCCCGCTGTCGTCGACCGCCGAGCCGCCCGTGCGCTGGACGTTCGTGGCGCGCTTCCCGGCGGCGGCGCGCCAGGCGGCGCTGGACGCGATCGGCAACCTGGACCACGACGTCGAGATCCGCGACGCCCGCCAGCCCGTGCAGCTGCGCGTCGAGGAGATCGCGCCGTTATTGGCCAGGAACCCTGAGAGGGTTCCTGGGACCTCCCGCGACGACTCCGCTGGGCAGAGTCCAGCTCCGTCAACGCGATCCGCCGGTGGCCTGGTCCTCCGCCCCGGCCAGGGCCCCGCGCGCGAGGTGCCCGCCGCCTCCGTCGGCGCCATCCACACCGTGGAGCCGGTCGTGATTCCGCCCGACGCGTACCTGCTGGTCGAAGGCGACCGCCCCCGCCAGCACCTGCCGACCGTGCTGATCACCGCCATCCTGGTGATGTTCGGGGTCGTGAACCTGGTCGGCCTGGGACGCGACCTGCGGCGCGTGGACGGAGACGGGCTTCGCCCGGCGGAGTCCATGGCGGGAGGGCGCGGGAACCCTCCCAGGGTTCCCGAACAAAATCGATGAGCCTGCGGATCTACGACACGCGCGCTGGAAAGAAGATCCCGTTCGTTCCGCTGAAGGAGGGGCGGGTCGGGATGTACTCGTGTGGCATCACGGTCTACGACCGCTGTCACGTCGGCCACGGCCGCAAAGAGGTCGCCTTCGACGTCATCGCCCGGCACCTGCGCGCCTCCGGCTTCCAGGTCGACTACGTCCGCAACGTGACGGACATCGACGACAAGATCATCCGGCGGGCGGGCAACGAGGGGCGCAGCGCGGCCGACGTGGCGCGCCAGTACACGGACCTCATGCGCGCGGACCTGGGCGCGCTGGGCGTGGCGCCCGCGGACCACGAGCCGCTGGCGACCGAGCACATCGCGGAGGTCATCGAGATCATCCAGCGCCTGGAGAGCCGCGGGCTGGCCTATGCGGCGGGCGGCGACGTGTACTTCGCCGTCCACAAGTTCCCGCAGTACGGCGGGCTGTCCAAGCAGAGCGTCGAGGACCTCCGCTCGGGCGCGCGCATCGAGGTCGACGAGCAGAAGCAGAGCCCGCTGGACTTCGCGCTGTGGAAGGGCGTCAAGCCGGGCGAGCCGTCCTGGGACAGCCCCTGGGGCCCCGGCCGCCCCGGCTGGCACATCGAGTGTTCGGCGATGGCCCACCGCTACCTGGGCGAGCCGTTCGACATCCACGGGGGCGGCGCCGACCTGATCTTCCCGCACCACGAGAACGAGATCGCCCAGTCGGAAGGCGCGTTCGGCGAGGGGTGCTTCGCGCGCCACTGGCTGCACTCGGGCATGGTGAACTTCGGCGGCGAGAAGATGTCGAAGTCGCTGGGCAACGTCGTCACCATCCAGAAGGTCGCCGAGGTCCACGATCTCGAGGCGTTGCGGCTGCACATGATCGGCGTCCACTACCGCAGCCCGGTGGCGTTCACGGTCGCGCGCGACGAATCGACCGGCGCCCAGGTCTACCCGGACCTGGACGAAGCCGAGGCGCGCCTGGCCTACTTCTACCGGACGCTGGATCGCCTGGCGGCCGTAGCCGACGACACCAGCGCCGGCGAGGTGGTCGCCCCCGCCGACCAGACGCTGGCGGTCTTCAAAGAGGCGATGGACGACGACTTCAACACGGCGGCGGCCCTCGGGCACCTCTACGATGCGTTCGTCCTGGCCAACAAGCTGCTGGACGACGCGAAGGCCGCGCCCAAGGACGTCCGGCGGCGCACGCTGGCCCGGCTGCGGCGCGACCTGAACGCCTGCGGCGAGACGCTGGGCATCTTCCGGCGCGAGCCCGCGGCCTTCTTGAACGCCTACCGGGCGCGCCTCTGCGCCCGGCGGTCCATCGACGCCGCCGCCGTGGAGGCGCGCATCGCCGAGCGCGCGGCGGCCCGAGCCGCCAAGGACTTCACCCGCGCCGACGAGATTCGCAAGGCGCTCCACGCGACCGGCGTCGAGCTGATGGACACCCCCGCCGGCACCACCTGGCGGGTCGTCTAGTTCGGGACCCTGAAAGGGTCCCGCGCCCCCCGCGATGAGCTCGCGCGGGCAAAGCCCGCGCTCCCTCGACGCGAGCTAGCTACGAGCTCGCTACCCGCCGGCGCTGTTGGTGCGCGGGGGAACCGGAGCGGCCGCGCTCGGCTGGCCGTCGCGGCCGTTGTTCACGCGCTCGCGCAGCTCTTTACCGACCTTGAAGAAGGCGAGACGCTTGGGGCGGACGCGGACAGCCTGGCCGGTGCGCGGGTTTCGCCCCTGGTATTCCTTGTATTCGCGGATCGAGAAGCTGCCGAACCCGCGGATCTCGATCCCTTCGCCGCGGCAGAGCGCATCGACCATCGAGTCGAACATCTGGCAAATGAGCAGCTCGGCGCGCCCGTGGGGGAGCTTGGCGCGCTCGGCGATGAGGTCGATGAGATCGGCTTTCGTCATGTCACCGGCTCGTCCACTGTACCCGCCAGTCCTCACGGAAGTCAAAGGTTCCGAAGGTTTACGGCTCAGGACAGCCTAACCGAGGACTTCCGCGCCGTCGAGGTAGGGGCGCAGGGCCGCCGGAACGTCGATCCGGCCGTCGGCGCGCTGATAGGTTTCGAGCACGCCGATCAGCGTCCGCGGGAGGGCCAGACCCGAGCCGTTCAAGGTGTGGACGAACTTGGGTTTTTCCTTGCTGTCCTTGTCCTTGAAGCGGATGCGCGCGCGCCGGGCCTGGAAATCCCCGAAGTTCGAGCAGGAGCTGACCTCCAGCCACTCGCCGCAGCCCGGGGCCCACAGCTCGAGGTCGAACTTCGCCATCGCCGAAAACGACAGGTCTCCCGTGCACATCTGGACGACGCGGTAGGGGATCTCTAGCGCCTTCAGCACGTCCTCGGCGTCGGACAGCAAAGCCGTCAGCTCCTCCATCGACCCCTCGGGCCGCACGAACTTGACCAGCTCCACCTTGTCGAACTGGTGGCCGCGCTTGATGCCGCGCGTGTCGCGACCGGCTGCCATCTGTTCGCGCCGGAAGCAGGCGGTGAACGCCACGTGCCGGATGGGGAGGCTGCCCCCCTCGAGGATCTCCTCGCGGTACATGTTGGTGACCGGCACCTCGGCGGTCGGGATGAACCAGAAGTCCTCCTCGGCGTCCCGGTAAAGATTCTCGCCGAATTTCGGGAGGTTGCCGGTCCCGACCAGGCACTCGCGGCGCACCATGTACGGCGGGTAGATCTCGACGTACCCGTGCTTGCGCGTGTGCAGGTCCAGCATGAACGTGATGAGCGCCCGCTGCAGCCGCGCCCCCCACGACTTGAGGACGTAGAAGCGCGACCCGGAGATCTTCGTGCCCCGCTCGAAGTCGATGATCCCCAGCGCGGTCCCCAGGTCCCAGTGCGGCTTGGGCGCGAAGTCGTAGGCGCGCTTTTTCCCCTCCTCGCGCACGACCTTGTTCTCGCTGTCGTCCTTGCCGACCGGCACCGAGGGGTGGGGCAGGTTGGGCAGCTCCAGCATCAGCTCTTCCAGCTTGGCCTCGGCGGCCGCCAGCTCGGCGGCCTTGGACTCGATGTCGCGCTTCAGCGCCGCGCTCTCGGCCAGCGCCTTCTCGCGATCCGGGCCCGGCGCGGCGCGCCCGATGTCCTTGGAGAGCTTGTTCTGGGCGGCCTGCAGCGTCTGCGACTCGTTCTTCAGGTCGCGGGCGCGGGCGTCGGCAGCGATGACCTTGTCGAGGTCGACGGGGGACCCCAGACGGGCGTAGCCCTGGCGGACTTCCTCGAGATTCTCACGCAACAGGCGAATGTCGATCACGGCGCGGCAGTGTACCTCTACATCCAGAGGTGGACGAGCGCGACGGTGAACCCGGCGCTGGCCTGCTCGTTCCGGCCGAAATGGTCCAGCGGGACGTCCCCATAGACGGTGCCCTGCAGCCGCCACCGCTCGCCGAGGGGCAGCAGGCCCGAGAGCCCGGCGGTCGTCAGCCGCAGCTCGCTGTCGGGCTGGGTGACGCCGTCGAGGCTCGTGTCGCCGCGGTCGAGGAAGCTCACGTAGACGGCGAGCGCGGCCTCGTTGTCGAACACGATGCCTGCCACCCCCAGCGCGGTGATCTGCAGCGGAAACGAGGTGGTCGTGGAGCCGAAGCCCGGCGCGTCGACGGTGCGGTCGCGGCTGTACGTCACCCAGCCTTGCAGGTCGAAGTAGAGCGCCCGGTGGATCTTCTCGAACGCGACGCCCAGCGAGGCGCTGAACGTGCCCGTGCCGGTGGCGTCCGTCCCGGCGGCGTTCGTGCCGCTGCCGGCCGCCTTGCCCGTCGGGAAGATCAGGCTGCCGACCAGCGCGACGCCCGGCCAGTAGAGCATCTCCGCCGCCAGCGCGAAGTCGTACCGGCCGGTCAGCGCCAGGTCGCCGAGGCCGCTGCCGGTGCTGGCCTGCCCCGATTCGACCCGCCGGGTCTCGACGAACGGCAGCACCAGGCCGACCTGCGCGCGGCGCGCGACGCGGAAGGACCCGGCCAGGTCCTGCTCCAGCTCCTGCTCCGTGTGCGACGACGTGAACTGGGCGTCGCTGCCGAACGAACCGTACGTGCCGCGCGCGCGCAGCTGGAGGCCCGCGGACTCGTCCTCGTAGGGCGCGAGGCGCGTCGGGTTCACCAGCGCGCCCCCCGCGCAGCAGGCCTGCGCGGCAGCGCGCGCCGGCCAGGCCAGACCCAGCGCGGCGGCCGCGAGCAGCGCCAGCCTGCGGGATGTCGCCCTGCGGGATGTTGCCCTACGGGATGTTAATCGGGGGTTGGGCCGTGTCATCGACAGGTGATTCGCCGTCGCCGCTCCGCTGGATGCGGGTGCGCAGCACCCAGGCGCCGGACATGAAGAAGTCCAGCGGCGTCGCCGTGTACACGCCGGGGGCCGTCTCCGTGATGGTCGCCTGCACCGACGCGCCGTGCCCGTGGGCGGGCATCCAGGGGACGACGGTCAGCGTCGCGCCCGCGACGGGAGCTCCCGCCTGATCGGTGATGGCGAGCTGGCCGGCGGCATAGCCCACGGTGGGCTGCGCGGGCGACCACCACACGGCGACCGACAGCGCGCCCGACGCGGACGCAACGGTCACGGCCGGCGCACCCTCGAAGATCAGCGGCGCGCTCTGCGGCGTGCTCGCGCCGCCGCAGCCGAGACCGGCGGCCATCGCGCACCCGGCCACGGCGGCCAGGGCTCGACGGTGGAAGCCGTCTCCGATGCGACGCTTGCGCATCCGCGCAGTCTGGGTCAGACGCGCGGCCACGGGGATGCGTAAAATATTCGCAGGACGGGTCCCGACGTCAGCGCGCGCGAATCAGCGGCAACGTGACGGCGGAGATCACCGCCGCCAGCGCCATCCCGCCCACGTGCCCCAGCGCGACGTGCGCGGCGTTCGCGTACGGGCAGATGAAGTGCAGGACC
>CAZPUH010000222.1:0-2074 GCA_964589215.1 uncultured Myxococcales bacterium | reverse complement strand
GCCGCCGCCGGCGCCGCCCGCCCGCGCCCGCCGCAAGCGGCGCTGAGCGCGAGCGAGGTTCACCGCGCGCCGTCGCACGCCGACCCGAAACCCCCGCGCGGCGTGGGGTCACGCGGCTCGCCACGCGGGCGCCGCGGCGGTCCTTCTGCGATCGGTGGACAGCGCACTGGCGCGGGCGGCGGCCGGGCGTGCGGCAGAGGGATCGCTGGCGCCGCGGTCGGCGCCGGAGCGGTGGTCGCCGTGATCAGAGCGGCGGCCGCGGTGGTCGGCCCCGCGACGGCCAGGTGCGGCCGCAGCCGGCGCACCATCTTGCGCCCGATCCCCTTGATACGCACCAGCTCGTCGACCGTGCGGAACGGGCGGCGGCTGCGATAGCCCACGATCGCTTCGGCCTTCGCCGGCCCGACGCCGGGCAGCAGCGCCAGCACCGCCGCGGGCGCCGTGTTCAAGTTGACGACGCCGTCGACGCCTTTACCGGCGTACGCGGGCGCGGCCGCGGCGGCAACGGCCAGAGCGGCGATCGAGACGGCGGCGAAGCTGAGCGGGTCCCCACGCACGCCTCCGTTTTCGGCGCGCGCGGCCCGCCGGTTGTCACATCGGCGAGCAGAAAGCGGTCTGCCTGCACGAAATCGAGGAGAGCTCGAAGCTTCCCGCCGTGCCGGTCGGGCGGCAGACGTAGCCGCTGCGGCAGTCGTCGTTGCCGGAGCAGACCTTCGCACAGTAGCGGACCTCGGTCGATCGCGGCGCGCACAGGCCCGAATCCAGGCAGATCTCGTCCGCCGTGCAGTCGTTCGTCGGGCCGTTCGGGCAGACCGGCGACGTCGACCCGGGGGTGGGCGGGAATTTTGCCGGGCACGCCGGCGGAACCGCGCTTCCGGCGTCGTCGGTCGTGCCGCCGTCGGGCGTCGCGGTCAGCCCCTGCCGGTCCTCGCAATACGGGTTGCACGGCTTGGTCAGAAACGCAGCCGGGAAGTACCGGATGCAGGTCGCTTCGCTGGGACAGGTCGTCTCGTCGCAGCCCAGCACGGTGCAGTAGCCGCCCGGCTGGGACAGGTCGCAGATGCGGCCGCCGTTCGGGTTGCAGTCGCTCGCCGTCTGGCAGTTGTCACCGATCTGCTTGCCGCACCCGGCGCCAGCCAGGGCCAGCAGCAGCGCCATCGCCCAGCGGCGCGCGCGGGTCGATCGACCGTTCTGGGCGTCGCGATTCACGGCCCGCCTTTTACCGTGAACGGCCGGACGGCACCAGGTCGCGCAGCGGCGCCGCGCCGGCATGGATCTTGTATCGGGGAGCATGTGGACCCGTTCCGAATGATGACCAGCGAAGGACCGACTGCGGTTGCCCGGCATGAAATGCGGGTCGACCGAGATGGACAGCTCCACCGACTCGTTCCGGCGTGGAACGGGATCCTCCACGAGTTTCGAAACCATCTCACCGTGCTGCTCGCCGCCGCGACCGAGATCCGCGTAGCTCTGCCGTACGACGCAGGGCGTGACGTGGCCGAGGCGCTGGCCGAATCGGAGTGGAACGTCCAGCGGCTGAACGCGCTGGTCGGGTTCGTCGACGCCGCCCTCCGCGACGGCCCTCCCGTGGTGACCGAGCTCGACGACGTCATCGAGCGGGCCCTTCGGCTGTCGGCTCCCGCCATGGGACGCACCTCGGTCTCGGTCCACAAGGAACGCCGCATCGGCGTGCCGAACCGCGGCTCCGCGATGGAGGCGATTCTCGCCGCGCTGCTCATCGACCTCGTTCGCACCGAACGGCGCACCCGCACCGACGATCGCCGGCTTCAGATCGACATCCGGGCCACGTCCACCCGGACGTCACTCATGCTGTCGATCGAGAGCAACGGGCACCGCCCGGCCGCGGACTCGTGGCGGTTCGCGCTGGCGGTCGACCTGGCCGAGCGGCTCGGTGCTGCCCTGGAACCCCTGCCTGACCGCGTGGGGTTCCTCATCCGGCTCAACTGATTCACCGCCGGGTCAGCACGGCGCCCCTCCCCCTAGGCGCGTCGGGTTGGCCCGGCACTTTCTTGCTCATCGGTCGCCTCTGAAACGGTGTTATCCTCGCCCGACG
>CAZPUH010000221.1:0-5279 GCA_964589215.1 uncultured Myxococcales bacterium | reverse complement strand
CCTGGTCGACATCGACGACGAGATCCTTCTGTGTCTCGAAGAGGCCTTGCGCCTCGCCGTCGGGTAGACAAAAGGAGCTTGCGTGAAAATCCTGGTGACGTGCAAGCGGGTGCCGAACCCTGAGCACAAGCTCAAGATCGGTGGAGGTCAGCTCGACCTGGGCGCGGCGAGCTGGCAGCTGAATACGTTCGACGAGTACGCCGTCGAGACCGCGCTGCGCCTGACCGAGAAGGGCAAGGGCGGCGAGCGCTCCGGCGAGGTCGTGGCCGTGAGCATCGGTCCCAAGGACGTCGCGCAGCAGCTTCGCGGCGTGCTGGCGATGGGCGCCGATCGCGCGCTGCTGGTCGGCGCCGCGGACGCGGCGCTGGATGCGCTGGCCGTCGCGCGCGTGCTGGCGGCGGTCGTGGCGCGCGAGAAGCCGGATCTGGTCGTGCTGGGCAAGCAGACGGTCGACGGCGACTCGAACCAGGTCGGGCAGATCCTGGCCGGGCTGCTCGGGTGGCCGCAGGCGACGTTCCTGGCCAGCATCCGCGTCGCCGCCGACGGCAAGAGCGCGGTGGTCACGCGCGAGGTGGACGCGGGCGTCGAGGAGAAGAAGATCCGGCTGCCCGCGGTCGTGACCGTCGACCTGCGCATCATCGGCAAGAAGGCCGTGCGCAACGAGGCGCTGGCTGCCGCCGACGCCGAGTGGGAGGAGACGCAGCGGTATGCGTCGCTGAAGGGGATCATGGCGGCCAAGAAGAAAGAGATCAAAGAGGTCACCCTCGCCGAGCTGGGCGTGGACGCCAAGCCGGCCATGACCGTGAAGTCCTACGAAGCGCCGGCCGGCCGGAAGGCGGGCGTGAAGGTCGCCTCCGTCGACGAGCTGGTGGCCAAGCTTCACAACGAAGCGAAGGTGATCTGATGGGCGCCGTGGTGGTGTTCTGCGAGACCGACGACAAGGGGATGCGCTCGGCGTCGCTGCCCGCGCTGGCGGCTGGCGCGGAGCTGGCCAAGGCGCAATCGGGCGAGCTGGTCGCCGTGCTGATCGGCGCCAACCTGTCGGCGGCCGCCGCCGAGGCGGCGAAGTTCGCGGCCAAGGTGCTGGCCTACGATCACGCCACGCTGGCGGCGCCGCTGGCCGAGACCTGGGCCCCGCAGCTGGTCGACGCCGTCAAGCGGACCGGCGCGTCGGCGCTGCTGGCGACGGCGACCTCGACGGGCAAGGACGTGCTGCCGCGCGCCGGCGCGCTGCTGGGGGCCGGGATGGCGTCGGACGTGACGGCCGTGCTGGGCCCCAACCGGTTCCGCCGGCCCGCCTACGCGGGCAACGCGATCGAAGAGGTCGAGGTGGCGGGGCCGGTCGTCGTGGCCAGCGTGCGCCAGACCGCCTTCGCGGCGCCCGCCCCGGCCGGGAGCAGCGGCGCCGTCGAGACCGTGCCGCCCGCCGCCGCCGATCCGCTGGGGTCGGAGGTGACGGGGCTGCACGCGACCACCAGCGCGCGGCCGGACCTGGGCGAGGCCAAGGTGGTCGTCTCGGGCGGCCGCGGGATGAAGTCCGGCGAGAACTTCAAGGTGCTCGAGGAGCTGACGGACCTGCTGGGCGGCGCGCTGGGCGCCAGCCGCGCCGCGGCCGACGCGGGCATGGTCCCCAATGACCTGCAGGTCGGGCAGACCGGCAAGGTCGTCGCGCCGCAGCTCTACATCGCCGTCGCGATCTCGGGCGCGATCCAGCACCTGGCGGGCATGAAGGGGTCCAAGGTGATCGTCGCGATCAACAAGGACCCCGAGGCGCCGATCTTCCAGGTCGCCGACTACGGGCTGGTCGAGAGCTGGGAGAAGGCCATCCCGGCGCTCACCGCCGCGGTCAAGAAGCTGAAAGCCGCCGGCTGAGCGAAGGGCGCGCCCGTGCCCTACGTTGCTTTGCCGCACGGCCGCGTTCATTTCGCCGAGCGCGGGGAGCGCCGCGAGGGGCGCCCGCCCGTGGTGCTCATTCACGGCGCCGGCGCGGGCTCCGCGATCTGGTCGATGACGCTGGCGCGCGTGGCCCGCGCGGCGCACGCCGTGGCGATCGACCTGCCCGGCCACGGCCCCAGCGAGCGGGGCGACGTGCCGCTGGACCTCGGGCGCTACCGCGACGCCGTGGGGCTGCTGGCCGCGGCGCTGTGTCTGGGCCCGTCCGTGCTGGTGGGCCATTCGATGGGGGCGCTGGTGGCGATCGAGGCGGCGCTGGCGTGGCCCGACAAGGTGCGCGGGCTGGTGCTGGTGGCCGCGGCGCCGCGGCTGCCCGTCGACCCTCAGCTGCTGTCGCTGCTGGCGACCGACCCGGAGGCGGCGCGCGTCTGGCTGACGGACCACGGCCTCTCGCCGCGCGCCAAGCCGGCCGTGCGCCGCGGCGTCCTGTCCGCCGGCCTGGGCGCCCCGCCCGACGTCGCGCGCGCCGACTTCGAGCTGGTGCGCGACACCGATCTGACGGCGCGCCTGCCGGCGTTGAAGTGTCCGCTGGTCTGGATCGACGGCGCGGACGACCGCATCGTTCCGGCTGAGGCGCGCCAGGGCCGCCGCGGCGAGGTCATCGAAGTTCCCGGCGCCGGGCACCTGCTGCCGATCGAAGCGCCGGCGGCGATCGCGGCTGCGGCGCTGGGCTGAGCGCTCGCGGGCCCGCTGCTCAAGATCTGCGGTTCAACCGCCGATCCTCGTTCGGATGACCGGTGCGCGGCCGCGACGTCTCGCGCTGTCGCTGACCGTCGCCGCGCTGCTGGGCGTCGCCGTCGCGGGGGTCGTCGTCGGGCCGCAGCTCGCGCCTTCGCTGGCGGCGCGCAACGGTGCGCTGGCGAAGGCCAAGCGCAAGTTCGAAGCGCTGCGGGGCTTCGCGCTGTTCCGCGCGCCCGGCGATCGCGCAGTCCTGCGCGGCGGCGATCCGGTGCCGGCGAAGCACGCGGCGCCAAAGCATTGACGCCGCGGATGTGGGCGCAAGGCGCCCGTCAAGCATTCCGCGCGGCGCCCGATGATCGATCCGATGCTGGCGAGCGCTTGCGGTCGCGTGCTCGGGCGCCTCGCCGACGTGGCGATGCTCGTCGCGATCTGCGGATGGCTGGCCCCGAACGCCTGGATTGCGCGCGCCGCAGCCGGTCGAACGTACCTGCGCGCCGCTGACGGTCCCGCGCGCACGTTCGCGATCGTCCCCGGCTCGCGCGTGTACCGGGACAAGCCGCACCGTCTGCTCCGCGATCGGCTGGACGCTGCGCTGACGCTGTACCAGACCGGCCGCGTGCGCGCCGTCCTGGTGTCCGGTACCGACACCGACGCCGCGCCGGAAGCATCGGTCATGCAGCAATGGCTGATCGCGCACGGTGTCCCCGCCGGCGACATCCTGGTCGACGGCCAGGGGACCCGGACGCGAGAGACGATGGTGCGAGCCGTCGCGCGCTACGGCGTCGCCGACGCGGTCGTGTGCACGCAGACGGTGAACGTGGCGCGCACGGTCTTTCTGGCCCGGCAGGCGGGGATCGACGCCGTCGCGCTGGCGCTGCCGATCGCGTCGCTGGAGCACTCGAGTCGCTATCTGGCCGTCGAGTCGCTGAAGACGACGCTGGCGTTTGCCGAATCGCTGCGGCCATCCCCGGTGCGGGCGGCGACGGTCCTCGCCGCCCGCTGACGGGTCCGCACTACGGCGAGGCCGGCGGGATCATCGTCGTGATGTGCGTGCGCCGCTCGGAGACGAAGAAGCCCATGTCGCTCTGACCGTGCGCCACCTCGGCGTCCGTGTAGTGGCGTCGCGTGTCCATCGCGACGTACGGCGCGATCTGAGCCGCCACCCGGTCGTGCTCGGCGACCCAGTTCAACGTCTCGACCTTCCCCAGCAGCTCCCAGACCTGGTTGACGTACTTCTGGTAGCACGACGGCGAGGCCATGCAGGACTTCGCGATGGGCGCCCACAGCTTGCCGACGATGTCGAGCTCACCGGACAGGAAGGTCTCGTCCATGCCCCACGGCATGAACCAGAGCCGGCCCGTCGTGGGATCGTCGTAGGTGAAGTAGTCGTCGCCCGGGTCGCTGTAAGGGAACGAATCGAACTGACCGACGATGGCGCAGAACGCCCAGAAGCGGGTCATCTGGTCCAGGTTCACGTATTGCGCGGCGGCCGTGATCTGCTCGTCGGGGGTGCCCAGCGTCATCGCGGCGGCCACGCCGTTCAAGGCGCTGCGATCGTCGGGGCCGGTCACCAGCTCGAACATCGGGATGTACGGAGCGGCGAAGTCCACGTCCGTCGCGCTGAAGAGCGGCCCCGACGTGTCCGTGAACCATTGCGACAGGATGCGCTTCTTCACCGTCTCGACGTTGGCGTACAGGCCGTACGGGACGCCGTTGATCGTGACCCAGGCGTGATTGGCCCGCGAGGCCGGAACGCCGCCCACCTGGCGCGCGACCCAGTAGGCGATGCGCTCGTGCATCATCGACGCGTCGCTGTGCATGTTGTTGAGCGTGATGTCCTTGAGGCCGAAGAACGACGCGCCGTCGACGAACTTGTCGATGTTGATGTGCAACGACGGCTTCTGATCGATGGGCTCGAACGACTGCATCCCCTTGAGGTGAACGCCGACCGGCCCGTAAGCGCGGCCGTCGAAGGTCAGCGTGACGGGGACATAGGTGTCGGGCGCCGTCATCAGCGACGCCATCTGGTCGGCGCCAATCGTCAGCGAGAAGGACGGGATGACGTCGTAGCCCATGATCCGCTCCGACAGATCGCCGGCAGCCGGGATCTGCTCGGGCGGCTGGGTCACGTCCTCGACGGCGACGGGCTGCCCCGTGCCCGCGGGATTCGCGGCAGCCGGGGACGCGTGCCATTCGATGACCCATTGGTCGGACGCGTCCGGCTCGCGGGCCGCCGAGAAGTCCACCTCTTGCGCCCCGAAGGCCACGCGGTCGATGTAGCTGCCGTCGGGGCGCGAGAATCCGACCGAACCGCCGTCCTTGCTCAGCGTCAGATTCACGTGCGTCCCGCCGGCAGTGGCCCGCCCGTCGAACCAGATCAGCAGGTGCTCGCCGGCGTGCAGCGTCACGCCCGCCGGCAGCTTGGCCATGCCCGGCGCCGACAGGTTGTCGGTGAGGCCGTACCCGCCCAGCGGGATGTCCGTGGTCGTCGGGTTGAAGAGCTCGATCCAGTCTCCGGCCATGCCTGTCTCGTCGTTCACGGTCAGGACGTTGGAGGCCATGACCTCGTTGATGACGACCCGGCCGTCGACCTCGGGGGGGACGCCCGCGACCGGCGCGCCACCGGCGCCACCCATGCCCGCGCC
>CAZPUH010000220.1:0-11669 GCA_964589215.1 uncultured Myxococcales bacterium | reverse complement strand
GGTGCGCCGCCAGCCGACGACGGCGGGCGCGGAAGAAGCGCCGGAAGAAGTCGGCGAGACAGGCGCGGCCCCCCAGCGGGGCGGCGGCGGCGTCACCGCCAGCGCCGCGGGGTCGGCGCGCACCGGGATGGCCGGCATCGGCGGCGGCTCGGGACGGGCCGCGATCGGCCCGGACGCCTCGATGATCTCCACCTCGCACAGCGCGACGCCGGGGCTCGTCGATCCGTCGCCCGCGCAGCGGTCCGAGTCCGGCGCGATGAGGACCGGCACCGGTTCCGCCGCGCCGTCCATCAGCGCAGCCAGCGACGCGGTGACGTCGCGCTCCTTGCCGGCGCTGGCCAGGCCGCCGAGGCAGTCCGACAGCGCGTCTCCCAGGTCGCGCGCGGTCGCGAAGCGATCGTTGCGGTCGGGCGCGGTCGCCCGCATCACGGCCTCGGCGATGGGCGCCGGCAGCGACGGGACGCGCTCTCGCGGGTCGCAGACGCGTCCCACGCGCATGGCCGCGACGATCTCCGCGTCGGGCCCCTCGAAGGGCCGCACGCCCGTCAAGCACTCGTAAAGGATGATGCCCGCCGAGTAGACGTCGGCGCGCCGGTCCTCGTCGGTACGCCGCACGCGCTCGGGCGCCGCGTAGCGGTACTTGCCGACGAAGGTCGTGGGTGTCGGCGTCCGGGTCGTGGCGCGGGCGGCGCCGAAGTCGATCAGCTTGGCGGTCCCGCTGGTCGACAGGATCACGTTGTCGGGGCTGAGGTCGCGGTGAACCAGCCCCAGCGGACCGCGCGCGTCGGCCAGCTCGTGAACGGCGTGCAGCCCCTCGCACACGTCCACGAGCACGTGCAGCGCCGCCGCAATCGGCAGCCGCTCGCCTCGCGCCAGCATCCGCTTGTGCGCGAAGCGAAGGGTCACGCCCGGCACGAACTCCATGGCGATGAAGTAGCGCCCCTCGAGCTGCCCGAAGTCGAACACGTGAGCGATGTTCGGGTGATTCAACGCCGAGGCGATGGTGGCCTCGTTGATGAACATCTCGACCAGGTCGGGGCGCGCCGCCATCTGCGGCAGCATCGTCTTCAGCACGATCCGCTTCTCGAAGCCGCGGACGCCCTTCAGCCGGGCGCGCCACACCTCGGCCATGCCCCCGGTGGCCAGCTTGGAGTCGATCTCGTACCGGCTGAAGTGTGAGCCCGTCTGCCACACGGGCGGCGCCGGCCGCATGGCCAGCGGCGCGCGCGGTGGCAGCGTCGCCGTGACTTCGGAAGAAGCGGCCCGCGCTCGAGCGGCATACCGACGATCAATCGGCATCCCGTTCGCTCCTGCGCCCCCTCGCGCGAATCGAACGTCGAGACTTCATGGATGCGTTGCGGGTTTGCCGCAACGAGTGGATCAACGGCAACTGGGCCGAAAGCTTTAGCTATGCGGCCGAAAAAGCTGTGGAAACCCGGGCCCCGCCGGGCTCATTCGGGGGCGCCGCAGCGGATCCACGTAAGGACCGCCGTCCGGTCCTCGGTGGTGATCGGCACGCCGCCGTCCGCCGGAGGCATCGAACAATCCACCAGATCGGCGCGGACCGCGTCCGCCCAGTCCGCGACGTGCTCGTAGTCCGTCAGCGGCCACGGCCCGTTCGGGACACCGGAGTGGCAGGGTGTCGCGCAGCGCTGGTTGATGATGGGGGCGACGTCCGCGTACCGCGGCGCCGGGTCGGGACAGGACGTGGGCGCGGTGACCGAGCAGACCAGCGGCGCTCCCCCGCCGTCGGGGCCACCGGCCGACGAGTCGCCGGACGAGGTGCAGGCCGCCGACGCCAGGAGGAACACCAGCAGCACACGCGCGTCGATCCACCGCCGCATCGATCGATGATCTAAGCGGACCTCGGACCGCTTCAAACCCAAAAAAGCGGAGCTGCGAAAAAATTACGCAGGGCTGCGAATTTTTCACGCATCGCCGTGTCGCCGGAATGCCGCTACTGATGTCTGCGCTGAGGATGAAAGGAGATCGCATGAGGACGAGACGAGCGTTTATGGTTGCGGCGGTGGCGGGCGGACTCTGCGCGGTGCCGGCGGCCGCCCACGCGCACATCACCGTGGCGTCCGGTCCGGGATTCGCCGGCACCACGCAGGAAATCGGATTCGGGGTCGCCCACGGGTGCGCGGGCGCGGACACGATCAAGGTCCGCATCGAGATCCCGGCGGCCGTGACGTCGGTACGACCGATGCGCAGCGACTTCGGCACGGTGAGCGTCGAGAAAGACGCGACCGGAGCGATCACGGCGGCCGTCTGGCAGAAGGCGGACGCGGACGTGCTGGACGCGGACATCGCCTACTACAAGCTGGTCATCCGCCTGAAGGTCCCCAATCAGCCGTTCACCACGGTCTTCTTCCCGGCGCACCAGACCTGCCGGGCCGCCGACGGCACGGTGTCCACCACCGACTGGGTCGCGCTGCCGACGGATCCGGCCACGGACGGCGGCGCCGGCGAACCGGCCCCTGCCCTGACGGTCCTGCCACCCCGCGCGCCCGGCTGGAACACCTTCACCGTGCCGGCGGCGATCCCGGACCTGGGGGTCTTCTTCTCCGACGCGCTGATCGTCTGGAAGGGAACGGCGGCTTACAGCGCCAACATGGCCACGCAGGCGCAGATCGCGGCCACGGCGGGCGTGACCCCGCTGTCGTCGCTGGCGGCCGGCGACCAGATCTCGGTGAGGTACTGAGATGCGGCGTCGACGCCGGTGGTACGCGCTGCCGGTAGTCCTCGCGCTTGCGGGTTGCGGCGGCTCGGGGAGCGCGCGCGTGTCGGGCGCCGGCGGCCAAGGTGGCCTCGGCGGTCTCGGCGGGGCGGCGCAATCGGCCCAGGCCTGTCTCGACGACCCGAGCGGCCTCCTTCGCCCCCCGTCGGTCGAGCTTCCCTGCGAGCTGATCCCGCCGGGTGTCCACCTCCGGTGATTTGAGAGCACGGTTCTCGAAATTCGTGCTACGACCTGCGCATGGCGTGGGCGTCGGCGCGTGTTTGCTGGGGCGGGCGGGCGTGAACGCGAGCCCGGCCGCCCTGCTGCTTCTGGGCGTCTTGATGGGGATGCGCCACGCGACCGATCCCGATCACGTCGTCGCGATGACGACCATCATCAGCCGCGAGCCCGGCAAGGGCCGCGCGATCGCCGCCGGCGCGGCGTGGGGCGTCGGGCACACGGCCACCGTCTTGCTGTTCGGCGGCGCCATCATCCTGTGCGGCGCCGTGATCCCGCCGCGGCTGGGGCTGGCGCTGGAGATGGCGGTCGCGCTGATGCTGATCCTGCTGGGGATGTTCAACCTGGTCCGGCGAGCGCGCCACCCGCACGTCCACGCGCGTTTCGGCCGTGGGCTGCGCCGCGGGTTCCTCGTGGGCGTCGTTCACGGCCTCGCGGGATCGGCCGCCGTCGCGTTGCTGGTCCTCTCGACGATCCGCAGTCACGGCTGGGCGCTGGTGTACCTGGCGATCTTCGGCGCGGGGACGATCCTGGGGATGATGGCGCTGACCGCGGCGATGACGCTCTCGCTGGCGGCGGTCGCCCGCCGCTCGGGGGCGATCGACCGCGCGCTGACCGCGCTGAGCGGCGTGGCCAGCATCGCCTTCGGCCTGGTTCTTTGCTACCGGCTCACGCTGGTCGACGGCCTGTTTTCCGAGCTGCCCCGCTGGACCCCGCGCTGACCAGCCGGCCGCCAGGCTCCGCTGGCCTGTAGACACCGCCCGCCAGTCGTGCGGTAGATCGGCTCGCGGACCGCATGTCACCCCTGCGCGCGCTGTTCTCGACCGAGATCTTCATGCCCCGCGGGCACGAGGTCCTGTGGACGCCCGCCCTGCTGATCCTGGAAGCGGGCGCGAACTTGACCATCGCGGCGGCGGTCGCGGCCATCGCCTGGCGGCTGTGGCGCCTTCGCGCGGGGCCCTTGCCGCCACGCGGACGGCGCACGCTGATTCTGTTCGGAATTTTCCTGGCAATCGCGCATTTATTCGACGTGTGGTTAATCT
Organism: uncultured Myxococcales bacterium; assembly: GCA_964589215.1. Taxonomy (GTDB): domain Bacteria; phylum Myxococcota_A; class Polyangia; order Fen-1088; family Fen-1088; genus JADGRB01. The sequence continues at coordinate 7,670 of CAZPUH010000220.1, read as the reverse complement.
GGGCGCCACTCTATTGGCTGGACGCGCTGGTCCGCTGCGCCACCGCCGCGCTGGCGGTGACGGCGGCCGTCGCGCTGGCACCGAAGGGTTGATTCGACGTGGCGTTCACCGACTACGGCAACTTCGACGCGCTGGGCCTGGCCGAGCTGGTCCGGCAACGGCAGGTCACGCCCGCGGAGCTGGTCGAAGCCGCCATCGCGCGCGCGCAGCGCGTGAACCCGCGTCTGAACGCGATCGTCCGCCTGCTGGAGGATGACGCCCGGCGCGCCGCGACGGTCGCCGACCCGCGCGCGCCGCTGGCCGGCGTCCCCTTCCTGCTGAAGGACCTCTACGCGGAGGTCGCCGGCGCGCCCGCCACGGGCGGCAGCCGCTATCTGGCCGCGCACAAGGCGGACCACGACGCGACGATCGTGGCCCGGTTCCGCACGGCGGGCCTGATCCCGATCGGTCAGACCAGCACGCCCGAATGGGGGCTGCTGCCGGTCACGGAGCCGGAGGCCCACGGGCCGACCCACAACCCGTGGGACCCCCAGCGCACGGCCGGCGGGTCCAGCGGCGGGTCGGCGGCGGCGGTGGCTGCCGGCGTCGTGCCGGCCGCGCACGGAAACGACGGAGGCGGCTCGATCCGCATTCCCTCCTCGTGCTGCGGCCTGTTCGGCCTGAAGCCGACGCGCGGCCGAACGCCGGTCGGTCCCGACCTGGCGCAGATCTGGAACGGGTTCGCGGTGTCGGGGGTCATCACCCGCAGCGTGCGCGACAGCGCCGCGCTGCTGGACGCCGTGGCCGGCCCCGAGCCGACGTCGCCCTACTGGGCGCCGCCGCCTGGGCGCGCCTACCTGGATGAAGTGGGCGCGCGCCCCGGCCGCCTGCGCATCGCGCTGGCGAAGCGGCCCCAGGTCACGATGGCGCCGCTGCACCCGGACTGCGCCGCCGCCGTCGACGACGCCGCCCGCCTGCTGCGCGACCTGGGGCACGAAGTCGAGGAAGCGGACCCCGCCGTCGACGCCGAGGCCTTCGCGCGCGACTTCTTCACGCTGGTGTGCGTGGAGACGGCGGCGTTCATGGCGCGGGCCACGGCGCGCCTCGGTCGCCGTCCCCGGCGCGGCGAGATCGAGTCGGCCACGGCGATCACTGCGCTGCTCGGCCGGCAGCGTTCGGCGGTCGAGGCGTCGCTGGCGCGCGAGCGGCTGGACACCGTCGGGCGCAGCATGGCCGACCTGTTCACACGCTACGACCTGATGTTGACCCCGACGCTGGCGACGCCGCCGCCGCTGCTGGGGGCGATCAAGCCGCGCGGGCTGGAGGCGTTCGGACAAGAGCTGCTGCTGCGGCTGCACCTGGGCGTCTTGCTGCGCATCCCCGGCGTCATCGACGCCTCGGTGCGCCGCGTGTTCTCGTTCATCCCGTTTTCGCCGCTCGCGAACGTGACCGGTCTCCCCGCCATGTCCGTGCCGCTGGCCTGGAACGCGCAGGGGCTGCCGATCGGCAGCCAGCTGGTGGGCCGGTTCGGCGACGAGGCGACGCTGTTCCGGGTGGCCGCTCAGCTGGAAGAGGCGCGCCCCTGGAAGGATCGCCGGCCGCCCATCCACGCCGGCGACGACGCGACGGTGCCCGATGCCCAGCCGGCGGCGCTCAGAGCGCCTTCCGGCACGGCAGCGCGTCACGCCACGGCCCCCAGACAGCCGGGCCTTTGACCTTCTGGGCGGCGTCCAGGTAGCGCACGCCGCCGGCCGTCTGGTAGTGCAGCGCCGTGCGCAGGCCGCCGGGGCCAGGCGCCGCGACCAGCTGGCCGCAGCGGCTGTCGGTCGCGGGCGGGCCGCCGGCCAGCGCCTCGGTCAGGACGCGGCCGGTGGCGGCTCCGCCGCGTGCCAGCTGCACTCCCAGCACCTGCGCCATCGTGGGCGCGACGTCGGCGTTGCCGGCGGGGGCCGTGTCGACGAAGCCCTGTTTGTAGTCGGGCCCGAACGCGATCATGGTGTTCGCGACGTCGCCGGGACCGAAGCTGCCGTGCATCCCCTGCCCCGTCTGCAGCGTCGTGTCCGACACGTCCACCTGCGTCTGCAGCGGATCCTTCGCGTCCAGCGCGTAGCTGTGCAGGGCGACCACGATCGACGGACGCGGCGTGCGCGCGGCGCCCACCAGGTTGACGTCGGCCAGCGACAGCGCGCCCGGGACCGCCCCGCGCGGCCCGTCGACGAAGACGGCGTCGACGTAGTCCTGCTTCAGCAGGAACCCGGCCACGTCGGCGATCAGCTTGCGAGCGGCCTTCTTCCCGGCGTCGCCGCCGGCTTGCGCCGGGACGTACAACAGGTCGGACCCGCCATTGGCGGCGACGATGACGCGCGCGTCGGCCCCGCCCACCGCCCCGGTTCCGCCGACGAGCGCGTCGCCCATCTTCGGGTGATCGCCGCCCATGATCTGCGGGTGCGTGCCGGCGCCGGTGGCCGGCTGATCGGGATCGTAGACCGGCAGCTTCAGGTGCCCCGCCACGTCGATCGCCACGAACCCGGGCGTCCGGTCGCGGACCAGCGTCGCGAACCCGTGGTCGGACGTCACGAAGACGTCCGTGGACGCCTTCAACGCGGGGTCGGCGTCGATGGCGTCCACGATGCGCCCCAGCGTGTCGTCGGCGTTCCGGACGGCGCGCTTCGAGGTCGGTCCGTTGATGCCGACGTGCCAGTCGGCGGCGCCGTCCTTCTGATTGTGCTGGCTGACGTCGGGGTCGCGCGACCAGACGACGACCGCGAACGGGCGCCCGCGCCGCTTGAACTCCGGCAGGATCACGCCGACCAGCGAGTCGGTGAGGAACCGTTGCTGGTCGACGTTGGGGACGGTCCGGGCGGGTGGCCGCGGCGCCTTCAGCCTGGCGGCGACCCCCGGGTCCAGCGCGACGCCCTCGGCGGACCCCGTGCTGTCGTCGATGACGATCGTGGCAGGAAGCGCGCCGCCGTTGCCCTGCGTGACGTCCTGGATCAGCGTCGGGCCCACCTTGCCGAGCGCCGCCGTGCTGAAGCCCTGGGCGCGGGCAGCCGCGAGCAAGGACTCCTCGCCCAGGAAGTTGCCGTTCAGGCCGGCGTCCAGCGCCGCCAGCGCGCGGTCGTCCTCGATGAACGGCGTCTCGGTCCCGTTCACGGCGAACCCGGGGAAGAGCGCGTTCGCGAAGTCTCCCGTGTCGCCCAGCTGGTGCCCCGTGGCCAGAGCGGACGCGTTGGGCGTCGTGAACGTCGGGTAGACGGCGTGGCTGTTCGCGAAGAACACCCCACCCGCCCGCAGGCGCGCCATGACCGGCGTGTCCTGCGGGTTGACGGACCCCCGGCGCAGCCCGTCAGCGACGAAGATGACGGCGTTACGCGCGGGCCGGTCGGCGGCCGCGGCCGAAGGCGTCCCGGCGAAGAGACCGAGGGTGGCGGCCAGCACGCCCGCCACCGCGGCGCGGGCGGGCGCGCCGCCCCTCACGACGCGCGCCCGATCTTGCGGGACAGCTCGGTGAAGACCGGGTTGTTGGCGTAGCGCTCGCCCCCGTCGGGCAGGATGACGACGATGCGCTTGCCCGCCATCTCGGGCCGGCGGGCCACGATCGCCGCGGCGTGCAGCGCGGCGCCGCTGGACATGCCGGCCGCGATCCCCTCCTTGCGCGCCAGCTGCAGCTGCGCGCGGACCGACTGCTCCTCGTCGACGGCGATGACCTCGTCGATGATGGCGCGGTTCAGGATCTCGGGGACGAAGCCCGCGCCCAGCCCCGGCAGGTGATGCGCCCCGGCCGCGCCGCCCGATAGCACGGCGGCGCCGGCCGGCTCGACGGCCACGACGCGGCACCCGGGACGGCGCGACTTCAGCACCTCGCCGACGCCGGTGATCGTCCCGCCGGTGCCGACCCCCGCCACCAGGCCGTCGACCTCTCCCTCCAGGTCGGCCCAGATCTCCTCGGCGGTGGTGCGGCGGTGAATCTCGGGGTTGGCCGGGTTGCGGAACTGCTGCAGCATCACGGCTCCTGGTGTGCTGGCGGCGATCTCCTCGGCGCGCCGCACCGCCTCGCGCATCAGCGAGCCGGGCGTGAACAGGATCTCGGCGCCCAGCATGCGCAGCAGCGCCACCCGCTCTTGCGAGATGTGTTCGGGCATGACCAGCGTCAGCGCGTACCCCTTCGACGCCGCCGCGAACGCCAGAGCGATCCCGGTGTTGCCGCTGGTGGGCTCGACCAGCATGGCGCCGCGCTTCAGCCGCCCGCGGCGCTCGGCGTCCTCGATCAGCGCCGTCCCGACCCGGTCCTTGACGCTGCCGCAGGGGTTGCGCGACTCCAGCTTGGCGAACAGGCGCGCGCCCGTCGCGAACCGGCTGATCTCGACCAGCGGGGTCCGCCCGACCGAGGCGACCACATCGGGAAACAACATCCCGCGATGATACGATCGCCGCACGGCGGCGGCGGCCGATTTCGGCCCCGGCAGGTGACGATCCGATGACCGGGCGCGCACACGCGAAATGGTGGCCTGCGCGGACCACGGAAGAACGGGTTGACAGCGGCCGCAGATGTTAGCCATAACTTACGTAAGCAATGGCTAACGTCTCCGTCGCTGCCGCGTTCGTGGCGCTGTCCGATCCGACGCGGCGCCAGATCTTCGAGCGCCTGGCCCAGCGGAACCGCTCCGTGGGCGAGCTGGCGGAGGGCCTGCCCGTGACGCGGCCGGCGGTGTCGCAGCATCTGCGCGTTTTGACGGACGCGGGGCTGGTCACGCACGAGCGGGACGGCGCCCGCCGCGTCTACCGGATCGACCCGCGCGGGCTGCAGATGATGCGCGCTTACCTGGACCGCTTCTGGGATCGGGCGCTGCTCGCCTTCCAGGCGGCCGTGGACGAAGAGGAAAAAGGAGGACGAAAATGAGCAGCGTAGCCCCGGTCCGCAGAGAGGTCGTGGTCTCGACCACGGCCGAGCGCGCCTTTCGAATCTTCACCGACGGCATCGACCGCTGGTGGCCGCGCGAGCACCACATCGGCCAGTCGCCGTTGCAGCGGGAGGTGCTGGAGCCCGGCGTCGGCGGGCGATGGTTCGGCGTGTCGCAAGACGGCACCACCTGTGACGTCGGCAAGGTGCTGGTCTGGGAGCCGCCCCACCGGCTGGTCCTGGCCTGGCAGATCACCAGCGAATGGAAGTACGACGCCGACTTCGTCACCGAGGTCGAGGTGACGTTCACGCCCGAGGGGCCGAAGACCACGCGCGTGGTCGTGGAGCACCGCGACCTGCACCGCTACGGGCTGGCCGCGCCCGAATACCGGAAGGCCATCGATTCCCCGACCGGCGGCTGGGGCTACATCCTGGGCCACTTCGCGAAGATCGCCGCCGAATGAAAGGAGACGACATGCTCGCTCGAACCGCTCGACTCTCGTTGTTGCTGGCCGCCTCGGTGATGGTGTTCGGGCTCGCCGCGAAGGCGCGCGCCGACCACCCGCCGGCGGCGCCCGACCCCAAGCCGCTGCAGCCGCTGAGGAAGCTGGTCGGCACCTGGCAGGGGAACGCCACCATCCACGACAAGACCATGCCGGTGACGATCACCTACGACGCGACGGCGGGCGGAACGGCCATCGTCGAGCACCTGTTCCCGGGGACGCCGCACGAGATGCTCTCGGTCTACACCGTCGAGGGCGACGGGCTGGCGATGACCCACTACTGCACGCTGGGGAACCATCCCAAGATGGCGCTGAAGAGGGCCGACGCGCACAGCCTGTCGTTCGAGGCGACCGGCGGCGAGGGGCTGCGGTCGCCGTCCGAGCTGCACATGCACGCGATGACCCTCGCCTGGACGGACGGCGACCACATCCGCGAGACCTGGACGTCCTTCGACCAGGGCAAGCCGAAGGACGAGAAGATCTTCGATCTGACGCGCAAGAAGTGACCCGGCCTCAGGCGACGGCGCGCAGGTCCTCCGTCACCGCATGGCCGCCGGTCGCGGTGGCCAGCGGTGTGCGGGCCCGCAGCATCGGCGCGAAGGCGGCGCGGTAGGCCCACGCGAGCCCCAGCTCCAGGGCCAGCACGACGATGCCCAGTCCCAGCCCGGACGGCGCCACGGTCGCGTGGAAAGCCACGATGTTGACGATGACGGGCGCCAGCAGCGTCAGCGCCAGCGGCACGAAGCGCCCCGTCAGCAACAGGACACCCGCGACCAGCTCGATGGCATGGACCAGAGGCATCAGGTAGCCGACGCCCATGAGGCCGCCGATGGCCTTCAACGCCTGGGGCGGCGGCGGGGGCATGGAGAGGAAGTGCAGGAAGAAGTTCAGCCCGAAGGTGGTGAAGACCAGCCCCAGGAGCAGGCGACCAGCGGCGGGAGCGTAGCGGCGAATGGCGTTCATGACGTGTCTCCTTTCGACACCCGAAGGTTTGATCACCGCCGTGCTGGCAACTAGGCATGCTTGTGGCAACCTATCGTTGCCATGCCAGCAACAATGACGGCGACCATCGCCGACCTGGATCTGAATCAGGTCAGCGCGTTCGTGCGGGTTCTGGAGGCCGGCAGCTTCACGGAAGCGGCGCGCGCGCTGCGCCTGCCGAAGTCGTCGGTCAGCCGGCGCGTGACCGCGCTGGAAAAGACGCTGCGCGTGCGCCTGCTGCAGCGGAGCACGCGCAAGCTGGTGCCGACCGAGGCCGGCCGCCTCTACTTCGAACGGGCCCGGGCCGCGCTGGCCGGGTTGTCGGACGCCACCGCCGCGGCGACCGACATGAGCCGCGAGATCGCCGGGCCCATCCGGTTCACGGCGACGAACGACAACACCGGTTTTCTGGTCAGCCTCATCGCGGAGTTCCTGGCCCGCCACCCGAAGGTGCAGCTGGACGTGGTCCTCACGCCCCGGCGCGTGGACCTGGTCGCGGAGGGCTTCGACCTGGCGTTACGGGCCGGACAGCTGGTGGACTCGTCGCTGATCGTGCGGCGCCTGGGCCGCACGGACCACGGGCTCTTCGCGTCGCGCGCCTACCTGCGGGCCGCCGGCACACCGCGCCGGGTGAGTGACCTGCCCGCGCATCGCTTCGTCCTCTTCGACGGCATCGCGCAACGGCAGCTGTTGAAGCTGTCCGGCCCGGGCGGCGAGGAGACCGTCCACATCGATGGTCCGCTGGTGGCGCACGACATGTCGTTCGCCGTCGACGCGGCGGCGGCCGGGATCGGCATCGCGCTGGTCCCCGACGCCTACCACGGCTGGGCCATGAAGGGGGGCCTGCGCGCCGGCTGGAAGTCGCTGGTGCGGCTGCTGCCGGACTACTACATCGAAGGCGCCGAGCTGAGCCTGGTCTCGCCGCCCGTCGCGTACGAGCCGGCGCGCGTCGGTCTGTTCCGCGACTTCCTGGCCGAGAGGCTCGGCCCGCTCATGCGCGGATGCGCCGCGGCCGTGCAGCAAGAGCGCGCGCAGCGCCAGGAAGGCACCAGGCGCGCTCTCGCCAGGGTTTGACGAAGCGACGTTACTTCTTGGCGGGCGCGGCCTTGGCGTCGCCGGCCTTCGCTTCGCCGGCCTTGGCGTCGCCGCCCTTGGCCTCGATCGAGGTGGCCGTCATCGTGTACATGATGGTCACCTTGGCGCCGACCTTCAGGTCGCCGGTCACCTTGGTGTCCTTCGTGCGGGCGATCTGCCACTTCTCCTTGGCCTTCTGGACGGTGATCGAGCTGTCGGTCACCTCCAGCACG
>CAZPUH010000219.1:0-1687 GCA_964589215.1 uncultured Myxococcales bacterium | reverse complement strand
CATCCAGAGCGCCGACAGCGCCGCCCAGTTCGGAATCGACCCCCGGGTGGCCATGATCAGCTACTCCACCGGCGAGTCGGGGTCGGGCTCCGACGTCGACAAGGTGCGGGCGGCGACGCGGCTGGCCCGCCAGCGGCGCCCGGACCTGCTCATCGACGGTCCGCTGCAGTACGACGCCGCCGCCATCGCCGAGGTGGCCGCCAGCAAGGCCCCCGCCAGCCCGGTCGCAGGCCGCGCCACGGTGTTCGTGTTCCCCGATCTCAACACCGGCAACACCACCTACAAGGCGGTGCAGCGAAGCGCCCACGTCATCAGCATCGGCCCCATGCTGCAGGGGATGCGTCGCCCGGTGAACGACCTGTCACGCGGCGCGCTGGTGGAGGACATCGTCTACACGGTCGCCCTGACGGCCATCCAGGCCGAGCAGCCGTCGACGTCGGGGTGAGCTGCCGCTGGTACGATGCAGGAAATGATGATGCGCTTTTCCGGCAAGATCGCGCTGGTGGTGGGCGGGACCAGCGGCATCGGTTTGTCCACCGTGCGGCGCCTCGGCGACGAAGGAGCCCACGTCATCGCGCTGGGCCGGCGGCGCGCCGAGCTGGGCGAGCCGCTGGTCGCCGACGTCGCCCGCCCCTACGATCTCGCCCGTGCCATGAGCGAGATTCGCGCCCGCCACGGCCGCCTCGACGTGCTGGTGATCGCCGCCGGCGTCTCAAACGCGCCCGAGGTCGACCGGCTGGACGTCGCCGCCTACGACGCGCTGATGGACGTCAACTGCCGGGGGGCGACTTTCGCCTTCGTCCACGCCCTGCCCATCCTTTCGCGCGGGGCGGCAGTGGTGTTCGTCGGGTCGGTGGGCGGGCGCAAGGGGCAGCCGGGCGACCCGCTGTACGCCGCCACCAAGGCATTCATCCGCGGCTCGTCCGCAGCGCCGGGACCTCGCCCGAGATTCTGGCCCGCGGCATCCGGGTCAACAGCGTTGCCCCCGGGCCCATCGACACCCCGCTGACGGCCGCCGCCACCGGCGACCCGGCGGCGCGCGCCTACGTCGAACAGCAGCTGGTCCCGATGCGCCGCTGGGGCCACCCCGACGAGGTCGCCGCCGCCGTCGCCTTTCTCGCCTCCGACGACGCCGCCTTCACCACCGGCGCCGAGCTGACCGTCGACGGCGGCATGGCGCACGCCTGACCAGGCCCGAGAATTTTTAATTCCGCCCCGGTGCGCGCGGCGAGACTCGCCGGATGCTGAGGGCTCGCTAGAAGACCGTCGCCGGGACCGCCAGCGCTTTGAGCGAAAGGTTCGAGGTGGCCGGCGCGGGGGTCCCCTTGCAGCCGGGCGCGATGGCCGTCATCGCAGGGGCCGGCGTGTCGGGGCAGCCGCAGCCGCCGGGGGCGGGGTTGGTGCACCCCTCGACGATCTGCTGCCCGAAGAGCGTCAGGTCGCTGCTGGTGTTGTAGGCGCCGCTGTAGGACAGCGCGAACCAGGCGTTGTCGGCTTCCGCGTTGGCCTGGTCGTTGTCGTCCCAGGCCCAGGCCATCCAGCCGAAGTCGTGTTGCTCGGCGCTTTGAATGACCTGCGCCGGCGTCAGGTTCGTCGGTGACGGGCCGATGTCCCGGCCAGGGCCGAACTCGCCCAGAATGATGGGCAAGCCCAGCGCTGCCAGGGCGTCGGCGTCGGCGTTCATCGC
>CAZPUH010000218.1:0-10807 GCA_964589215.1 uncultured Myxococcales bacterium | reverse complement strand
CAGGATCTCCGCCGCCAGCAACGGCTGCAGCGTGTCGACGTCGAAGCAGCGCCGCAGCAGGGCGGCGGTCTCTTGCTGCGGATCGGTGCCCGCCGGCAGGAACGTCGTCAGCGCGGCGCCCAGCTCGTCGGCGCCGCTCGGCCGGTCCTGGGGCGCCAGCGCCGTCGCGCGCGCCACGACCCGCGCCAGCTCGTCGGGGACGTCCGGGTTCAGCGTGCGCACGTCGGCCAGCGGCAGCTCTTCCGCGTCGTCGGCGCGACGCCCCGTGAGCAGCTCCCAGAGGACGACGCCCAGCCCGTAGATGTCACCGGCCCGATCGGGCTCGGGCAGCTCGGCCGCCTCGGGCGGCAAAAACCCGCGGTGGCCGACCACGACGCCCGCCTGTCCGGGCTCCGCGTCGCCGGCCGGCCGGCCGATCCCGAAGTCGATCAGCTTCACCTGACCCGAGAAGGCGATCATGACGTTCTCGGGCGCCACCTCGCCGTGCACGATCTCGAGGTCGTGGGAGTAGGCCAGCCCGCGCGCCATCTGCTGGACGATGTGCAGCGTCGCGATGAGCGGCGCCGGCTGGGCGCCCAGCGCCCGCAGCACCTTCGACAGCGTCAGCCCCTCGATCAGCTCGCGCGCGACACAGACCTGCCCCTCGATCGTCTCCACGCGCAGGGTGCGGGCGACGTTCTCGTGCTCCAGTCGCGCCGCCAGCTGCGCGTGCCGCCGGAAACGCGCCGCCGCGTCCGCAGCCACCGCCCGGATGGGCAGCCGCTTGAGGATGCAGACCTCCGGATCCCGCACGTCCGTCCGCACCGCCATCTCCAGCCGCCCCAGCGCCCCGGCGGCGCGAACCAGCAGGTAGGGCCCGAAGGAAACAGGTGCGGACGGTTCGGTCATCTCAGGGCGCCCCGCACATGGCACCTGCGTCGGTGCTGCACAATTGCAGCTTGCAGCCGGACGAGACCTGCGGCGTCGACACATTCATGGTGGCCAGAACGCCGCTGCCGGTCAGCGCGTCGGCGCAGGTGATCCCCTGGCCCGTGTTCGCGGTGACGGTTACCTGGCTGATGTTCTTCAGTCCGGTCGCCGGCACTTTCGTCTCCAGGATCCCGCCCCAATCGAATCCCATGTACGTGCCGGGGCCGTTCGACCTGATCGTCGAGCTCTGAATGTCGAAGTTCGCCCCGTTCAGCCAGATTCCGCCGCCGGCGCAGTTCTGGACGGTGACGTGATCCAGGCGCAGCGTGCCGCCGTCGGCCTCGATGCCGATGCCCGTTCCCGTCTTGAACGCCACGTTGCGAATCGTGACGTCGCCGTTCGTCAGCTGGAAAGCCGGCGAGGCCGCGCCGACGATCGTGGCCGACTTGCCGACGATCAGAACCGGACCGACCGCCTGCGTGGCGTACGACCCCACGGCGGCGTTGACCTGACCCGTCACCACCACGACGTTGCGCGTGGTGGACAGGAAGGCGCGAACGGGCTCCATCGAGCAGAAGGGGTGGCCATTCGACGTGCCCTGGACGCCGCCGTCCGCGCCGGCATCGGTCGCGGACCCGGTCGGCGTGTCGCTGCAGCCGGTCGTCATGCTGACGTAGATCGCTTCGTCGTCGCCGACGCAGTGGGTTCTGGGCATGCCCGCGTCGGCGGCCGACGGCGCCGCCTTGCACACGCTGGGCGGGAACGGCTTGCAGTCATCGTCCTTGGCGCAACCGACGCAGACGTTGCGGCTCTGGTCGCAGACGGGCTTCGTCCGATCCTTGCAGTCGCTGTCCTGCGTGCACTCGACACAAGCCGCCGGACGTCCAGCCTCTCCCGGGGGCCGGCAGACCGGTGTGGCGGCGGATAGGTCGCGGCAATCGGTCGGCTTCATGCCGCAAGCGCGGCAGGCGTGCGTCGTCTCGTCGCAAATCGGGGTTTCGCCGCCGCAGCTGGCGGGGGTGCAGGGCGGAGGAGGCCTGTCCATGGGCATGTCCATCCCGGCGTCGCGCGACCCCCCGACGCCGCCGTTTCCTGCGTTCCCTGCGGCTCCCGCGTTCCCTCCGGCTCCCGCGACCCCTCCCGCTCCGCCCGTGCCCGCGTCGGGCTTCTGGCAGTAGTAGGTCGTCGTGTCGCAGCGACCACTGGGACAGTCGGAGTCCTTCTCGCATCGGCCGGGCTTGAGCTGCGTGCAGCCAACAGCCGCGATCATCAGGCCCAGCGCTGCCAGATTCCGAAAGCGGAGGGTCACAGGTTGCCTCCCAGCGACAGACCGAAAGGGGAGGCGGCAACGGTGACCGTCTGCAACTCGTGACCCGCGCTGTGGACCAGGACGATGCCGCCAACGATGGCCGCGACCGCGGCGCCGGCTGTAATCGATGCGGGGAGAACGTACTTGTACGTGCTGATGCAATCCGTCCCGCTGGGGACCGTCTTGCAGTTGGTGCTCCGGCCGTTCAACGCGAACAGGACGCCGCTGGCGACGCCGCCGGCGATTCCGGCGCCGATCAGCGTCCAGCCGACGACGCGGCGGGCGCTGCCGGCGCGACGCGGGGCCGTGTCGGGTGCCGCCAGCAGGGGCGGGCCGGCCGGCACCGCCGGGGGGGCCATCGCCGCCAGGTTGGCGTGCAGGGTGGGGATGCGGTCCAGGAGCGCGCTGGCGACCCCCTTCACGCTGTCGACCATCTGCAAGGCCGCGCAGACGTTGCACTCGGCCACGGCGTGGTCTTCGCGGTCGCTGGCGACGTTCCAGACGCGCAGCTCGACGTGGTAGCCGCGCATCTCGTTGCGGCCGCCGGTCGCGATCAGCACGTCGGTGGCGCCGCTCTGGGCGGCGGCGACCTTCACGCACTCCCGGTCGGCGCAGGCGCCGCCGTCGGGGCCCAGGTCGTAGTTGTGGACGGTGACGGCGTTCTCGAGGGTGCCGCGCAGGTCGGCCCGGATGTCAGCCAGGCTGTCGGGGAGCTCGACCGCGTTGACGACGATGACCTTGGGCCGGGCAATCTGGGTCCCCTCGGCCCGCACGCGCGGCGCGGCCAGGGACACCGCCGCCACGGCGGCCAACATTCCAAGAGGGCGCATTCGACACGACGCTACATCCAGTCGCGTCGTTTCTGCCAGTTCGTTGGCTTCTTTCGCCTTCTCCCGGACCCCGCAGCCAGCAACAGCAGCGCTGCGGCGCCGGCCAGCCACGACCGGCGCCCGCCGACGCCGAAGCTGCACCCGCCCGAAGATGACGACCCGGCGGCCCCGCCCGCCCCCGCCGGCGCGTGACCTCCGGCCCCGCCGCCGGTGCCCGGCGCCGCCGCGCTGCAGATGGCGTCCGACCACTGCTGCATGTCGGCCCGGTTGAGGCAGTCCGCCTGGCACTGCGCCATCACGCAGGTCTGGATGGCCTGGATGTCGCTGTAGGCCATCAGCGGCTGCCAGGTCGCGCCCTCGTCGGTCGACGTCTCCACCGCTGCCGTCGCGACGGAGTTGTCCGTCACGGCGTAAAGCGTGCCGCCACGCGCCGACAGGCCCAGCACCGGGATGGCAGCCGGCAATCGCTGGAAGCTGGTTCCGCCGTCCTTCGAGCGGTAGACGACGTTCTCGGTCCCCTGGACCCCCGCCGCGATCAGCGTGCCGCTGTCGAGCCGCGTGAACGCCGTCAGCGCGCCGCCCGGCAGCGACACCGGGGTCTGGGCGGTCGCCCCACCGTCGGTGCTGACGGCCAGGACCTCGCCCGCGCTGCTGCCGGCGCGCAGGAACAGCTTCTGCGGGTTGCTGGGATCGACCGCGATCAGGCTGATGCTGTACGTCTTCGCGGGAAGGCTCGCGCTGAGGTCGTGGACCATCCAGTGGCCGCCGCCGTCGGTGGACTGCGCGACCTTGGGCGTGAAGGCCGCGCCGCTGGTCAGCGTCAGCGTCAGCGTCTGGGGCGCCGAGCGCGCGACCTCGACGCCGGTGACGTTGTCTCCGGCGGCGGCCGTGTAGACGACGGCGTCGAACGACCGCCCGCCGTCGCTGGACCGTCTGACCTCCTGGCCGGCGCCGGCCGTGGCGGAGGCGGGGGCGATGGCAAAGACCCGCGTTGGGTCGGTCGGGTCGGCGAAGACGTCCGTCGGGGCCACGCCGGCCGCCAGCCCGGTGGCCGCCGACCAGCTGCAGCCGACGTCGTCGGACGCGATGACCCCCTGGTCGGAGACGGCGAAGATGCGATTGGTCGGGGGCGGGCCGAACTGGTACAGCGTCGCGAAGGCGTTCAGCGCCTGCTCGCAGCTCCAGGTCCAGGTGTGGCCGTCGTCTAACGAGATGACCAGGCCGAAGTTGGTCCCCAGCACGATCTCGTGCGGCAGCGCCGCCGGGGTCATGATGTTCTGCGAGTTCGGGAAGGCGCCGTCCGCGCGCGCGCTGGCCGCCGCGCCCAGCACCACGCCGAAGCTGGCGCAGGCCACCGCGGCCCGCGCGCCGGCGCGGCGTTTGTCACCGCCCTTCACGCCCCGTCGACCCCATTTCTCCACGCGGCAGCTTGCTAGACCGCGCGGCGTTGGTTCCGGCGGCGCACGCGCGCCAGGGCCAACCCGACGGCCAGCGAGAGCCAGACTGCGGTGCGCGGGCCCGGGTGCCCCGGATCGGTGCTGCACGCGCAGCCGCCGGTCAGCGTTTCGCCCGGGGTGCCCCCGCCGGCGGCGCCACCGCTGCCCGTGAGGCCGGTCGTCCCGCCGCTGGCCGAGCCGCTGGTGGTGCCGCCTGTGCTGTTGCCGCCTGTGCCGCGCACCCCGCCGCTGCCGGTCACGCCGGTGGTTCCGCCGGTGGCGGTCGCGCCGCCGGTACCGCTGCGGCCGGTCGTCCCGCCGCTTGCCACCATGCCCGGCCGGCCGGCCATCCCGGTCGCGGTCGTCGTGCCGCCGGTGCCCGTCGAACGCGCCCCGCCGCCGCCGGTCGTGCCGCCGGTGCCCGTCGCGGGGGCGCTGCCGGTGCAACTGCCCGGGGCGGGGCCCGGGGCGGTCAGCGCCGTGCCGTCGATGCAGGTGGGCGAGCCCGTGCCGCCGTTCGGGTACGTCACGCTGACGGTCGCCCCGGTGGCGCTGATCGACTCCAGCTTGATCGTGGGCCCGCCTGCCGGGTCGACGAAGCTCTGCCCGGCGGTCGTCAGGCCGGTGTACGCCGACCCCGAGGGCGTCATGTTCAAGAGCTCGGTCCAGACGCTGTTCTGGCCGCGCCCCGTCGCCGCCGGAGGCCGCACGTTGTCGCTGACGTAAACGAACACGGTCGGGCCCGAGAACACCGTCCCGCGCGTCGACGTGCTGTACGCGTCGAAGATGCCGCCGCTGGTTCGCAGCTCGACGTAGTAGTCGTTCAGGTTGACCGTCGTGGTGGTCGACTGCGGGTCGCTGACCGGCAGCGTGGCGGGGAAGGGGACCTGCAGCACCTGGATGCCGCTGCCGCCGCTGCAGTTGTTCTCCAGCGGCTGCAGGTTGAACGTCCCCGTCGACGGGACGCGCACGCCGTTACACCCGCTCAGCCACTGCATGTACCAGCGCTCGTAGGCGTTGAACTGCTTGCAGCCACCGCCCATCGTCGACATGCCGCTGCCGTACTCCGTGATCGTGCAGTCCGTTTTCGGCGCCGTCGAGAAGCTGGTGCTGGCGCCGGTGGGGCCGCACTTGATCGTGTTGGCGTGCATCAGCCCCAGGTTGTGCCCGGGCTCTTGCATCAACACCACGCACGTCAGCGAGCCGTTCATCCAGGTCCGCTTGGCGGGACGGGTGACCGACCCTTCTTCGCCGAGGCCGCCGAACTGACAGAGGCTGCTGCTGTTGAAGTAGTAGATCAGGTGGTTGTACGTCCCCGTGATCATCGGCTCGATCGCCTGGTACATGCCGGTGGTGTCACAGGTGGTCATCGAGAACGGGAAGGGGCCGATGACGTCGCCGGTCACCTGGTATTTCCCGTACGAGACCTCTTTGTAGTAGTTGGCGAACGATTTGTCGGTCGGGCCGTTGGCGAACAATGTGGTCTGCCCGGCCGCGGTCGTCACGTTGACGCCCTTGCCCAGGTCGACCAGCACCAGCGCGTACGTGTCCGTGGTCGGCGCCGCGTACGTGTCGGGCTCGCCCACGGCCGCGCCGATGGGCTGGCGCGGCAGGACGTCGAGCGCGCGAACGTGCATGCGGTCTCCGACGATTCCCAGGCCGTCGTCGCCGTGGATCCGGACCTGCGTGCCGGTGGCGACGCCCGGCGGTGTGTCGAAGTCCAGCCGGACCTCACGCCCGTCCGCGGTGCGGACGGCGTGCCACCATTCGGAGTGGCCGTCGTTGAAGTCCGCCACGTAAGTGACGAACTCTCCGGTCACGGCTGCCGGATCGGCCGATTCGGAGTCGTCGCTCTGGGGCGCGCAGCCGAGGCCGATCACAACCATCGTGAAGGCCACGGCGCCTGCGCCAGCTCGTCGGCACGAGGGGGGCACCATGTATATACGTGCCCCAAGCACAGTCGGACGGGTCGATCATTTGTGGTTTTTTTGAACGCGGCGGCTAACTCCTTGGAATCGTGGCCGTCGAGCCGGCCTCAGCCCTCTTCCGCGGGCGGATCCACGGCCGGCAAAGGCATGGCGCGCAGGCGCCGGACGCGGCGGTCGCGCACGTCCAGGACGGTGAATCGGTAGCCGGCCGCCGCCACCTCGTCGCCCGGCACCGGGAGCTCGGGCAGCTGCGTGATGACGAAGCCGCCCAGCGTCTCGACCTCGGGCGGCACCTTGGGGAACTCGATCCCCAGCTCGCGCGCGGCGACGTCCAGCGTGAGCCGCCCGTCCACGTCGAAGCTGCCGTCAGAGTTGCGGCGGATGGGCGGGATCTCGCCCGCGTCCTGCTCGTCCTGGATCTCGCCCAGCACCTCTTCGACCAGGTCCTCCAGCGTGACGATGCCGGTGAACGCGTGCCCCGCCCCCAGGATGATGGCGATGTGGACACGGCGGCGCTGGAACTCGCGGCGCAGCCACTCGAGCCGCGTGTCCTCGGACGCGTAGATGGGCTCGCGCACCAGCTCGCGCATGCGCTCCGGCCGGTTGCCGGAGGCCAGCGCGCTCACGTTGTCCTTGAGGTGCACGGACCCGACGACCCGGTCCGTCGTCGGCTCGATCAGCGGGTAACGCGTGTACTGGTTCGCCACCGCGATGCGCAGGTTGTCGTCGAACGGGCGCCCCGCCTCCAGCGTGACGACGTCGCGCCGCAACGTCATCACGTGGCGCGCCAGCCGATGCGTGTAGTCGAACACCCGATCGATCAGGCGGCGCGCGCCCGGGTCGAGCTTCACGTGCTGGATGACCAGGCGCAGCTCTTCCGGCGAGTGCAGCATCTCCGCCTCGGAGGCCGGCGGCAGCCGCAGGATCTTCAGCACCAGGGCGGCCGCCCCCTTCAGCGTCCAGATGATGGGGAACGTGAGCAGGTAGAAGGCGCGAAACGGAACCACGGCCCACATCGCGATGGGCTCGGTCAGCTGGATGGCGAGCGCCTTCGGCGCCAGCTCGCCGAGGACGGTGTGCAGGAAGGTGATGACGATCAGGCTGATGGTGGCGGCCAGCGTGTGGACCGTCCGCTCCGAGATCGTCCCGCCGCGCGCCAGGACCGGACGCAGCAGCGCCGCGAAGGCCGGCTCGCCCAGCCACCCCAGGCTCAACGACGCCAGCGTGATCCCCAGCTGGCTCGCGGACAGATAGGCGGGAAGCTGGCGCGTGATGCTCAGCAGCAGCCGCGCCCGCCGCCGGCCGTCCCGCGCCATCTGCTGGATGCGGGTCGGCCGGATCTTCACGAATGCGAACTCCGACGCGACGAAGAACGCGTTCGCCAGGACCATGATGGCCGTCAGGAGCAGCGCGAGACTCGGGTGCATGTAGAAGCCCCGAAGAATCGCACACCGACAAGGCTGGAGGTAGCCGAGCCGACAGGCCGGGCCGGCAGCCCCGCCGCGGCCTCATTTCCGGAGCGGTTCCCCCTTCCGGCTTTGGTGGTAATGTCGCCGGTCGTGAAATCCCGTCTCCTTTATCCCTTTCTTCTAGCTTTGTGCGCGGCGGGCGCGGTGAGCACGCCCGCGGTCGGGCGGGCCGCGCCCCTCTCCTCATCGGCGGAGTGCACGACGGACAACCTGCTCGCGCTGCGGATGCCGTCCGGGCGGCAGGACCTGCACGGCGACGTCCGGCTGGTCACGGACAACGCCGTCGGCCCCGAGGGGGCGCAGTGGGACGCGCCGATCGGCGTCATCCTGGACACGCCGGCCGGGTCGATCACCTACGACCTGGGCTCGGTGCGCCCGGTGGGGACGTTCCTGCTGCAGGCTGACGCCAACGACACGTACAAGATCTTCGGCGCCGACGTCGACCGCCCGGACGCCTACAAGCTGCTGGTCGAGGTCGACAACGTCGTCAACATCGGGCACGGCCTGCGCACGCGCACGGTGACGATCGACGCGACGCCGGTGCGCTACCTGCGCGTCGGCGAGGCGACGGGCGACGGCTTCTACTCGATCACCGAGTTCCAGGCCTACTGCCGCGCGCCCACGCCGTTCCCGCCCAAGATGACGATCTCGTCGGCGCCGCCCGCGATCGTCGTCGAGCCGTCGTTCTGGAAGTTCGCGTGGTGGGAGAACGACGCCAGCTCGCGCCTGGAGATGTGCCTGGCGATCTTCGGAGTCGCGCTGATCGGCTGGGGGCTGTGGCTGCGCAAGAAGGGCCGCCCCGACTTCAAGAAGAAGCTGCGCGACCGGCTGCTGATGGTGCTGGGCGTGCTGTCGTTCTGCGCGTACTGGAACTTCTTCAGCTTCCACTTCGGGAACTACGTCCACATGTGGGACACGTTCCACTACTACATCGGGTCGAAGTACTTCAACGAGCTCTCCTACGACCGCCTCTACGAGTGCGTGGCGGTCGCCGACTCCGAGGAGCCGGGGCTGCGCCGCCGCGTCGAGCTGCGCAAGATCATGAACCTGCGGACCAACATGATGGTCGGGACGCAGGACGTGCTGGCGAACCCCGAGCACTGCAAGTCGCACTTCACGCCCGAGCGCTGGAACCAGTTCAAGCACGACGTCGGTTACTTCCGCAGCCACCACGACATCAAGCGCTGGGAAGAGGCGCAGACCGACCACGGCTACAACGGCTCGCCGGTCTGGAACATCATGGGGACGACGCTGGCCAACGCCGCGCCCGCCAGCGACGCCCAGATCAACGTGCTGACGCGGATCGACCCGTTCTTCATCCTGGGGATCTGCGCGATGACCTGGTGGGCGTTCGGCTGGCGCGTCATGTGCGTCGCGCTGGCCGTGTTCGCCACCAACTTCCCCTCCCGCTTCTACTGGACGGGCGGCGCCTTCCTGCGGTGGGACTGGCTCTTCTACCTGGTGGGCGGCATCTGCCTCGTGAAGAAAGAGCGGCCGCTGCTGGGCGGCTTCTTCCTGGGCTACACGACGCTGCTGCGCATCTTCCCGGTCTTCGTCTTTTCGGGGCCGTTGCTGCTGATCCTCCGGCAGGTCTGGGGCTCGCGCGAGGGGCGCCCGTGGTGGCAGCCGGAGCCCTGGGACTCGTGGAAGGGCGCGCTGGCGCGCATCGACCGCCGCCTCGTGCGCATCCTGGCGGGCGCGGCGCTGTCGGTGGCGATCCTGGTGCCGATCAGCCTGGTGACCAGCAACGGCATCGAGGGCTACCGCGCCTTCCGCTTCAACACGCAGAAGCACAAGGAGACGCCGCTCACCAACTACATGGGCCTGCGCACGGTGGTGGCCTACAGCCCGTCCGAGGCGGGGCGGGTCATGAAGGACGACCGGCAGGAGGATCCGTGGGGACCGTGGAAGAAGCAGAAGCTGGTCACCTTCCACAACCGGTTCCCGTTCTACCTGTTGCTGGCGCTGGGCTTCGTCGCGCTGCTCTACACGGCCTTGCGCGACGCCGAGCCCTGGGTCGCCTGCGCGATGGGGACGATGATGATCGCCGTCGGCGTCGAGCTGACTTGCTACTACTACTCGTTCCTGTTCGCGACGGCGTTTCTGTACGAGAAGCGCAAGGACGCCGGCGCCATCATGCTGGGCATCACCGCGGCGACAGGCTTCTTCGACTGGGCGCCCACGCGGTACCTGCCCGACACGAAGCCCTGGGCGAACCTGAAGATGCCGCAGTGGCTCGACGAGCAGTACATGTGGATGTCGGTCGCGACGCTGCTCGGCTTCGTCTGGATCCTTTATCGCTTCGCGTACCCGCCGGAGAACGCCGTGCAGGTGGCGGCGACCGCGGCTGCTGCCGAGGGCCCGGCGCCGTCGGTGCCCGCGGTCCCGCACGTCCCGCGCCGAAACCCCCGTCGGGGCGGCGGGGGCGGGGGACGCCGTCGCGGCGCCCGGCGCGGACGTCGTTGAAATGAAAAAGGCCGCCGGGGAGCTCCCGGCGGCCTTCATTTTCAGCGGAGGGAAACGGGCTTAGCGACGGCCCTTCTTCTTCGCGCCGCCCCGCTTGGCGGGCGCCGCCTTCTTCTTGGCGGCCTTTCGCGCGGGCGCTTTCTTCTTCGCGGCCTTCCGCGCGGGCGCCTTCTTCTTGGCGGCCGGGCGTCGGCGCGCGGCGCTGGCGCGTGCCTTCTTCTTGCGCTTCTGGCCGCCGACGGCGCGCTTGGCACGCGCGACGTCGCCGTCTCTATCGACGAAGTAGATGTAGTTGGTATCGATCTCGAAGCCGCCGTCCGCGACTTTCTCCGGGCGCCCCTTCGGCATTCCCGGTTGTTTTCGCTGCACCTTCCAAACTTCCCCGTCCTTCACGAAGTACATGAAGTCCTTCTCGCGCTCGACACCCAGCTTTGCGACTTTCTCCGCCATCTCGGCAGCC
>CAZPUH010000217.1:0-2051 GCA_964589215.1 uncultured Myxococcales bacterium | reverse complement strand
CGAAGCCCCCCCAATTGGGTAAAGCAGCCGCGGATTTCTCTGCATGAATTCCGCCACTCTTTTCCTCCTCGCCGCCGCGCCGACCTCGCACGAGCCGCAGCTCATCGACGTCGACAAGACGGTCTTCGTTCAGCTCGGCATCTTCCTCTTGCTGGCGCTGGTCCTCTGGCGGCTGCTCTGGCAGCCGTACCTGCGCATCCGGGCCGAGCGCGTGACGCGCGTCGAAGGTTACCGGCAGGACGCCGCGAAGATGGAGACCGACGCCGCCGCCCGCCTGGCGGAGGCCGAGGCGGCCCTGGGGGCGGCCCGGCGCATGGGGACCGCGGAACGGGCGACCGCCCGGGCCGAGGCCCAGGCGCGCGAGCAGGTGATCCTGGCGCAGGCCAACGCCGCCGCGCAGAAGACGCTGGCCGAGGCCCGCGCGCGGCTGGACGCCTCGCTGGAAGCCGAGCGGCTGAAGCTGCAGTCCCAGACGCGCGACGTGGCGCGCGCCGCGGCCCAGCGCATCCTGGGGCGGGAGGTGTCGGCGTGAAGCGGCTGCTGGCGGTCGGGGCGCTGGCGCTGGGGCTGTCCCTGGCCGCGGGTGCGGTCCGCGCGCAGGAGGCCGAGCACCCGGCCGCCACCGGCAAGACGTCTGGCGACGAGATGGGCGGTGAGCTGCCGGAGCACGGCGAGACGCCCCAGATCCACACCAAGAGCCTGGCGCTGCAGCTGCTGAACTTCGCGGTGCTGATCGCCGTTCTGGTGAAGTTCGGCGGGCCGGCCATCAACAAGGCGCTGTCGGCGCGGCACCAGCAACTGAAGGCCGACCTGGCCGCGGCCGAGACGGCCCGCGCCGAAGCCGAGGCCCGCCTGGCCCGCCACGAGGCGCGCCTGGCCAAGCTGGAGCAGGAGATCGCCGACATCCAGTCGGGCGTGAAGCAAGAGGCCGAGGCCGAGAAGGCCCGTCTCATCGCCCTGGCCGAAGAGCGCGCCAAGCGCATCCGCGAGGAGACGGCGTTCGCCCTGGACCAGCAGGTCAAGGAAGCGGAAGGCAATCTGCGGCGCGAGGTCGCGCTGGCGGCCGTCCAGGTGGCCGAGCAGCTGGTGCGCCAGTCGATGAACACGGGTGACCAGCAGCGGATGGTCGAGACCTTCGTCAGCGACGTGGCCGCCAAGCCGGTGGCGCCTGCCCGGAGCGTGGGCTGATGGCGATGCTGGGCGGGTCCGTCGCGCGCCGGTACGCGCGCGCGCTGTTCGGGAGCGGCGTCGACGCAGGCAACTTCGAGGCCCTGGGCCAGGAGATCGGCGAGCTGGCGACGATGTGGACGTCGTCGCCCGACCTGCGCGAGCTGCTGGAGAACCCGGTGTTTCGCCCCGAGGAGAAGCGCCGCGTGCTGGAGCAGCTTCTGCCGCGCGTGGCGCCGACCGCCGAGGTCCGCCGCCTGGCGCTGCTTCTGCTGGAGCGGCGCCGCATCATGCTGCTGCCGGCGATCGCCCGCGCCTACCGCGACATCGCCGACGCCCACACCGGGCGCCTGCGCGCGCGCGTGACGTCGGCCGAGCCGCTGACGGCGACCGCCGTCGAGCGCGTCCGCCGGGCGCTGGAAGAGCGCACGGGCAAGAAGGTCATCGTGGAAACGGCCGTCGACGCTTCGCTGATCGGCGGCGTCGTCGCGCAGGTGGGCGACCTGGTGCTGGACGGCAGCGTCCGCACCCAGCTGGCCGATCTCCGCACGAAGCTCCTCAACTGATTCGCCGATCCACACCGGGAAAATCAAAGCCATGCAAATCCGCGCCGAAGAAATCAGCCAAATCATCCGCAAGGAGATCCAGAGCTTCGACCAGAAGGTCTCGGTTCAGGAGACCGGCACCGTGCTGGAGGCCGGCGACGGCATCGCCCGCGTGTACGGCCTCGACAACGCGATGGCCGGCGAGCTGCTGGACTTCGGCCACGGCGGCGTCGTCGGGCTGGTCCTGAACCTGGAAGAGGACAACGTCGGCGTCGCGCTGCTCGGCAACTACGAAGAGGTCCGCGAGGGCGACACCGTCAAGCGCACCGGCAAGATCGC
>CAZPUH010000216.1:0-7435 GCA_964589215.1 uncultured Myxococcales bacterium | reverse complement strand
CGGTCGGCCTCGCTGCGGATGATCCGGACCTCCGAGAGCTTCCCCTGCACGCGCTCCCGGAAACCGATGCCCGCGGCCGCCAGGGCCTGCAACAGATCCAGCCGGCCGTCGACGAACGGCACGGGCCCGCCGCGCGAGTTGCTGCCGGCGGCTCCGCCGAACACGAACGCCTGCTCGGTCAGGTTGTCCGGCACGACGATCGTGTCGCCGGTGTGCAACGGGATGTTCTGACCCATGTCGCCCTCGCGCAAGAGCCGGCGGAAGCTGACAGGCAGGCGCCTCCCTTGCCGGACGACGTACGCGCTGGACAGGCTCGCGTGATCCATCACCACGCTGCCGCCCAGCGACAGCGCCTCCAGCAGGCGCATGGGCCGGTCCGACAGCTTCAGGCCCGGGGTCACGAACTGCCCCAGCAGGTAGTACCGAATGCTGCCGTTGTAGATGACCTGAACGGTCACCTTGGGGTCCTTGACGAACCGGGCCAGCTCCGTCTCGAGATAGGAACGCAGCTGGTCGGACGTCTTGCCGCCGACCTGGACGGAGCCGATCAACGGAAACTCGATCGAGCCGTCGTTGTCGACGTACAGGCCCGAGGTGCGCGCGGCGGTGCCCGTTCCCGGCGCGCCGATGGCGCCCGCGTAGGTGGCCACCGCCAGCTCGGGGTGGTTGTACACGGCGACCAGCAGGGTGTCGCCCGGACCGACCTTGTACGGCTGTCCTTCGCCGTCACCCAGCGCCTCCTTCAAGAGAGCCGGATCCAGCACCTCTTCGTTCTGCGAGACCACCGGCGACGGGAGCGTCTTCGACACGACCACCGGATGAGGGCTGGGGGCCGCGCAGGCCGCGGTCCACGCGCCTGCCAGCACCACCATCACCACCGACCTCATCGACTGTTGCACCTCCGTTTGCTTGCTGCTGCTGCGAAAAAGCTCTCTCCAACAGCTAGCACGCGAAACGGCGATGCAAACCGCCCCGGGGTGGCGGATCGTCGAATTCAGCCGTGAATTAACAGGGGGTAGAAGATCCCGTTACACGGCACCGGCCGGGGCGACACACGCCCTCCCACCGACGGTGCGGCGGGAGGGCGCGAGGTCACGCGGGC
The DNA here is from genome assembly GCA_964589215.1 of uncultured Myxococcales bacterium. Classification (GTDB taxonomy): domain Bacteria; phylum Myxococcota_A; class Polyangia; order Fen-1088; family Fen-1088; genus JADGRB01. The sequence goes on along the minus strand of CAZPUH010000216.1, from coordinate 6,333 downwards.
GGTCTCAGTCGTCGCCGAACGGCGAGCAGCCGCTGGCGGTGTTGGGCAGGATCTCCCAGGTCTGGTTCTCGCCGTGCTGCTGGGTCCAGAAGATGCGCCAGCCGTCCTTGAACGGGCGCGGGATCGAGGCACCCAGCAGGCCGCGCGGCGACGGGTCGCCGTTCGAGACGTGGAAGCCGGTGATCTCGTTGTCGCCCTCGTTCTGGAAGCCGTCGAACGCGCCGAAGGCCGAGTCCAGCGTCGCCGACGGGTCGCGCCCCTCCGCCATGAGGCGGGCCGGGACGTTGGCCGGGTCGGAGTAGTCAGCCGTCAGATCGATGATGTAGGCCGAATCCAGGGCGTTGCGCTGGGTGTGCAGCGTGTCGCCCGCGTCCTCGACGAACACGATGTCGTTCTTGCTGATGAACGAGCAGTTGTCGAAGCCGGTGTGCGCCACGTCGCCGCGGAAGACCATTGTCAGAGTGCCCGTGTCGCCGCCGGAAACGTGGTCGGTGACCTTGAAGACGGCGCCGAATCCGCCGAACGCCGCGCCCGCCTCGGTCAGCGCGCTGGTGTCGCCGGTCGTCGCGAACACGAACTCACGGAAGTTGGTGCCGGGCCGGAACTGGCCGTTCTCGGGGCGCTTGAACGGCGTCCCGCCCTTGGCCTTGGCCAGGTCGTTCGCGCTGAACGGCGTCGCGTTGCCGTCGTGGGCCGTGTCGTGGATCGTGATCCACCGCGTCTTGAACCTCTTGCCGTAGGTGTGCAGGTCGGCCTGGTCGGCCGACAGCGTGTCGGTGGCCGGGTCGTGCTCGACGATCGGCTGCCCGTTCTGAAGCGACGTCACCTGCAGCACCTGCAGCTTGCCGTGCTTCAGGTCGTCAGCCCGGTGGGGCACGAAGCGGTAGATGAACCCGGCCGGCGCCTTCGCGTGCGGGGTCGCGGCGGTGGTGGCGCCGCTGTTGTCCTCGACGATCCACAGGTTGCCTTCGCCGTCGTTCTGGACGCCCTCGTAGCCGCCGCGCCCGATCGAGCCCGAGATGTCCTCGACGACCGACGGATACGACAGCGTCGCCTGGTAGATGGGCGCGCCGGCGTCCTCGGTCGTGAAGATCAACCGCTGCGCGAACGGATCCCACGTCGACCCGTCGATGTCGGCCAGCGCGGCGCCCGTGCTGTCGGTGGCGGCCATCAGCGTGACCTTGTGCGCGCCGTCGGCGTCCAGGTTGATGCGCGTGATCATGCCGGGCGTTCCGCCCTCGTGACCCTGGAACAGGAAGTGCGTGCCGTAGTCGTACGACGCGTCGGGGCCGTTCTGACCGTACAGCACCAGGTAGGTGTTCTTGTCGGGCTCGGTCTTCGTCGCTTCGACCAGATGGGTGGCGCTGGGCAGGTCACCGGGCGCCGGCAGCAGCGGGCCGTCCCCGTTGTAGCCGTAGAAGGCCGCCGTGGCCGTGCTGCCGTCGGCCAGAGTCACCGTCTGCGGATTCTCGACGGGGAAGGACCCCTGCGCGACCGCCGTTGCGATCAGCTCGGGGGGAAGGATGTTCGGCGACGAAAAGCCGGGCTTCTTGCCCTGCGCCGCGGGGACGGGCGTGATGTTCAGCTTGCCGTGCTTGCCCACCAGCTGGGCCGCCGATTCGAACGCGACGGCCGCCGGCTGGTCGGCGGTCGAGGTGCTGCCGCCGGTGACGGCGTTGGTGCAGCCGCCCATCAGCAGCAGCGATGCATAGGAGAGTGCGCGCTTGCAGGTCATGAAGGAACCTCCGGGTTGGACGAATGAAGCCGGGAGCGGTGTAGCGCGCGGGCGCCGTTCGTCCGGCAACAACTCGGAGAGCTTCTCGTCGCTCGTGTGCGACAGCCCGGTGACGGCCACGCGAACGGGAGCGCCGGCGAGGGCGCCCCGTTCGGTCTCGTGGGCGAACCGCTGCTCAGAGGACGTCGCCGGGCGCGGACGCCGACACCCAGCTGGCGTAGCCCGGCGATCCCGTGATGCGCGGCGTGGGCGCCGGCTGCAGGCCGCCCGACGACCCGGCAAACACGAAGACCGCCGGCGTGGTGGTGGCGAAGAAGGGCGTCGGGTACGGCGCCGGCGCGCCCACCAGGAGATCGTCCCGTCCGTCACCGTCGAAGTCGGCGGCCGAGACGCGCTCGCCGAAGTTGAGCGTGTTGTCGGGCAACACCGCGCTCTCCAGGATCGTCGTCCGCGGCGTGGTCGCGAACCCGCGCGGCGTGCCCCGGTAGACGTCGATGCGATCGTTCGTGAAGTAGATGTTGTCCGTCTGGGTCGACGTGACCGCCGCCAGGTCCGCGCGCCCGTCGCCGTCGAAGTCGGCGATCTGGAGAGGCGCCGCCTGGTTCGCGGTCGGCAGCACCTGGGTCGGGGCGTCCGGCGGGAACGCGGGGCCGCCCGGGAAGAAGGCCAGCTGCGTGAATTCGGTCGTGACCAGGTCGGGGATGCCGTCGCCGTTCAGGTCTCCCGCCGTGCCTGACGGAAACTGCGGGCGGGCCACGAACGTCCCGGCGCTGCTCGGCTCGAGCCCGGCGGCGCTGCCGCGAAAGACGCGGAAGCCGGTCACGGCGCCGCCGCACTTCAGGACCACGTCGCCGAAGCCATCTCCGTTCAGGTCGGCGGCGGTCAGCAGGGCCGCCGAGCTTCCCGTTCCCGAGGCGTCCAGGGTCCAGGCGGGCGCGGCCGGCAAGCCGGCCGGCGAACCGAGGTACAGCCAGACGTGCTGGCCACCGTCGCTCACGAAGACGTCGCCATAGCCGTCGCCGTTCACGTCGCCGCCCGCCAGCAGCTGCCAGCCGAAGTCGAACGGCTGGATGCCGGCCAGCGCCGGGCTGACCGAGAGCGGCGCCGCCGCGATGCCCGCCGCCGAGCCCGTGTAGAGGACCACGCCGCGGCCGTCCGAGACGACCACGTCGCCGAAGCCGTCGCCGTTCACGTCACCGGCGCTCTCGACGGGCACCCCGAAGGTGGACGTGTCCAGCGGGACGATGGTGTCGCTGGTGGGATTCAAGCCGCCGGGTCCGCCCAGATAGACGTGCAGCCGATCGGTGGCCGCATCGCCGTTCTGGTCGCGCACGACCGCGTCGGCGAACCCGTCGGCGTTGGCGTCCAGGCGCAGGCCGCGCGTCGCGTCCGGAGCCCGGCCACCCGGCGGCACGAAGAGCTCCCACGGCGCCGTCCAGCTCGCGCGCCCCTCCAGCGCGCGGGCGCGCCAGAACACGACGCCCTCCCGAAGCGGGCGCAGCGGTCGTCCGGAGCCTTCCACCGTGACGAGCTCTTGCAGCGGATGATTGCACGCGCGGTCGGCGCAAATTTGCACCAGCGCGAGGGGCGCACCGGATACCCGGAAGCGGGGCCGCGACGCGCCCGCCAGAGATCCCGCCAGCGGGGCGACGGGGCGCAGGCGCCTGCGCGCGGGCGCAGCGGCGGGCGCGACCTCGGCCCCGACTGCCGGAGCGGCGCTGGTTCCTGGTTCGTCCGGCTCTCCTGCGCATCCAACCCCGAGCAACACCACGGCCGCAAATGAAAGGATTCGTCGTCCACACACTCTTCCCATGGGGCACCTCCGCGCTGGAACGTGCGTTCGCCCCTTCGCTGCACAAGGCGGTCACCAAAATGTTCAGAGGTCGCCGGAGGCGCAGTTGCGCTCGCGGTTCCCAGACCGAGGAGACATGATGCCCGCATGCCGCTCCTCGGGGTCACCCTGACACCCGCCGGCGAGCAGCGCCTGCGCGCGCGCCCGCCGCAATTGCTGCTGTCCGACCTTCTGTCCGCGCGCGAGCTGGAGCCGGGCCGCCCCGTTCGCCTCATCGACGCGCGCGCCACCACGCACGCCACCGGCGTCGCCGATCCCGAGAACGAGGTCGTCCGCATCTGGTCGTACGGCGAGGACAGCCGCGCGCCCGACGCCGCGTTCGTGCGCGGCAAGCTGCGGCCGGCGCTGGCGTTGCGGCGCACGCTGGGGCTGGCCGACGGCGAATCGGCGTACCGCCTGGTCAACGGCGAAGGCGACGGCCTCTCGGGGCTGGCGGCCGACGTGTACGGGCCGTTCGCGGTGGTGACGGCGCTGTCGCGCGGGCTGCTGGGCCACGCCCGCCTGCTGGCCCAGTGCGCGCTGGAGCTGTTCGCCGCAGAGGGGCTCCCGTTGCGCGGCGCCGTGTTGAAGACGCGGCTCAAGGGCAGCGGCAACACGCCCGAGCGGGCCAAGGACGACGTCGTGGGCGAGACCCCGCCCGACAAGCTGATCGTGCGCGAGACGGGCGTCCCTTACGAGGTGCACCTGCGGGGCGGCATCAACGTCGGCCTGTTCACCGACATGCGCGAGCACCGCGCCGGCCTGGCGCGGTTCGTGCGCGGCAAGCGCGTGCTGAACACGTTCGCGTACACGGGCGCGCTTTCGGTGGCCGCGGCGCGCGCCGGCGCGTCGGCGATCACCAGCGTCGACCTGGCGGCCGGCCCCCTGGCCTGGGCGCGCGCGAACTTCGCGCTGTCCGGGCTGGACGCGGCCGCGCACCGCTGGGAGGTGTCGGACGTGTTCCGGTTCCTCGAGGCCGAGCGGCAGCGCGGGACGACCCACGACGTGATCATCCTGGACCCGCCCACCGTCTCGGGCGCGCGCGCCTCGCTCTGGGCCCAGAAGCGGGATTATCCCGATCTCATCGCGGCGGCCTGCGCCGTGCTGCCGGAGGAGGGTGGGCACCTCTGGATCTCGTCCAACACGCACAGCGGCCCGGCGGTCCTCAAGCACGTCAGCGCCGGGCTGGCGCTGGCCAAGCGCGACGCGCAGTTGCTGGAACTGGGGGGCCTGCCGCCCGACTACCCGACGCCCCACCACTGGCCCGCCGCCCGCTATCTGGAGGTCTGTCAGGTCCGGGTCGGCGCCGCGTTCCCCTGACGTGAGCACCGCGTTTCCGTCGCGCGGTCGTCGTTCGAGGACCGATCCGGAGTTTCATCCTCTGACCGATGGCGCCCACCCGCCGGGCGCCGCTGCCCGTTTTGCGCGCAGCAGCCGGCGGTGAGGTGGGCCACAAGGAATTCGCTGCAAGGGACCAAAGTGGAAACATTGGTGCCGCGTGACGCGCAGGGCCGCGGGGCCGTCCGCGGGTCGGGACATTCTTTGACAAAAGTGGACGAGATCGAACAGACAGCTTGAAGGATGGGGGATATTTCAACCCTTTTTCCGTTTAAGCTCCGTGCCACAGAGGCCAAGCGCGATCGATAGGGGGGGCGTGTCGACGAACGAGCTGCAGACCGTCGTGTTCCAAACAGGGACGCGCTTCGGTGCGTACGAGATTGGTGCGCGCCTTGGTGCCGGCGCAACCGGTGATGTCTACGAGGGCGTGCGCATCACCGACGGCAGGCGCGTCGCCATCAAAGTATTGAGCGCGGAGCTGGCGGCCAAGCCCACCGCGCGCGCGCGTTTCCTGAACGAAGCCAAGCTGGCGGCCCGACTGCGGCACCCGAACGTCGTCGAGATCGTCGACGCCGGTGAAGAGGGCGACCGCGCCTATCTGGTGATGGAGCTGCTGGAGGGCGAGGACCTGGCCGCCCGGCTGCAGCGGTCGGGCGCCATGTCGATCGCCGAGGCTGTCGACGTCCTGGTCCCCGTCTGCGACGCGGTGGCGACCGCCCACGGGCTGGGGATCACCCACCGGGACCTCAAGCCGTCGAACATCTTCCTGGCCGCGCGCGCCGGGCGGTCACGGCCGGTGGTGCTGGACTTCGGGGTCGCCAAGGACCACGAGTCCCCGGGCGAGGCCCAGAGCCAGGGGCCCAAAGGCGTGTTCGGAACGCCCATGTACCTGGCCCCCGAGCTGGTGGCCGATCAAGGGGCGGCCGGCCCGGCCAGCGATCAATATGCCTTGGGGGTCATCCTTTACGAGGCGCTGACCGGGCACCAGGCGTACGCGGCGGAGGACCTGGGGCAGCTGTTCCGGGCGATCTCGGCCGGCAACCCGCCGTCGCCGCGCGCGCGGCGGTCAGACATCCCCGCGGAGCTGGACGCGATCGTCATGCGCGCGATGACCGCCGATCCACGGGCGCGGTTTCCGGGCGTCGCCGATCTGCGGCGCGCGCTGCTGCCGTTCGGGTCCAGACCGGGCGAGGCTGCCGCCGCCCCGGGCCGCCGCCGCGCGCCGTCGTCACCGGCCATCGAGGTCGAGGCAGCGACGCCCAGCCCGTTCGTACGCACGCTGATCCCCGAGACGCACGCCGAGAGCGGCCCCTGGTTCGTGGCGCCTGTGTCGCCGGACGAAATGTCCGACGCCGTGACGCTCCCGTCGGAGGCGCCGTCCCGCCTGGCGGCGCCGACGGCTCTCATGCCCGGCCGCCAGCGACCTGCG
>CAZPUH010000215.1:0-5287 GCA_964589215.1 uncultured Myxococcales bacterium | reverse complement strand
TTCGTCATCGCCCCCGCCAGCTGGCGCGTCCCGGACGCCGTGCGCGACGGGCGGGCGGGCCGCGCGGCGCTGAAGCGCTGGCGCCGCGAGGCCGGCGTGCCGCGACACGTGCAGCTGGGGCAAGGCGACGAGCTGGTTCCCGTCGATCTGGAGGCGCCGACCGCCGCGGGCGAGCTGGCGGGCGTCGCGCGGGTTCACGAGATCTGGCCGCCGCTGGGCGAGACGCTCGATCGCGACGGGCGCCGCATCGAGCTGGTCGTCCCGGTGGTCAGATCGAGCGCGCCGCGCGAGGCGTTGGCCGATCTCGCGCGCGTTCCGCCGCCGCGGGAAGCGCCGCCGCTCGCCGGCTGGCGGACGTTCAAGCTGTTCGGCGCCGGAGACCTGCAGGACGCGTTGCTGCTGGAGGTGGTTGCGCCGACCGTCGACGCGGGACTGGCTGCCGGCGAGATCGACGCGTGGTTCTTTCTCCGGTACGAGGACGGGCCCGGCCGGCGCCCTCACCTCCGCGTGCGCGCGCACGGCGCCACTCGCCTGGCGGCATTCGAGCGGCGGCTGCGCGTGGCCGTGGAGGACGCACGCGGCGCCGGCGCGCTGACCTCGCTGGAGACGGGCGACTACTTCCCCGAGCGCGGCCGATTTCGGGCCGCCGAGCTGGACGGGCTGCACGCCGTCTTTCAGGCCGACAGCGGCGCGGTGCTGGCGCTGATGGCCGGCGAGGACGCGGATGACGATCCCGGCCCGCTGGTGCACCGCGTGCGCCTGTTCGACGCGATCGCGGCTGGGTTCGGGTTCGGCGCGGAAGAGCGCGAAGAACTCGCGCGGGAACGGCGAGCCGGGGCGGGCCAAGACGACGCGGAGGCGCGCCAGGAGGCGGATCGGGCGTTCCGGGCGCTGGGCCGGAGGCTGCGGACGGCGCTGGTCGAGGACCAGGACGAGAACGACGACGGGTCCATGATGGGCGCGTTGAGGAGGCGGGTGCGGGAGGCGACGCAGGGCATGGCGGTCGAGCGGCGGGCGCCGCTGGTGAAGGCGCTGCTGCATCTGTCGTCCGTGCGGCTGGCCGGCAATGATCCCGACGGGGAACGACTGGGGTATGTGCTCTGGCAGCGGGCGCGCGAGGGGTTGCGTCGGGCGCCGGGACCGCGCCGGTGACGGGGCTGCACCTCCTGGTTGCGCTGCTGGCGGGCGCGCCGGTGGGGCCGCGGCTGCGGCCAGGACGCGACGCTGACCGGACGCCGCCGCCGCAGGTCACGCGGCTGACCCTCCCCTTCGACGGAATCTGGGGCGTGCTGCAAGGGTTCGACTCCGACGAGACGCACCGCGGATACGCCGCGTTCGCGCTGGACTTCGTTCCGGCCCAGCGCGCCGGGACCAAGGAGCCGCCGCGCGGGGCGCCGCTGACCGCGTGGGCCTGTTACGGCCGGCCCGTGCTGGCCCCCGCCGACGGCACCGTCGTCGCGGCCCTGGGCGACCAGCGGGACTCGCCCGCGCACGTCGAAGGGCGCGCCCCGGGCAACTACGTCATCCTCCAGCACGCGCCGCGCGAATACACCGAGTTCCGCCATCTGGCCGCGCGCTCGGTGACGTTGAAGGTCGGCGACCGGGTCCGCCGCGGCGACGTCATCGGGCGCTGCGGCAACTCGGGAAACGCGGAGACGCCGCACCTGCACGTCGGTTTCCTGTCGTCCTTCGACCCCATCGTGACCCGCCCCATGACCTTCAGCGGCTACCAGGTGTTGACCCGGGACGGGTGGCGGGCTGGCGACGGAACGCCGCGACGGGGCGAGTTTCTCCGGCGCGCCCCCGATGGCCCCGGCGAATGAAGGTCCCCGGGTTGTGGGCTCGCACTCTTTCATGCTAGCAACCGCCCCGGAGGACCGATGCCGACCAAGCCCCTGACCCTGATGTTGTCGATGAGTCTCCTGGCCGCCGCTTGCGCGAGCTCGTCCAACAAGAGCGCCGCCGGCGCCGCCGCGGGCCCGTCCAGCGCCGGCACCGCAGCCTCCGACGCCCCGGCGCCCCCCGCCAAGAAGCCGCTGAGCCCCGACGACACCAAGCAGTTCCTGCCGGCCTGGACGAAGGGCGAGAACCCGTTCGCTGGTGTGAACCTGAAGTGGGTCGACCCCTACTCACCCGCGCACCTCAAGTCGAAGCTGATGAGCAAGACCGACCCGCAGACCTCCGCGCTGCTCGCCAAGGTCGCCGACAACGGGGGCGCCGACTGGATCGGGGACTGGACGCCGAACGTCGAGAACTGGGTCCGCCGCCGCGTCACGACCATCTCCAAGGCGGGATCGTTGCCGCTGTTCATCGCCTACAACCTGCCCGGCCGCGACTGCGGGCAGTATTCGAAGGGCGGCGCCAACCAGGCCGACGACTACAAGAAGTGGATCACCTCGTTCGCGAACGGGATCGGCAACCGGCGCGCCGTGGTCGTGCTCGAGCCCGACTCGCTGGGGCTGATGAAGAAGAAGGGGTGCATGACCGAGGAGCAGCAGAAAGAGCGCATCGAGCTGATGCGCTTCGCCATCCAGACGTTCGAGGCGCTGGGCAACACGGCGGTCTACGTCGACGCCGGCCACTCGGGCTGGCTGCCGGCGAAAGAGGACGCCGCCCTCTTGAAGGAGGTTGGCGTCGAACAGGCGCAGGGCTTCGCGCTGAACGTCTCGAACTACAAGTCGACGCCCGAGGAGATCAAGTACGGCAAGGAGGTCTCGAAGCTGCTGGGCGGCAAGCACTTCGTCATCGACACCAGCCGGAACGGCAACGGCGCGCCGACGGACTGCAAGGGCCCCGACGACGAGAACTGCTGGTGCAACCCGCCCGGCCGCGCGCTGGGCTCGCCGCCCACGGCTGAGACGTCCGACAAGCTGGTCGACGCGTACCTGTGGCTGAAGAAGCCGGCCGAGTCCGACGGCGCCTGCAACGGCGGCCCCAAGGCCGGCGACTACTGGCAGGACCGCGCGCTCGAGCTGTCTCGCAACGCGAAGTACTAGCCTCTCGGCCCTCGGCTCGGGCGGCGCCGCTGAGATTCCGCGCCGTTACGGGCCCGTAACTCCCAGATACCCGAATCGGTACGGCAACGACGCATCGGCCGCGGATCCCCGGGGGTTCGCGGCTGGTACGGGGCTTGTATTGGTCAGGTTGGGATGGGACGCAGCATGGAAGATCTCGTGAACGGGGCGTTGAGGGGTGTGGGCCGCGTGGGTCGCGAGGCAGGGGCGGTGAAAGGGGGACAGAACGTGCTGAGCCTGTATCTGCTGCGACATGGCCAGACCGCGTTCAGTCACCACAATCGATTCTGCGGGCGCATCGACGCGCCGCTGACCGCGGAGGGGCGCGCCATGGCGGCGGCCTTCGCCGAGGCCTACGGGCGCGTCCCCTGGGACGCCATCGTCACCAGTAGCCGGACGCGCACCGTCGACACGGCCATGCCGCTGGCGGCGCGCGTGGGGCTGCAGCCGCGCCGCGACGCGCGGCTCGACGAGATGTCCTACGGCGACTGGCAGGGGCTGTCCAAGGCGGAGGCCGCCGGCCAGCACCCGGAGCACTTCGGCCGCTGGCTCGAGGACCCGTCGATCGGCGCGCCCAACGGCGAGCCGCCCCGCGAGGTCGCGGCGCGCGCGATGGCCGCGCTGGACGACCTGCGCGCCGCCTACCCGCGCGGCAACGTGCTGGTGGTCTCGCACAAGGCGCTGCTGCGGATCCTGTTCTGCCAGCTGCTGGGGATGGACGTTCGCCACTATCGGAACGTCGACTGGCCGGTCTCCGGCGTCACCCGCATCGACATCGAAGGGCGCCACCTCTCGCTGCAGACCTTCGCCGACGTCTCGCACCTGACCGGCGCGGAGGCCACGAACGTGGACGCTGCGATGCCGGACGCCCCCGCCGCCGAGCAGCCGGTGGCGATGACCGCCGGCTGAAGTCGGCGCTCAGCGCGCCAGCGCTCACGTCCAGAGACGCGTGGCGATCTCGTCGGCGAACAGCAGGCCGGTTGCCGTGAGCCGCAGGCACGTCTCGTCGGCGGTCAGCCACCCGGCCGCCACGGCCGCCGCGACCGCCGCTTCGCGCCCGACCACCGGATCGCGCCCGTGCCGGCGCGCGTGCGCCGCGCGATTGACGCCGTCGCTGGTGCGCAGCCCCAACCAGACGGCTTCGTTCTCCAGATCGGCGGCGCTGCGCCGCTCGACGTGGCGCGGGCCTGGTTGTCGCCCCGGCTGCGACTGCCGCAGGTAGACGTCCGTGGAGCGGGGATTCGAGAACCGCCACCCGGTCCCGTCGGCCAGCGGCCGGAACGACGCGGCCGACGCGCCGACGCCGAGGTACGGTCCCAGCGCCCAGTAGAGCTGGTTGTGACGGGCCCGCCGCCCTGCCCGCGCGTAGCTGGAGATCTCGTACCCGGTCAGGCCGGCCGCCGCGAACACGGCGCGGGCGTGCTCGAACATGGCGGCCACCGCTTCGTCGTCGGGGCGCGCCAGGTCGCCTCGGCGGTCGCGCGCGCCAAACACCGTCCCACGCTCGACGGTGAGCGCGTAGGCCGACACGTGCTCGGGCGCCAGCGCGACGACGGCGTCCACATCGCGGCGCCAGACATCCAGCGACTGCCCCGGCACGCCGAACATCAGGTCGACCGACAGGTTGTCGAATCCCGCCGCGCGCGCCGCCTGAACCGCCGCGGGGCCGGCCGCCGCGTCGTGGTTGCGCCCCAGCGCCCGCAACAGCGCGTCGTCGAGCGCCTGCAGCCCGATCGACAGCCGGTTCACGCCGGCGCCGCGCAGCGCCCGCAGGTGCTCGACGGCCGCCTCGCCCGGGTTCACCTCGACGGTGATCTCCAGGTCTGCCGCGGGCGGCGCGCCGAAGGTGCCCCGCGCCGCCTCGATCACCCGCGCCAGCGCATTGGGCCGCCACAGCCCCGGCGTGCCGCCGCCGAAGTAGATCGACACCAGCGGCCCCGCCCCCGCGAACCAGGGGGCGCGCCCCGCGATCTCTCCGATCACCGCGTCGGCGTACGCCTCGTGGGGGATGTCCACCCGCTCGTCGACGGCGAAGTCGCAGTAGGGGCAGCGGACGGCGCAGAACGGGAAGTGAACGTAGACCCCCAGCGGCTCGCCGGGCCGGAGCGCGCCGGCCGCCGGATCGCCGCTGGTCAGGGTCGCGGGAGCTTCTTGATCTCGACGATGCATTGCCGGATGCGCCGCCGGACCAGCTCGCGCCCCAGGTTCGCCAGCGTCTCGAACAGCGGCGGCGTCGCCTTCTTTCCCGTCGCCGCCAGACGAAGCAGCATGAA
>CAZPUH010000214.1:0-2015 GCA_964589215.1 uncultured Myxococcales bacterium | reverse complement strand
CGCGCGACGTCGACCCCCGTCCCGTCGGGGAGCCGCACGTCCAGCACGGCCGTCTGCACGCGGCGATTCTGGGCCAGCGCCTCGGCGGCGGTGTGGGTGACCACCACCTCGTGCCCGGCCGCGGTCAGCGCCTCGGCCAGGTTGTGGGCCAGGCTCTCCTCGTCGTCGACGACCAGGGCGGTGGCGGGCTGGCGGGCCAGCGACTCGAAGGCGTCGATCAGCGTCGAGAGAGGCACGGGCTTGGGCAGGAACAGCCACGCGCCCGCCGCCCGCGACTGTCCGATCGTGCCCTCGTCGGTGTAGGCGCTCATCATCAGGACGGGCATCCGCTCGCCGCGCCGGCGCAGCTCTTCGATCAACTGGGCGCCGCTGGCGCCGGGAAGCTTGAAGTCCGTGACGACGGCGGTGATCCCGCCCTGGGAGATGCGGGCGAGCGCCTGTTCGGCCGAGCCCGCGACCTCGGTCTGAAACCCGATCCCCTGCAGGATCTCGGCGATGTTCTCCGCCAAGCTCACCTGGTCGTCCACGACCAGCACGCATCCGCGCCTCATTGGCCCGATCAGGCTTAGGTCACGCGGGCCTGCGCGTCAATGCGATACTCGGGGCGCGCCCCGCGCAGTTCCTGCCGTCCGGCCGGCAGAGCCGCGAACAGAATGCGGGCTAGGGGCGCTTCCCGAGCGCGGTTGGGTGGGAACGCCGGTTGCAAAGGTAGTCAGAGTCTTCACAAGGAGGCTCGCAATGCTGAACCGCTTTCTCGCCATTCTGATCGCCCCCTGGTTGCCCCTGGCCGCCTTCATCTTTCCGATGTCGACACCGCACCACGTTTCCGCGCTGGTGGCGGGGACGCTCGCGACCGTGCTCGCGGCGTTCGCGTTCAGCGACGACCGCGCGCGCTTCGCCGCCGCGGGCGTCGCCGGCTGGGTGGCGCTGACCGCGCTGATCTTCCCGTCGTCGCTGCTGGAAGAGGCGATCGCGCTGTCCTGGGGCGTTTCGATGTTCGCGTGGCTCGCAGGCCCGCTCAGCGCGCAGCCGCTGGTCATCCGCACGCCAGCCGCACCGGCGCCGCGCGCGCGCGGTGACGAGCATCTGCCGATGGCTGCATGAGCGCAGCAGGCCAGGAAGCGGACGCTTTCTGGGCGGCCGCGCCCGCCGATCTGTTCGCGCGCCTGCGGAGCACGCCGGGCGGGCTCGACGCGGAGGAGGCCGCCGCCCGGCGCAAGTCGGGCGGTCCCAACGCGCTGGCGCAAGGGAGACGCACGGACCTGCCGGCCCTGATCGCGGGGCAGCTGGGGAACCCGATCGTCCTCATCCTGCTGGCGGCGACGGTGCTGGCGGCGGTGCTGGGCGACGCGGCCGACGCCGCGATCGTGCTGGCCATCGTCGTCCTGTCGGCGGCGGTTGGCGTCTGGCAAGAGCACGCCGCCTCGCGCGCGGTGAAGCAGCTGATGGCGCAGGTCGCGACGCGGGCCCGCGTGCTGCGCGGCGGCGCGGTCTGCGAGATTCCGCTGGCCGACGTCGTGCCCGGAGACGTCGCGCTTCTGGACGCGGGGCGCAGCGTTCCCGGCGACGGACGCGTGCTGGAGGCGCGCGATCTCTTCGTGTCGGAGGCGGCCCTGACCGGCGAGAGCGAGCCGGCCGAGAAGGGCACACCCCCCGCTGCCACCGACGCGGCGCTGGCCCGCCGGACCAGCGCGGTGTTCCTGGGCACGCACGTCGTCAGCGGCTCCGCCCGCGTGCTGATCGTGCGCACGGGCCCGCGCACGGAGCTGGGGCGGGTCGCGGCGCGCGTGGCGGCCCGTCCGCCGGAGACCGACTTCGAGCACGGCCTGCGGCGTTTCGGCTACCTGCTGATGGAGCTGACGCTGCTGCTGGTCCTGGGGATCTTCGCGGTCAACGTCTACTTCGCGCGTCCGGTGCTGGAGTCGCTGATGTTCTCGCTGGCGCTGGCGATCGGGCTGACGCCCCAGCTGCTGCCGGCGATCGTGGCCGTCAACCTGGCCCGCGGCGCGTCGCGC
>CAZPUH010000213.1:0-3546 GCA_964589215.1 uncultured Myxococcales bacterium | reverse complement strand
CCGATGACCACCGCCGCGTCCCTGTCGTTCAGCCCCCCGCCGGCCGCCGCCGGCGAGCGCGAGCTGGCGTTCATGCGCCAGGCGCTCGGGGCTGCCCAGGAGGCCGCTGGACGAGGCGAGGTCCCCGTCGGCGCGGTCGTCGCCATCGGCGACCAGGTCATCGCCGTCGCTCACAACGAACGCGAGACGGGCGCCGATCCGACCGCCCACGCCGAGATCCTGGCTTTGCGGCGCGCGGCCGCCGCGCTGGGCAGCTGGCGCCTCTGCGACGCCGAGCTGTTCGTGACGATGGAGCCGTGCCCGATGTGCGCCGGCGCCCTCGTGAACGCGCGCATCAAGCGCCTCTACTTCGGCTGCGACGACCCCAAGGCGGGCGCCGTCCGGACGCTGTATTCGCTGGTCGACGACCCGCGCCTCAACCACCGGGTCGAGGTGGTGCCGGGCGTCCTGGCCGCCGAGGGAGCCGCGCTTCTGCGCGCCTTCTTCTCGCGCCTGCGCAGCGCGCGACTTCCCTGACCGCAGGCGCCTCACCAGAGCGCTTCGCGCCATCTGCCTGGCGCGATTTTCACGCTTGGCCTTTTCTGCTCCGCTTGAGGTTCTGGCAATATGGAGCGCATGATCAGGGGACCCCTTACGAAGCGAACGGGATCGGCCCGGCGAAGCATGGCGACGGTCCTGGGGGCGGCCCTCTGGGTGGTGGGGGCCGCGACGGCCCACGGGGCGCCGGGATTCTCGCGCGAGCAGCCCGCAGGCGCGCCTTCCAACGACTGGACGATGCGCAGCGCGCTGGGCCTGGACCTGGGCGCCGGCGGAACGATCACCGATTTCAACCGCTCGCCGGGGCCGGACGGCGCGCTGTTCTTCACGGGGCTCCGCGGCACCGTCGACATCTCGCACGGTTTCGCCGCGATGCTGGCCCTGCACCAGTGGTGGCTCCCCGGCCCCAACCACGCGCTGCTGTTCGGGCTGGGCACGCGGTACGAGCCCATCGTGGCCAAGTGGGGCCTGGCCTTCGCGGATCTGGCGCTGGGGCCGGCATCGACCGGTTACGCCTGGTGCTTTGGCTTCGAGGTGGCCATCGGTGCCGAGTTCAACATCCCCGACATCCCCGGCTTCAGCGTCGGTCCGTACTTCCGTTACGGCGATTTCATCAACCCCGATCGGAACACGAGCAACGACGGGCTGGCCTGGAGCATGGGCGGCAGCTTCACGTACCACTTTGGTCGCGCGGCCGAGGGCGCCGCGACGCCCACCGGGACGCCCGTCCGGCGCGGCATCTGGCACATCAGCATCCCGGACTCGGATCACGACGGCGTCGCCGACGACGAGGACCAGTGCCCGAAGGCCGCGGTCGGGCGGCATGCCGATCCGTTCCGGCCCGGGTGTCCCGAGAACGATGAGGACGCGGACGGCGTGCCGGACGTCGACGACGCCTGCCCCGTCACGCCGCCCGGCGATCACCCCGATCCCAAGCGGCCGGGCTGCCCGTACATCGACACCGACGGCGACAACATCTCGGACGCGGACGACGCCTGCCCGACGAAGGCGGGCCCGCCGTCGACGGACGCCAGCCGCAACGGCTGCCCCGACAAGAAGCAGCGCACGGCACCTGCCGAGCCGCCGCCTCCGTCGGCCAAGGACGAGAACGTCGCGCCCAAACCGGTCCACAAGCGCCGGTCGAAGTAGCGTCGGCAGTCAGTCGATCGCGACGGTGAGCCGCACGATGACCCAGTAGGCGCTCGCGGGCACCGGCACCGCGGCGGTCGCGTCGTTGCGCGACCAGCGCCGCTCGAGGCCGGCGGTCAGGCGCGCGCGCGGATCGGGCGCATAAGCGGTCACGGCGGCGCCCGCGCCCCACATCATCGTTCCCGGGGTGCGCTCCCATTCGGCGCGCGCGACGACGTCCAGGCGCCGCGCCAGGCAGGTGATGCCGGGCTCGAGGACGCCCCCCTGCGCGCCCGTCTTCTGGAACGACGTCCCGGACTGCAGCCGCGTCGAGAGGAAGTACTCGGCCGTGACCACCAGCCGGCGCCACTGCGCCGTGAATTCGGGATCGATCGCCAGCGTCCGGGGCGCGGCGATCGTTCCGTATTGCACCGACAGGCCGGCGGCGAAGCGGAACCAGCCGTACCACGGGTCGTCCTCGCCGCGCCGCCACGCGCGCAGGCCGACGGGGCCCAGCGGCTCGGCCACCACCCGCCCGGCGGCCAGAAAGCCGGCGTCGAACAGGTGTCCTTCGATGGTGGGGTCGGCGCTCAGGATGGCGGCGCGGTAGAGGATCTCGCCCAGGTCCCCGCCGACGGACACGCCGGTCCGGAAGTCGGGCGTCAGCGCGTCGACGAAGACAGGCCTCTCGGGCAGGCGCAGGTCGGCTTCGTCCGTCTGCCGCGACAGCCCGAACGGGACGCGCAGCGAGCCGGCGTCGATCTCGAACGCGCGGTGGGGCGCCCAGCCGATGAACGCTTCGGTCACGCGCACGGGCCCGCCGAACGGCAGGCGCCCGCCGGCCGGCGGCGCGTACGGCACGCCGGCTGCGCTGTCGGCTTGCGCCTCGAACAGCACGCGCGCGTGAACCTGGTGCCCGGACACCTCGTCGCCGACGCGCACGCGCCGCAACGTGAGCGCTGGGCCGCTGCGCGGATCCTCGGGGTCCTGCAGCGGGCTGGGTTGCGACGCGAGCACCGCGTCTCCCTGCACCAGCAGCCGCAGCGGCCCGCTGTCTTGCGCGCGCGCCGGCGCGGCGCGCGCCGCCAGACCGACGGCCAGCAGCGCGCCCGCCGCCCACGCCGCGCGCGTCACCGCGAGCTGCTGGCGATCTTCTGTTCCAGCTTCTCGACGACCTTCACCTCGTAGGCGTCGTCGTAGAGGACGTTCGCCTCCAGGATGCCGGTCGGGCTGGTCACGTTGACCTCCGTCAGGAACCCGCCGATCACGTCGAGCCCGACGAAGAAGTGCCCGCGTTCGCGCAGCCGCGGTCCCAGCGTCTGGACGATCGCCTGGTCGCGGTCGTCCAGCTTCGTGGCCATGGGCTTGGCGCCGACGTGCAGGTTCCCGCGCGCGTCGTCGGCCGCCGGGACGCGCAGCACGGCGCACAGCGGCTCCCCGTCGCACAGCAGGATGCGCTTGTCGCCCCGCCGCACCTCGGGCAGGTACTTCTGCGCCATCGTCCAGCGCCGCCCCAGGTTGGTCGACTGCTCGAGGATCGCGCCCGTGTTGGGGTCGCCCTGGCGCACGTGGAACACGCCGAAGCCGCCCGACGCGTCCAGCGGCTTGACGACCATCTCGCCCCCCTGCTCGGCCAGGAACGACCGCAGCCGGTTGGCCTCGCGCGTGACGATGGTGGGCGGACACAGGTCCGGGAACTCGAGCACCGTCAGCTTCTCGTTCTGTTCGCGCAGGCCGCGTGGGTCGTTGATGATCAGCGTCTTGCCGCGCGCCCGTTCCAGCAGCAGCGTCGCGAAGTAGTAGTCCAGGTCGAACGGCGGGTCCTTGCGCATGAAGACCGCGTCGCAGCTGGCCAGCGCCACCGTCGCCTGCGGTCCCAGG
>CAZPUH010000212.1:0-2644 GCA_964589215.1 uncultured Myxococcales bacterium | reverse complement strand
GACGGCGAACCTGGACACCCGGACGGGCGCCGAGATCATCGCCCTCATGCGCCGCATCCAGGCGGAGCAGGCGGTGAGCTTCGTGTTCTCGACCCACGATCCGCAGCTGATGTCGCACGCCGACCAGACGTTCGCGATCCGCGACGGCCGGCGCGCGGAGGTGGTCCAATGATGACGCTGAAGATCGCGTTCCGAAACATCCTGCGCAACCGGCGCCGCTCGACGATGACCCTGCTCGCCATCGCCGTCGGGGCCGTCGGCGTGGTGCTGTTCGGCGAGTTCGTGCGTTTCGTGACCGCCGGGCTGGAGACGAACGCCGTCGAGAAGGTCGGTCACCTGACGGTGTTCAGGACGGGCTACTTCGCGTTCGGGGCCGGCAATCCCGCCGAATACGGCATCGACGACTACCCCGGCGTCGTGGATCTGATCCGGCGCGATCCGACGCTGGCGCCACGGCTGAACGTCGTCACGCCGGTCGTCGCGCTGGCGGGCATCGCGGGCAACTTCGACCTGGACGCCTCGAAGACGTTTCTGGGGACCGGCGTGGTCCCCTCCGAGCGCGATCGCCTGGCGCGCTGGGACGAGCACGGGGTCAACCGGCGCCGGCTGGAGACGGCCTCCGGGCTCAGTGATCAGGACGAGACCCGCGGGGTCGTCGGCGTCGGCCTGGCGCGCGTGCTGGGCCTGTGCGAGGCGCTGAAGATCGGCGACTGCCCGCCGCGCCCCGCGCCGTCGCGCGCGCAGGGCAGCGGCCCGGTGCTCGACGACAACCTGGCCGGGCTGGCGCGCACGGAGCGCGGCCCCTCGCCGACGGGCCGTGGCGGCGACACGCGGCCGCGGCTGGACCTGGTGGCCGCCACCGCCGGCGGCGCGCCCAACGTGGTCAGCCTGTTCGTCGATCGCACGGAGCCGCAGGGCGCGCGCGAGCTGGACGACAACTTCATCGCCATGCACATCCGGCTGGCGCAGGCGCTGGTGTACGGGCGCACGCCGCCCAAAGCCACCGGCATCGTCGTTCAGCTGCGGCACACCGCCGATCTCGAGCTGGCGCGGGCGCGGCTGCGGGCGCTGTTCGCCGAGCGCCACCTGGACCTGGAGGTTCACGACTTCGCCGAGCTGCAGCCGTTCTACACCCAGGCGGTGGGGATGTTCCGGGCCATCTTCCTGTTCATCGCGACCATCATGAGCGTCATCGTGCTGTTCACCGTCGTGAACACGATGGGGATGAGCGTGATGGAGCGGACGGCCGAGATCGGCTCCGCGCGCGCGATGGGCGTGCGGCGCGCCGGCATCCGCCGGCTGTTCGTGGTCGAGGGGCTGATCCTGGGCGCCATCGGGGCCACGATCGGAGCCCTGCTGGCGCAGGCCATCGCCGCCGCCGTGAACCACGCCGGCTTGACCTGGAGCCCGCCCGGCCAGGCGACGGCGGTGCCGCTGGAGGTGCTGAGCGCGGGCTCGGGCGGGTTCATCACCCGCGTCTGGCTGGGGCTGGTCGTCGCGGCGACGCTGGCGGCGCTGATCCCCGCGAACCGTGGCGCCCGGCTGCCCGTCGTCGACGCCCTTCGCCACGTCTGACCCACGTTCGACCAAGGAGAACGCCCATGTCCATTCGCAACGCACGCGCCCGCGCGGCCGCCGGGCTGCTCTGGCTGATCACATTAGCGGCGCGGTCTGCGGCGGCCGCGCCGCCCACCGCGCGCGAGATCGTCGAGGCGGCGGATCGCGCGCGCAACCCGCAGGAGCCGTTCCGCTCGACGCTGACGCTGGTGACGTACCGCAACGGCCAGGCGCGCGAGCGCGTGGTGCTGGGGCTGCACGCCAAGCCGGACGGGCGCCAGTTCAAGAACCTGGTCCGCTACGTCGATCCGCCTCGCGACGCCGGCAAGCTGGTGCTGCTGGACGCGAGCAAGATGTGGTTCTACGACCCGGCGTCGAAGACCAGCGTCCGCATCTCCGCGCAGCAGCGCCTGGTGGGGCAGGCCTCCGACGGCGACGTGCTGACCGTCAACCTGGCCCACGACTACACGGCCACCCTGGGCGGCGAGGAGACGATCAAGGACGCCGACCACCAGGACCGGCGGGCCTGGCATCTGAACCTGGTGGCGGCGACCGGCGACGCCGTCTACGCGCGGCTCGAGTACTGGGTCGAGCGCGACACCTACCGCGCCATCAAGGGGAAGTTCTATTCGGACAGCGGCCGCCTGCTGAAGATGGCGTACTACCGCAAGTTCGCCGAGGTGATGGGGGTGGTCCGCCCCACCGAGACGGTGATCATCGACGCCGTTGACGCGAACCTGGTCACCACCGTCGACGGGGCCGGCTACCGCGCGCAGGAGCTGCCCGACGCCTGGTTCCAGCGCGACTACCTGCCGCACTTCGAAGAGGACTGACGGTGGCTGCCGCGTACGCCGCCGTGGCCGTCCTGTGCGCGGTGGCCGCGGCGGCGGCGGATGAGGACGCCGACCTGGCGCGCATCCCCGACGCGGCGGCCGGCGCCGTCGCGGCGCCCGGGGAGCCGGCCGTCGTCGCGCCGCCGGTGCTCTCGATGCCGCAGGACCCCCGCCGCCGCGCCCGCGCGCGCCTGTAACAGGAAGACGCGCTGACGCGGGCGGCGCGACGCGCGCCCGTTGGGCCGTTTCCGCCG
>CAZPUH010000211.1:0-1311 GCA_964589215.1 uncultured Myxococcales bacterium | reverse complement strand
ACGTGCGCCAGGTGAAGGGGCTCGAGTTCGACTACGTGGTCATGCTGGACGCGAACGCGAGCAGCTACGGGCGCGACGACGAGTCACGCCATCTGTTCCACATCGGCGTCACGCGCGCCGCGTATCAGCTCTGGATCCTCGGGACGGGCGACGCGAGCCCGATCTTGCCGCCGGCCGCCTGACCGTTTCGGCCGCGCGCCTAGCGGTCGGAGTCGGGGCGGCGGCGCAGGGGCGTGCGGCGCGTGAGCGGCGCCTTTCGGGCGAGCGTCTTGCCCGGACGAAGCGGCGCGCGCCGCAGCGTCGAGCTGGGCGGGCCATCATCGGTCGCCTGCGCCGTCGGGTCAGAGAGCGGCGCGGGCGGCTTGGTCGCGGCGGGGCGGGGCGCCGTGCGCATGAGCCCGTCGAGAGCGGTCGCCAGCTCCGAGGTGAGGGTCACGGCCGCGGGGGCCGTTCGCGACACGAGCCCGGCGGCGTTGTCGGTCCCCGGCTCCGGGGAAGAGAGCACCATCTTGAAGCCCGGGCAGTGCACGACGTAGCAATCGCCGCCGCCTGCCGACATGGCGGGACCAGACGTCACGCGCACGCCCGGCAACCGCCCCAGCGCGCGCGCCAGATCGGCCAGGCTCGCCCGGCGCAAGGTGACGCGGACGCTGAGGATGCCTCCGCCCGCGCCGCCCGTCAGTCCGGCCCACGCGAACGTGTAGCCGGCGACCGTCGCGAACGAGACGTCGTTGCCGATCCGGCCCCCGGGGACGGTGCCCAAAGACCAACTCATCCGGACACTATACGCGTGTTCAGGTTGCCCGTAAAGATCACGTCAGGGTCCGAGCAGCAGAATTTTGCCGGTCACGTCGCCGCGTTCAGCCGCCTCGTGCGCGGCCGCCGCTTCGGCCAGCGGGAACCGGAGCGCAATGGGGATCCGCAGCTTACCGCCGGCGACGGCCTGGGCCATCTCGCCCAGACGTTTGGTATCGGCGTGAGTCATGAATGCCTTGACCGCGAACCCCTTCTCTTTCGCGCCGGCCGGCTCGCCGAGGACGCTGCCCACCTTTCCGCCCGGCTTCAGCTTGCCGAGCAGCTTCTGGATCGTCTCGCCCGACACGGTGTCGGCGATCGCATCCAGCGTCGGCAGCTTGGCGATCGCCGCCTCGTCGTCGAGGATCGCCACCCCGTCGGCGCCCAGGGACTCGGCCTCTTGCCGGTACTTGGCGCGCACGCCCGCCAGGACCTTGGCGCCGCGCGCCTTCGCCGCGAACACGGCGGCCCGCCCGACGCCGCCCGTCGCGCCGGTGACCAGGATCGTCTCGCCGG
>CAZPUH010000210.1:0-1329 GCA_964589215.1 uncultured Myxococcales bacterium | reverse complement strand
GGCTTCGGCGCCTCGGCGCGCGCGGCGGCGGCGCACAGGAGGGACGTTCCCAGCGCGAGCGAGAGGATCTTGGTCGGATGCATGGTCGGGTCTCCTTGGTTGCCGCCTGTATACGCGGCAACCGGGAGATCGGATCACGCTTTCGGGCAGCGGCCCTTCAGGGGGTCGGGGCCAGGGCCACGCCGCGGAACGCCGTGTTGAAAGAGGTGCCGGTGATCGCCGTAGCCAGCACGGTGGGCGTCCCTGCGAAGGCTCCGTTGAACCCGCTTGCATCGACCAGCGTCACCAGCTGGCCGCCGCCGGCCGCCGCCGTGCCGCCGCCGCGTACCGCGAAGAGGGTGACGGTCGCTCCGGAAACGACGCCCGTGACGCCGCGGTACGCGTCGGTCCCGGAGCCGACCAGCCCGTTCGACGTCCAGTTGCCGCCCACGAGCGAATACTTCTGCAGGCCGCCCGTCGCCGTCGTGTCGTCAGCCACGTACAGCGTGTCGACGCCCGCCACGCCGTCCAGATCCGCCAGGAAGAACGCGTACGGGCTGCCGCTGGTGGGGAAGCTGGGCAGGTTCGCGATCGTCTGGCCGGCGGTCGTGGGCAGGCCGCTGCCGACCGTCCCGACGCGCACGGCGGAGCCGGAGCTGGTCGACACGTAGAGCTGCGCGCCGAAGATGCCGACCTGCCGCAGGTTGGTGACCGTGGTGCTCAGCTGCAGGCCCGTCGACGCACCCAGCGTCGCGTAGGAGATGCCGCCGGCGCCGCCCGTGATCCAGAGGTTGGTGCCGTCGGTCGACGCCGCCGAGCGCGGGTTCTTGCCGCTGGCGGCGTTCGTGAGGCCGGTGGTCGTGTCCACGTTGCCGGCGGCGTCGACGCGCGCGATGGTCCGGGGGACGGTGGCGGACGTCGTGCCGCTGAGGCTGGTGCTTCCGCTCAGCGGCGCGTCGTAGCCGGTCAGAACGACGTAGCGCCCGTCGGACGAACGCGAGAGCAGCCCCTCCGAGCTGGCGACGCCGCTGGCGATCAGGCGGTGCGTCTGCGTCGTGCCGTTCGTCGTGGTCGGCATCGGGATCGAGCGGACCAGCGCCCCCGTGGGGCTGAGCTCGTCGAGGAACACGGGGCTGCCGTTGGCGGACAGCGCCGTCGCGGTCCCGTCGCCGACCCGGTACACGACCACGTCCGGCAGCGCGCTGCCGCCGGCCGTCCCGCCGGTGCTGATCGCGCCGCCCGCGCCGGTGGTGCCGCCCGAGCTGACCGTGCCCCCGGCGCCCGTCGCGCCGCCGCTGCCGGGCGCACCCGCCACGCCACCGGTCCCCGAGGTCCCGCCGGTGCTGGCTG
>CAZPUH010000209.1:0-11470 GCA_964589215.1 uncultured Myxococcales bacterium | reverse complement strand
TTGATGACGTTCCAGCCAGCGCCGCTGAACTCCGCCTCGAGCTCCTGGATGATCTTGCCGTTGCCGCGGACCGGCCCGTCCAGGCGCTGCAGGTTGCAGTTGATGACGAAGATCAGGTTGTCGAGGCCCTCGCGCGGCGGGTGGCTGAGGGCGCCCCGCGACTCGGGCTCGTCCATCTCGCCGTCGCCCATGAACGCCCAGACCTTGCGGCCTTCGGTGTTGGCCAGGCCGCGGTCGTGCAGGTAGTGAAGGAAGCGGGCCTGATAGATCGCCTGCAGCGGCCCCAGGCCCATCGACACCGTCGGGAACTGCCAGAAGTCGGGCATCAGCCAGGGGTGCGGATAGGACGAAAGGCCTTTGCCGTCGACCTCCTGGCGGAATTTGTCCAGCTGATCTTCACTCAGCCGCCCCTCGACGAAGGCCCGGGCGTAGATGCCCGGGGCGGAGTGTCCCTGGAAGTAGACGAGATCGCCGCCGAAGTCCTTGGTCGGAGCCCGCCAGAAGTGGTTGAACCCGACGTCGTACAGCGTGGCGGCCGAGGCGAAGCTGGCGATGTGGCCGCCCAGGTCCAGGTTGCGTTTGCCGGCCCGCAGCACCATCGCGACCGCATTCCAGCGCACGAACGAGCGGAGCCGATGCTCGAGCTCGTAGTCGCCAGGAGAGCGTTCCTCGAGGTGCGGCGGAATCGTGTTGAGATAGGCGGTGTTGGGACTGTAGGGCAGGTAGGCGCCTTCGCGCCGCGCCTTGGCGACGAGCTGCTCGAGCAGGTAGTGGGCCCGTTCGGGACCCTCGACCGACAGGACGCTCTCGAGCGCGTCGAGCCACTCAGCGGTTTCGATGGAATCGGTGTCGAGCTGGAGGTGCATGCGGCCCTGATGTTACTTCGAAAGCGCGCGGTTCCATCCAGTCAGTTCAGTCGAATGGGCAGGTGGTTCGCAGACGCGAAACATAACCCCCCCCAGCACCGTGCCCGGGGCCAGCGTCTTCGGGGCTATCGGACCCTCCGGCCGAATGGCCGTCCGGTCCCCGACCGCGGCTGTGCACTCGCATCGCGACGCTCGCGTGGCTAGGGTGGTCACGGGAGCATGGGTCAGCCGGCGGCCGGGACCCGCGCCATTTTGCGAGTTGCAGCGCGATGGGGCGCGCGTCGAGATGATCAAGAAGTTCGCGGGGATTCTCACAAGCGACGAGAGAGGTTCACATGCACTTGGGACTGGAAGGGAAGAGAGCACTGGTCACAGGTTCGACGGGCGGCATCGGGCTCGCGACGGCGCGAGAGCTTGCGCGGGAGGGCGCTTCCGTCACGATCAACGGTCGAACGGAGGCCAGGGTCCGGGAGGCGCTGGCCCAGCTGAGGACCGAGCTACCGAGCGCCGCCCTGGACGGCGTGGCGGCCGATCTGGGGACGGAAGCGGGCTGCCGTCTGATGGGTGAGCGACTGCCGGAGGTCGACATCCTGGTGAACAACCTGGGCATCTTCGAGCCGAAGCCCTTCGAAGAGATCTCCGACCACGACTGGCTCCGGTTCTTCGAGACGAACGTCTTGAGCGGCGTCAGGATGGCCCGTCATTACCTCCCCGCGATGCGGGCCCGAGACTGGGGCCGAATCATCTTCGTCTCCAGCGAATCGGCGCTGCAGATACCGACGGACATGATTCACTATGGGACGACGAAGACGGCGCAGCTCGCGGTCGCGCGCGGACTGGCGGAGTCGCTGACCGGGACCCGGATCACGGTCAACTGCGTCCTGCCAGGCCCCACCGCTTCGGAGGGGGTGCAGTCGTTCGTGGCACAGATGGCGGCAGCTCGAGGCGTCGACGCGGCGACGGTGGAGCGCGACTTTTTCAAGACCGCCCGGCCCACATCGATCCTGCAGCGCTTTACCGATCCCAGCGAGGTCGCAGCGATGATCGTCTACCTCAGCAGCATTCGAGCGTCCGCCACGACGGGAGCTGCGTTGCGCGTCGACGGCGGCGTCGTGCGATCAATCGTCTGAACGCTCGAGGGATCGGAAACTGACGACAAGTCAGAAGCTGATCCCGATGATGCTGCGCGCCCACACGGCGCCGTAGGCGTCGCTGGTTCCGGCAGGCGGCGTGTCGAGCCCGTTCAGCCGGAAGTAGAAGCCGCTCGACCACCAGACTCGGCCGAACTGCAGCAGGACAGTGGGACCCAGGTAGTGCTGGGGTTTCAAATTCCACGCGCCCTGGTTGTTGAGCTCCCCGTGCATCCAGTACTCCACGCCCGGCTGGACCCGGATCCACCTCTCCAGCACCACCCCCGCCGTCGGATTCAGCACCCACTCTCGGTTGCCGTTGAAATAGAACTCACGTTCGGCCCACGCGTTGGCGGCGATGCGAAGCGGGCCGACCCGGCGCTGCAAGATCACTTTTCCCTCCAGCTCGATCTCGTGCGCGTTCTCGACCACCTCGCCGTAGACCGCGAGGTCGACCGGCCACTGCCCGGCATCGGCGAAGCGATAACGGAGGCGCTGCTTGATGCCGGTCCCTTCCAGGGTGCCGGGCGTCGGGTTGAATCCCGAATAGTCGGTCGGGACGAGCACCAGGTACAGGCCCAACTCGAGCCGGTCGGTCAGACCGAGCTCGATCTCGGATTGAAACTGCGGAACCAGGTACATGGCCCGGCCGGCGTTGGCGTCCATCAGCCGGAGGGGCGTGAGGTCCGTGTAGAGCTCCACCTCCGCGTCGCCGGCAGGCAGCGTCTCGTAGATGTACGTGAACGGCAGCGGCCTTGGCGTGGCGCGGGCCGCTTCGATGAATGCCCCGTCCATGAGAACGGCGGCCAGCGCCACCACGGCGAGGCGGACAATCGAACGAACCATCGGACTCCTCAGGAGACTCAGAAGTTCTGAAGTTGCAGCGCCGCCGACCAGATGTAGTCGTTCGCCGCCGCCTTCTTGTGGCAGTCGTTACAGACGTTTGGGTTCCCGCCATACAGGTCCATGCTGGGGTTGGTGGGGCCATAACCCTGCCAGCTCACAGTCACGCTCCCGTTGGCGTTGTTGACGAGCTCGTAGAACTCCCAGTTCACGGCGCCGGAGGCGTTGAAGTCTCCACCCCGCTTGACCATCGCGAAGACCTGCCGCTTGGTGGGGTCAGCTTCCTGGGTTTCCTTCACGATGATCGTGCCGACCGGAAACGCCGTGCTGCCCGGGGGAGGCGAACGATTCCAGTACTCCGTCTCTGGCAGAGGGTGCACGCCCCCATCGCCCGTCCCACCGTCGGCCGCCAGCCCGCCCGCATCCACGGGCGGAAGGTCCGGGGACGGGGTCGCCGGCGCGCTGTTCGGCCAGTTGTGGAACCCGTTGAAGTCCGACGCGAACGCGACAAAGATGCCGCCGCCGTCGGAATTGGCGCTGGGCGCAGCCGAGCAGCCGAGCGCGCCGGCGCCGGCCAGCAGCAGCACGCCGGCCCTCCGCCGGAATCCGCTGGACCTTCCGGGCAAATCTTTCTTCCGCATCACTCCTCGACGAACTGCGGAAAGCCCAGGAGAACCGCGGCCGCGTTCATCTGGCCGACGACCGAGTCGGGATCGTTCGGGTCGACGGCCGCCTGAACGCCCGTGAAGAGCATCCCGAAGGCCGTCTGGCGATCCGCATCGGACGGGTTCACGCTGCTCCAGCTGTCTGGCGGCTCCGGAACGGCGTCCCCCTGGATGGTGTCGTACAGCGCTTGCAGCTTGGCGAAACCGGCTTCGATGTTTGCGTCGATCGTCTTGCCATCCTGACCGCCAGCCTCCGCCGAAGCGCTCTTCGACCGGATCCAGGGTTGAAACAGGCCATAGACCCGCTCCGTCCCGACCAGGTTGTTCCGGATGTCGGTCATGGTCATCTGTGAATAGCGCGACTCTTCCTGGTTGGTCGACGCCTTGTCCACCTTCTCGCGCTGTTCGTTCATGAGCGAGACCAGGCCCTGGAAGGCGGCGCCCAGATCGTAGTTCTTGGCGGCCTCCCAGTTGTCGTGCAGCGACTGCGCGTCGGCGATCAGCTTGGCCACCAGCTTGGTCTTGAAGTCGCTCGCCTCGGCGGCTGTCGCCGGGAATGCGGCCGGCACGTAGCCGGTCAACGTCGACTCGTAAGCGATCACCCGCTGAGGCGTCACGTCGGAGAACAGAATCCGCTCGACGGCGTGCATGCCGGTCACTCCCTGGTCGTCGAACAGATACGAGTCGCCGGCAGGCAGCCCGGCCAGGAAGTCGTCGTAGCGCGAGTCGATGGATGCGTCGATGTCGGGAAAGATCGGCGCGGTGGCTCCTTCGATGTGCTCATACGCAGCCCGACAGGCCACCCAGGCGGACTTCATGGCCGCGATCGCCGCCGCGTCTTGCGTCGCATCCCATCCCCGTCCGGCGGGCGTGGGCGCCGCCGCCTGGAGGGCCTGCGCCGACGAGACCAGGTTCGACAGATCGGTCACGAACGAGGTGCGCATGCCCGACACGACCGCAGCCTGGTACTGCGTGTCGGTCGACGAACTGGAAGAGCAGGCGGCGACGGTCAACGCGAGCGCCGCAGGGACAGGAGACCACCGAGATGGGCGCATCGAGATCCTTATTCGAGGGATAGGCGACTAGAGCGACTTGACGAAGTCCAGCAGCGCCGCCTGCTGGTCGGCGCTCAGAGACATGAACAGCTGCGCCGACTCGTGCGCCTCGGACCCATTTCCATCGTGGGCCAGGATCGCGTCGGCCACGGAGGTCGCGCGGCCGTCGTGCATCAGCGCCCGAGCGAAGCGCAGGCCGATGAGAGGGGTCGTTCTCCACGTGCGCGCCGTGGCCACGCCCTCGCCGTCGTTCAGGCTGTCCGAGAGCCCGTCGCCCATGTCGTGCAACAGAAGGTCCGTGTAGATGGGCGCGTCGATGTCGGCCAGCGCGGCGATGGGATAGTCGGCGCGCGTGTGCAAGGTGGGGACATGGCAAGCGCTGCACAGCACCTGGTCGAACAGCGCGCGCGCGGTGGGATCTGGTGTTGCGCGCGCGGGAATGGCGATCGTCCGGACGTAGTCGGCGCGCAGGTTCACGTCGTCTGCCGTGGCGTCGACGCCCAACTTGGCGTCATCGGTCAGTCCGTCCGGGTTCGGGAACTCCGTCGGACGCATGGGGCTCGTGATGCCCATGTCGTTCTGGAGGGCGTCGGCCACGAACTCGTCCAGCGTCGCGATGCGCGCCTTGAGGCCGAAGCGCCCGATGACCACGTCGCCCGGTTGGTGAGCGTCGAAAGTCGGGTCCGGGTTGGGCGCCGACGCAAAGACGTACGTGTTGACGATCCCGTGA
The DNA here is from genome assembly GCA_964589215.1 of uncultured Myxococcales bacterium. GTDB lineage: Bacteria > Myxococcota_A > Polyangia > Fen-1088 > Fen-1088 > JADGRB01. The sequence goes on along the minus strand of CAZPUH010000209.1, from coordinate 6,181 downwards.
ATCGCGTCGGTCCGCGCCGCCTGCAGCGCGGCCACACGCTGGATCTCGCTGTCGGCCACGGCCTCGAGGTAACCGCGTCCGAGAACGGACGGGCCGACCCGCGTGGTGACGCGGACGCTGGTGTTGCCCGCCGGGGGCACGATGGGCGTGGTCGCGCCAGCCGTCACGAACGGGTGGATGGTCGGTCCCCAGGGCAACGCCGACTGGTCGGGCGACGGGGTGAGGCCGTCCGCCTCCACGACGGACATCTTCTGCGCGCCGGCCGGTCCCCGCAGGCCGTCCTCGCCGTTGTGGCAATCGCCGCAAGACTGCCGGGTGTAGAGAGGACCCAGCCCGTCCGCAGCGCGCAGGACGACGTCGAATCGCGCGTCGCCGTCGTTGAACCGCCCGCGCCAGTCGGGTCCGATCCCCGCGATGGGCACGTCGGAGACGTTCAGGAGCCCAGACCCATCGGGCCCCTCCGTCGCGCGCGGGGCAGCCGAGTCGCCACATCCGGCGGAGAGCCCGACGCCCGCCACGAACAGCAACGCCAGCGGCGCGCAGACTGACGTCGTCGACCTGCGGTTGGTCACGGCGCGCGCGTCAACCGGCCTGCGGCAGCGGCAATCGAACGACCAGCTCGATCAGCGAGCGACGGGGCGCCTCGGTGCGCTCGGCCACCAGCTCGGAGATCGTGGGTCGGCAGCCGCCGCATCCGGTTCCCGCGCCACAGGATTCGCCCACCGCGGCGACGGAATTCGCTCCGTCTCGGATACACGCTCGAATCGTTCGGTCGCAGACTTGATGGCAATGGCAGACGAGCACGGCACCTCCGTGGGTCAACAAGATATTGAAAGTCAGTCTCAAAATCAACCGAGTTCGCGTGTACCCTCGCGCCTGCGCACAAAAGGCTGAAATCACGGATGAATCGCGCGGATAATGACGCGCGAAGGAGAGAGACGATGCAGGGAGATCCAGAGATTCTGACGGTGCTGAACGAGATCCTCACCAGCGAGCTGACCGCCATCAACCAGTACTTCATCCACTACAAAATGCTGGAAAACTGGCACTACAAGCGGCTGGCCAAGAACAAGCGCGACGAGTCGATCGAGGAGATGAAGCACGCCGATCGCGTCATCGAGCGAATCCTGTTCCTGGATGGCGTCCCCAACATGCAGCGCCTGGGGCCCGTGAAGGTCGGCGAGGAGCCCATCGAGATGCACCGACTCGACCTGGACGTCGAGCGGGAGGCGCTGGCCCGCCTGAACCGAGCCATCACGCTCTGCTCGACGAAGCAAGATGCCGGGACGCGCGAGCTGCTCGAGGACATCCTCGAGGACGAGGAAGAATCCATCGACTACCTCGAGGCCCAGCTCAAGCTGGTCCAGGACATCGGGCGGGAGCGGTACCTGTCCGAACAGCTGCGCGAGTAGCGGGCGTCCGGACCGCCATCGCCGCCGCGACAGTCGTCTCGGCACGCCCGTCATCCTCGCCCTGGCGCCCCCTGCTCTCCCGCACTCCGGTCGTTGTAAGCCGCCGACTGATCGTCAGCGGCGTGCCCGATTCGGGGTGGTCAGAGGGCGCAGTGGCCGCCGCGGCAGACCTGGGGCAGCTTGCAAGCTGTGCCGCAGGTGCCGCAGTTGATCGGATCGGTCTGTGTGTCGACACAGCTGTTTCCGCAGCGACTCTGGGCCAGTGGACAGCCGCAGGCCCCGCCGGAGCAGACGAAACCCGTCGGACACGATTGGCTGCAGCTGCCGCAGTGAAGCGGGTCGGCGCTCAGATTGACGCAAATGCCGCCGCACGCGATCTGCGAGAGCGGGCACTGGCAGACCCCGTTCGCGCAAACCTCGCCGGCCGGGCACGCGTTGCCGCAGGCACCGCAGTTGCGCGCGTCGCTCGCCTGGTCGACGCAGCTGCCGTTGCATGGGCTGGTCGGCGGCGCGCAGTTGGTCACGCAGCCGGAGGGCCCGCAGGTCTGCCCGGACGCGCACCGAACATTGCAGCCGCCGCAGTTTGCGGGATCGTTGTGGACGTCGACGCAGGTGTCTCCGCAACGGGTCAACCCGGCCGGGCAACCACATTGACCCGCCGAACAGACGAAGCCGGAGGGGCAGGCGTTGCCGCAGCTGCCGCAGTCGAGACGGGCGCTCTGCGTGTCCACGCAGACACCGCCGCACACCACCTGGCCGAGCGGGCACGCGCACACAGAGGACGCGCAGGTCTGGCCGGCCGCGCACGCGTTGCCGCACACGCCGCAGTTGTCGGGATCGGTGGTGAGATCGACGCAGGCATTGCCGCACGACGTGTCCGCGCCCGGGCAGCTGGTCTGGCACTGGCCGGCGGAGCAGAGGCCTGGCGCCGCGCACACGGCGCCGCAGGTCCCGCAGTTCTGCGGATCATCGCTGACGTCCACGCAGACACCGCCGCACAGAGTCTGGCCGGCCGGGCACAGGCAGCTGCCGCCCAGGCAGGTGCGCCCGCCGCTGCAGGTCACGCCGCAGGCGCCACAGTTGGCGCCGTCACTGGACACGTCCACGCAGCGTCCGCCGCAGGCCGTCTGCGTCCCGGGGCAGCGCGTCTGGCAGCTGCCGCCGTCGCAGATCTGTCCGGCCGCGCAGGCCTGCCCGCAGCCGCCGCAGTTCAGAGGATCGCTGTCCACGGCCACGCAGGTGCCGCCACACGGTCGCTGGCCGGCGGCGCACACGCAGGCGCCCGCAGCGCACACCGCGCCGCCGGTGCAGGCGCGTCCGCAGGCGCCGCAGTTGTGTCCGTCGCTGGCGAGTGACACGCAGGTGCCGCCACAGCTCTGCTGACCGGTGGGACAGCCGCTCACGCAGACGCCGCCCGCGCAGAGCTGGCCCGCGGCGCAGGCAATATTGCACGCGCCGCAGTTGCCGGGGTCGGTCGCGGTCACGGTGCAAGCGCCGGCACACGACGTGGTGCCCGAGGGGCAGACACAGAGCCCGTCGCTGCACACGCGATCGGTCGGGCAGATCGTGCCGCAGCTGCCGCAATTGTCGGACGCGCTGCGGAGATCGACGCAGGCATTGCCGCATGGCGCGAGGCCGGCGCCGCACGACGACCCGCACTGCCCGCTGCTGCAGACTTGCGTGGGCGTACACGCGCTCGCGCAACCTCCGCAGTGAGCGGGGTCGGACAGTGGGTCGACGCAAATGGCGCCGCAGGCGATCTGGCCGGTCGAGCACACGGGAACGCCGCCGTCACCCGAGGTGAGCACCGCGCCGCCCGCGGCGCCGCCCCGACCCCCGCCAGCGGCGCCTGTGCTAGCGCCTCCGCCGCCAGCACCGCCGTGACCTGCGCCGCCGGCTCGTCCCGCCCCGGCGCCGTCCCGGGCGCCACCATCGAGACCGCCGCCGTCAGGGCTGCCGCCGTCGGTCGGGCGGTGCACGGCGGCATCGCCGCCGGGTGAGGTCGCCGGGCCCAGGATCGCCCGGCCGCACCCGGCCGCCGCGAGCACGGTGATCCAACAGGCAAGCTGGCGGGCGAAGGGCGATCGCATGCTCAGGGCTCCTGCTTGGTGGCCTGGCCGCCTGGCGGGTCGACGATGATGAATTCGACCCGCCGGTTGAGCGCGCGGCCGGCCGCGGTGTCGTTGCTGCCGCGCGGCCGCGTCTTTCCCCACCCGCGCGAGCGAAGCCGATCGGCGGCGATTCCCTGATCGATCAGGAACGAGCGCACGCTGGCGGCGCGCCGCTCGGACAGATCCTGGTTGTACTCCATCGTCCCGATCACGTCGGCGTGACCCTCGATCGACACCAGCTTGATCTCCGGCGTGGCCTTCAACGCGTCGGCGACCGCCTTCAGCACCGGGAAGCTGCGCGGCAGGATCCGGTCCTTGTTGGTGGCGAAGAAGACCGGCCGGTCCAGCGAGATCTGCTCGGCGTCGACGCGCACCATGCCCGGGCAGCCGTTCTTCCTGGGATCCGGGCTGGGCGATCCCGGCTGGTCGGGACAGGCGTCGGTCGCGTCCGGCACGGTGTCGCGGTCGCGGTCGGACGCCGGGCAGCCGGGTCGCGCGGGATCCGGGTGCATTCCCTGCGGGACGGTCGGGCACTCGTCCAGGTGGTTGCGCACGCCGTCGGCGTCGTCGTCGCCGTCGGGGCAACCCGGCCGCTGGGGATCGGGCGTCGCGCCCGCCGGCACGGTCGGGCAAAGGTCCTCGGGGTCGGCGACGCCATCGTGGTCGGTATCGGGGGGTGGTGGGGGAGGCGCCGGTGGCGGAGGCGGAGGCGGAGGCGGAGGCGGAGGCGCCGCACGAACCGGGGCTGGCGGCGCAGGGAATCGAACCGTCAGGCCGACGCCCGCCGCCCAGAACTTGGCGTCGGACGGGTAGTTGGCCGCGGTCGCGACCATTTGCCCGTATCGGGCATAGGGGCCCAGGCCCACACGCTCGGTGAGCGCCCACTCGTACCCCGCTCCGGTGTCGAACGACAGGCGCTCGTAACCACGGGTGAGTCCCAGTCCCGCATCGGCGTCGATCCAGACCCGGCCGCGCCGCGCCACGCGCGGCTCGAACCGCAATCCCGCGCCCAGCAAAGTCCCGCTCGCGAACCCACGCGACGAGGGGAACCACCAGCCGCGCGCGACGGCCTGCACCAGCAGCGGATCGCGAAGCGCGTACGCAGCGCGCAGCGCCGAGGAAATGTCTGCGTGCTCGTTCAGCTGGTTACGCTGATAGGCAGGCAACATCGACCCGCCGCCCAGCTCGGTGCCCAGCGACAGCCGCGGCAGGTCGGCCCGGGCCACGCGGCCGGACAGGGCGGCCGGCGCGACAAGGATAGCGAGCGTCAGGACGGCCGATCGGCGCCCCGTCCCGCGCGCGGAAGTCATGCACGCCGTCATCGGCGGATGCGCAAAAAGACGAAGGCGCGCCCGATCGCCAACACCAGCATTCTGGCACCCGACATCCGAGCAGGAAGGCACCTTTCCACGAGCGACGCGCGCAATCTGTCCGCCCTCTCTCACGCCAGCCGTCGCGGTCCGCATGATCGGAGCCGCGTTTTCCACGGCCACTCTGCGGCACAGCTCGCCTGGGGCCCCTCAAAAGGATCCCCCGATCCCGAACAGGGCGAGCCCTGGCTGCACAACCAGGTGCGGGTTGACGGACTTGACCGGCCGTTGCTCGACGACGGGCTCGCGCGACAGAACGAGGTCGTCGACCAGCATCGCCGTCACAGGAGCGACGACGATGGCGTACGCGGGGACGTCGCAGAAGCTGGAGTGTGGGAAGTTCTCGGTGTTGCACCCGGCGCCTTCGGAAATAGCCAACGCGAGCACCACGCCGGCGGCGAAGCCGGCCGCACGAAGCAGGAGACTTTCGGCGGCGCGGCCCGGCCTTCCGTGTGCCAGATGCACGATCGGGCCGTCCAGAAGGTAGATTCCCAAGACGGCGTCCCTCAACTCCGCCCGCAGTGACGGATGGTGGACTTGGATCTGCGCGTCTTCGACGATGAACATCGTGGTTGCCGCGACGTTCAGCCCGTCGACGGCCAGGCTCACACCACCGTACCAGTGGGTTTCCGGTGGCGCCGCCTGCGCGGCCACTCGCAAGCTCGCTGGCGGTGCCTCGGGCGCTGGCGCGGCCGGCGGGAGGGCTTCGGGCACGTTCGCCAGCAGCGCGCCGGCGAGCGGGATGACCAGTGACCAGGACATGACAGCCGTAGTCGACAGCAAGCCCGGTGCCGGCCCGATCGACGCGACAACGCCAGGGAAGCGGCGCGCTCAGCCGTTGGCGTTCACCGCGCGCCGTTGGAAATTCACCTGCTGACCCGACGACGCGGCCGCCTGGGCCCCGCCAGAGGGTTCACGGCGCCCTCCGCAGGCTCAGGCGGGAACGGCATGAATCTATGCAGGCTCTGATTTCGTTATCACCGCCGGCCTCTCGGGTCAGTACGGACTATGCGGAGGACTCGCTCTGTCGGTGCCGGGGTCGCGGCAACGCTGGCCCTGGCTGCCTTGTTGAACGCGTGCCGCTCGTCCGGTGGCGGCGGCTCCGGATCCGGGGGGGCTGGGCCCGGCGCGTCGGGCGGGGGCACCGCGGGCGGGACTCCCGGCAGCGGGGGTGCAGCCGGGGCGGCGGCCTCGCAACTCGGTGGAGCTTCGGGCTCGCGCCTCGCCGGCAGCGGCGGGGTCGGTTCGGGCGGGACGACGACCGGCGGCAGCCCCGCCACCGGCGGCA
>CAZPUH010000208.1:0-13509 GCA_964589215.1 uncultured Myxococcales bacterium | reverse complement strand
CCGACGGCGAAGATCTCGCCCTCTGCCGGCTTCTCCTTGGCGGTGTCGGGGATGATGATGCCGCCTTTGGTCTTCTCTTCCTCGGCGACCCTGCGAACCAGCACGCGATCCTGCAGCGGGCGAACTTTCATCTGTCTCCTCCGGAACGTGAGCAATTCGATTAGCACTCCAAACAGACGAGTGCCAGCGCGGCACTCTAATCGCAAAGCCGCGTCCGTCAAAGGGTTCGCGGGGTCGAGCTGGCATCCGGGACACGCGGCTGCCAGTCTGGAAACAAGTTATCTACATGAAATCATTCACGAATTATTGACTTCCTGTCGATGAATACGCATAGCTGAACTATGGACGTCGCGCGCAACGTCGAAGGGTTCTTTCACGACGAGGTCGACCGCGCCTTCCGGGACCAAGGCCTGAAACCGGGGACGCTGGTCGAGCACTACATCGTTCAGCTGCTGGCCGCCTACGCAGCTCAGCCGATCGAGGACACGCCGATCGCTCTGCGGATGCTGGCGGCGACCGAGGCGCCCCTGCCCCAGCGGCGGCGGCAGCTGCGGGAGATCGGCGACACGTCGCTCTACGTGTCGGGCTTCTGGAGCGAGCACCTGGCCGGCGGGCCGGTGGACGTCGACTACTACATCGGCATGGGCGGCTCGGCGTATGGCGAGCTGGCCCGCGGCGGCGCCGGCTGGACCGGCGATCCGTTCAGCGGCGTGTTCGAGGAGCTGGCGATCAACTTCGTCCGCTTCGTGAGCGCGCTGGCGCTGGTGAGCCGCCGGATGGCGTTTCCGGCCAGCAATCAGGACGTGGTGCGCCTCTACCGCCGCTGGCAAGAGACCAAGAGTCAGTCGGCCGCGGCGCGGCTGGCGGCGCTGGGCGTCGTGCCCGGGAAAGGCGACGGGCGCCCGCAATGACGGCCCACCTGCCGCACGCGGCCCGGCTGTCGGTGCTGGCGCGGCTGCAGCTGGGGCTGGAGGCGCTGTACCGGGTCGAGACGCGCCTGCCCATCGACGCGTTCGTCGTCGACGCCGAGACACGCCACGCGACGCTGGGCGCCGGCGCGCGCGCCCCGCGCGAACAGCTGGTGCTGCAGCAGTCGGACGGCGAGCTCGCCATGGCGCTGTTCGTCGACCAGGACGCGCTCGCGAACCTGGAGCGGAACGATCCGGCCCGCGGCCTGGACGAGCGCAACTTCGGCGACTTCTGCCTGGCCGTCGAGGGCGTCAGCCACTTCATCTACCTGGCCCTGTGCGCCGCCGGCGACCGCTCCGTGTCGCAGCTGGAGCTGGAGCTGCAGGCCGAGGTCGATAAGTACGCCTGCTGCCTGCTGCTGGCGGGGCGCGACCCGGCCCTGCGCCGGCGGCTGTACGGCGACGTGAGGTTCGCCGAGGATCTCGACGACGACGAGCGCGCCCGCTACCAGGCCGCCAACAGCGAAGCGGACCGCTACGCCGCCGCCCTGGAACGCCGCTACGTCCGCCCCGACCGCACGGACGCGCTCTTCACCGAGCTCCGCCGCTTCTACCGACTCGCGCTCCCCGAAAAACTGGGCCGCATCGCCGCGCTTTAGAGCCAGTCTATCCCGAGCTGTCGGCGCTCGGTTCCCCGTTGGCGAGCGGCGGCCCGGCCTCTGCGACTCAGAAGAGAGGCGGTGAGGCCAGCGACGCGAGCTGCAGCGCCTGCTGCGGGAACCAGGCGCCCGCGGCCGGGTCGGCGGTTCCGCCCCACTCGGGATCGGTGGTCGCGCCCGAGATGCCGCGGTTGCACGATCCGTCGGACTCGCCGGGGGTCTTCACCCAGAGGTAGGCGTCCAGCAACGCCACGCCGGTCGACGCGCTGGGAGGCAGGCCCAGGCCGCGCCCGGGCGGGTTGCACCAGTTCTGCGGGTCGGGGTAGGTGGCGGTCGGCGTCCACGGGCCCTGGCCGTTGCGGCTGGTGTCGATGAGGAAGTGGGTGGTCGCCGCGGCGCCGCCCATCATGTTGGCCAGGCTGGCCGTCACCGTGGCGGCGTAGTCCGGGCTGTAGTTCAGCGCGTAGTTGTTGCTCGCGTCGTACTGGCTCGGGCACCAGTCGAAGTGCCCCGCCGCCCAGGACGCGCCCGCCGTCGCCGCGGTGATGCAGTCCGAGACCCAGGTCCCGAATTGCGTGTTGTCGCTGGTGGTCTGGTAATTGGAGACGTTGACGAAGAACCCCTGCGACCGCTGCACGCCGGCCGTGAACAAGCGGTAGGCGGCCTCGCCGACGCCCAACCAGGCGCTGTGCGTGCCGTCCAGGTAGACCAGCGCCCGCGGGGCCTTGGCCTCGATGCTGTCGACCGCGTAGTTGATCTGCGCGTAGCGCTCGGTCGGGCTCGCCCCAGGCGCCGGCGACGTCGTCCCGTCGGGGTTGGTCACGGTCGGCTGGCACCAGTCGGCCGCGCCGTAGATGGTCGTGTTGTACGGGATGATGCCGAGGCTGTCCGGCTCGAGGATGACGACCGCCTGGCTCTTGCCCAGGCCGCGCGCGAACCCGTCGATCCAGGCCTCGTACGCCGCGGTGTCGGCTGCGCCGCCCGCCGAGTACTGGGCGCAATCCCGGAACGGGACGTTGTACGCGACCAGCACCGGGACGCGGTGCTCGACCTCGGCCTGGCGCATCGTCTTGCGGACGGCGGCCTCGACCTCTTTGGGCGAGCCGCTGGTGAACCAGACGGCCTGCGGCGTGGTCTCCATCGCGCCCAATCGGGCGGCGTCGGCAAACTTGTGAGACTTGAACAGGCCGGCGAACTGCGACACCGCGGCGGTATCCGGCGTTCGCGACATGAACTCCGTGTCCGACGAGAGCGCGCGCGACGACCCCTGGCGAGACGGCGCCGGTCTCGCGAGGCCCAGAAGCTCCGTGGTCCCCGCCGGCGCGCCCTCTTCGGTTCCACAGCCCGCCAGCAATGCCAGCGTAGTGCCGACGAACACCGTTGCTATTTGCAACCCAACTCCCTTGATCTGCATTGTCGTCTCCTTTGTCCCCCATCGATGTTCGACGGCGGCGCCAACTTAACGAAAGTGGGCGATCGACTTCCAACCCGTTTGTGTTTACGCGTGCGCGTAAACGCCGGCATCCGAGGTACAAACGCGTGATGCGGCAGGTGAGGCGTAAACCATCGACGTTTGCCCCCGACAAGCTCGGCGCCTTTTTCGAGGCGGCTTACAACGTCGACATCAACGACGACGAGTGGGTCGCCGAGACGTCTCGGGCGGCGCGGCTCGTCTGGGGGCGCGGCGGGCCGCTCCACGCCGCCCTGTACGACGCCGCGGACCCGGCTGCATTCCGTACGTGGGCGATGCACACGATCGACATGACAGACACCGCTGTGGCGGCGCTCCGGCAGGCCCCTTCGCGGATGCCCGCCGAGTTCGTGCTCCGCTCCGTTCGAACCGGCCTCGTGCATCGCAGCGGTCGGGCGCTCGCTCCCAAAACGCTGAAGGAAGAGTTTCAGCGCATGGCTCAGATCGGCGCGCCCGATTGCCTGACCATCAACGGCCTGGATCCAGAAGGCAAAGGCGCGATGGTCAGCTTCTGGATCACGGACGGTTCTCGACCCGGCAGCAAGGAGTCAGCCATCTACCGTCGGATGGCCCAACACCTGGCCGCCGCGAACCGTTGTCGGCGCCGGCTGCGTGAGGCGCGCGCGAGCGCCACGGACGGCGCGGAGGCTGTCCTCGACGCGCGCCTGCGGATCGTTCACGCGGAGGGCGACGCGCGAGACGAGACCGCCCGGATCGAGCTGGTCGCGGCCGCGACGGCGCGCGAGCAGACCAAGCGTTCCAGGACTGACGCCCTGGAGAGGTGGCACGCGCTGACCAGAACGCGCTGGACGCTGGTGGACAGCTTCGAACGAGACGGCAAGCGCTACGTCGTTGCGCGCGAAAACCAGGCTCGCATCCAGGGGCTGGGGCAGCTCACCTCCCGCGAACGGCAGATCGTCGCCCATTTCGCCCTCGGACTGACCGTCAAAGAGACCGCCTACGCGCTCGGCATCGCGTATTCGACGGTTCGCGTGCTGCTCCGCCGGGCGGCGCACAAGCTGGGTGTCGCGTCTCGCGAAGCTTTGCTGGCGCACCCCGACGTCGTGCGCGTACGCGGACAGAAGACGGGCAGCTGCGAACGTTGACGGGCGCGAGGGCCGCTCCGCAGCGGGCGCACCCGGTCAGCCGAGACGGACGTTGTCGATCAACCGGGTGCGGCCGATGAAGGCGGCGACCAGGAGGACAGCCGGGCGGTCGATGGACGCGAGCGGCGTCAGGGTGGCGGCGTCGCAGAGCTCGAGGTAGTCGAGGCGGTCGACGTCCAGCGCGGCCCGCGCGTCGGCCAGAAGCGCGGCGGCGTCGCGGGCGCCGGCGGCGGCGCGATCGCGGGCCGCGAAAAGCGCGCGCGAGAGCGACAGCGCGCGCGACCGTTCGGCTGGCGACAGGTAGGCGTTGCGTGACGACATCGCCAGGCCGTCGGGCTCGCGGACGGTCGGCACGCCCAGGATCTCGATCGGCATCGCCAGGTCGGCGACCATCCGCCGCACGATGGCGAGCTGCTGGAAGTCCTTTTCGCCGAAGATCGCCAGGTCGGGCGCGACGACGTTGAAAAGCTTGGCGACGACGGTGGCGACGCCCGCGAAGTGCCCGGGGCGAAACACACCGTCCAGGCCGCGCGCCAGCTCGCGCACCTCGACGACCGTCTGGAACCCGGGCGGGTAGATGTCGCCCGCCTCGGGGACGAACGCGACGTCGGTGCCGGCCTCGGCCGCTTTGCGCAGATCGCCCGGCAGATCGCGCGGGTAGCGGGCCAGGTCCTCGTTGGGACCGAACTGGGTCGGGTTGACGAAGATCGACAGCGCCAGCTTGTCGCCGCGCCGCCGCCCCTCGCGCAGCAGCGTGACGTGCCCCTCGTGCAGCGCGCCCATGGTCGGCACGAAGGCGATCCGTTGGCCCGCGGCCCGGGCGGCGCGCGACCAGGCGGTCATCTCCGCCGGCGCGCGGATGACCAGCGGCTCCGTCACTCGTAGGTCTCTTCGCGCGACGGGAAGCGCCCCGCCCGCACGTCGGCCGCGTACGCGGCGAAGGCGTCGCCGGCCGCCTTCCCCAGCTCCGCGTAGCGGCGCACGAAGCGCGGCTTCCAGGCCGGTTGCAGCCCGAGCAGATCGTGCATGACCATGACCTGCCCGTCGCAGTCCGCGCCGGCGCCGATGCCGATGGTCAGCGCGGCGATGGACCTGGTGATGTCGGCCGCCAGCGCGTGCGGGACGGCCTCCAGCACGACGGCGTAAGCGCCGGCCTCCGAGACCGCCTGCGCGTCGGCCAGCACCTTGGCCCGCTGCGGCTCGGTGCGCCCCTGCACCTTGAAGCCGCCGATCTGGTGGATCGACTGCGGCGTCAACCCGACGTGCCCGACGACCGGAATGCCGGCCCGGACCAGACGCCGCGTGAGCTCGGCGACCTCCTCGCCCCCCTCGAGCTTGACGGCCTCGGCGTGCCCCTCTTTGAGCAAGCGCCCGGCGGCGCGCATGCCGTCCTCGACGGACGCCTGGTAGCTCATGAACGGCATGTCCGCGATGAGGTGGGCGCGCCCGAGGCCGCGGGACACGATCCGGCTGTGATAGACGACGTCGTCGACCGTCACCCCCACCGTCGACCGCTCGCCCTGCACCACCATCCCCAAACTGTCGCCGACCAGCACGGCGTCGACCCCCGCCTCGTCCGCGAGGCGCGCGAACACGACGTCGTAGGCGGTCAGAAGGACCGTCTTCTCAGCCGTTCCCTTGCGCGCGCGCAACGTCGCGGCGGTGATCTTCGCGTCGGGCTTGGCCGTGGCGGACATCGCCGCCAGCCTAGCACGGGGCCCCGCCCTCAGGCCTCCATGCGGCGGAACGACCGGGTGGCCAGCGCCCCCAGCGCGACCGACGAGACGACCACCACCGCGCAATCCAGCCACAGCGGGAAGCCGTGGTGGCCGATGCAGAGCCCGCGGACGGCGTCCACCGCGTACGACATCGGGTTCGCGATCACGATCGCCCGCAGGACCCGCGGCAGCCCGGCGATCGGGTAGAGCGCCCCCGACAGGAAGAACACCGGCTGGATGACGAAGTTGACGATGCTGCCGAACCCCTCGAACGACCGCATGCGCGCGGCGACGATGATCCCCAGCGCGTTGACCCCCATCCCGAACACCGCCAGGATCGGCAGCGACGCCAGCGCGCCCCACGGGCTGTAACGCGCGCCCACCAGCGGCGACAGCGCCAGCATCATCGTAGTCTCGATGAGCGCGGTCGCGCTGCCGGCCAGCAGCTTGGCGGCGACGATCGCCCCGCGCGGCACCGGCGCGACCAGCAGCTCCTTGAGGAAGCCGAACTCGCGCTCCCACACGATCGAGATGGCGGCGAACATGCTCGCGAACAGCACCCCCATCGCCGCCAGCCCGGGCACCAGGAAGGACACGAAGTCCGCGCCCGAGCCGGGCAGCCGGACCGAGGCGCGCAGGCCGAAGCCAAACGCCAGCAGCCACAGGAACGGCCGCGTCAGGCTGGTCACCAGCTGGCGGCGGTCGCGCAGGAACTTGACCATGTCGCGCCGCCACAGCGCGTAGACGACCTCCAGCATCGCTCAGCGCCTCCGGACCATCGCGCGCACGCGCGCCATGTTGTTCTCGGCCCCCTCGGCGCGGATCTGGCGGCCGGTGAGCGACAGGAAGACGTCGTCCAAGGTCGGGCGCCGCACGCTGATCCCGTCCAGCGCCGGGCGGTCGGTCGTCAGCAGCTTCACAATGAAGGCGTCGCCCTCCTCGACCATGAAGCTCAGCCCGCCGTCGCCGGGCGTGCTCGCGACGCCGTACTTGTCCTGCAGCAGGCGCGCGAGAGCCGCGGCGTCCCCCGTGCGGGCGACCACCAGGTCCTTGCCGACGGCCTGCTTCAGCGCGGCCGGCGTGTCCAGCGCGACGATGCGGCCGTGGTCGACGATCGCGATGCGGTCGCAGTTCTCGGCCTCGTCCATGTAGTGCGTGGTCAGGAACAGCGTGGTGCCGTACTTCCGCCGCAGCTCGCGCAGCACCTCCCAGGTCCGCGCGCGGGTCTGCGGGTCCAGGCCCGTCGTGGGCTCGTCCAGGAACAGGATGTCCGGCCGGTGCACCAGGCCGCGCGCGATCTCCAGCCGGCGCTTCATTCCGCCCGAGAAGGTGCGGGTCAGGTCGGCGCGGCGGTCGTGGAGGTCGACGAACCGCAGCGCCTCGTCGATGCGCGCGGCGCGATCGGCGCGCGGGACGCGGTAGGCGACCGCGTGCAGCTGCAGGTTCTCCTCGGCCGTCAGGCGATCGTCGAGCGCGGGGTCCTGGAAGATGACCCCGATGCGGCGGCGCACCTCCGACGGCGACGTGACGACGTCGATCCCGGCCAGCCGCGCGGTCCCCGACGTCGGCTGCAGCAACGTGCACAGGATCTTGATGGTCGTGGTCTTGCCCGCGCCGTTCGGGCCCAGGAAGCCGAAGATCTCGCCGGCGCCCACCGAGAACCCGATGCCACGCACGGCCTCGACCTGGTCGTAGGTCTTGCGAAGGTCCTGTACCTCGATGGCGGCGGTCACGGGGAGCTCAGGACGGCTGGCGCAGCCGCCGCAGGCGAACGGGGGGTTGTTCCGCCGGCGCGGTCTCGGCGGCGGCGCGCGCGTCGCGCACGAGGTCGTGCCGGGGCGCCAGCGCGCAGGCGGGGTCGGTGGCCGCCGCGTCGCCCACCAGCGCGAAGGCCTGACAGCGGCAGCCGCCGAAGTCGGTGGCCCGCTCGTCGCAGATGCGGCAGGGCGCGGGCATCCAGTCCTCGCCGCGGAAGGCGCGGAAGCCGGGGCCGTCGGACCAGATGGCGGCCAGCGGCCGGTCGCGGACGTTCTCCCAGGTCAGCGTCGTGATGGCGCGCGCCTGGTGGCACGGCAGCGCGACCCCGTCGGGCGTGACCAGGATGTAGCGGCGCGCCCAGCCGTCCATGCAGGCGCGCGGCCGGTCGGCGTAGTAGTCGGGGCGCACGAAGAGGATCTCCATGCGCCCGCGCAGCCGTTCGCGCGCGGCGGCCGCCTGGGCGCGCGCCGTCTCGATGGCGGCGGCGTCCGGCAGCAGCGCGTCCCGGTTCGCCAGCGCCCAGCCCAGGTACTGCGTGTTGGCCAGCTCGAGGCGGTTCGCGCCCAGCGTCTCGGCCAGCTCGACGAGCTCCGGCACGCGACCGATGTTGCCGCGGTGAAGGACGACGTTCAAGGTCAGCGGCAGCCCCAGCCCGCGCGCGGCCGCGGCGGTGGCCCGCTTGGCGTCGTCGTCCGCGCGCCCGGCGATCCAGGCCGCGCCCCGCGGGTCCACGTCCTGCACCGACAGCTGCAAGCTGTCGAGCCCCGCCGCCGCCAGTCGGGCCAGCCGCTCGGCGTCCGCCGGGATACCGCTGGTGATGAGGTTGACGTACAGCTCGCGCTCGCGGGCCGCCGCCACCAGCGCCTCGAGATCGCGGCGCACCAGCGGTTCGCCCCCGGTCAGATTCACCTGCAGCACGCCCAGCGCCGCCGCCTCCGCGAAGACACGCTCCCAGTCGGCGGTGTCGAGCTCGCCGTCGGTGCTCGATGAGAGCTCCAGCGGATTCGAGCAGTACGCGCACCCGAGCGGACAGCGGTACGTCAGCTCGGCGATCAGCGTGTACGGCCGCGGCGCCTCGACGGTCATGGGCCCCGCGCGATCAGCAGCCCGCGGTCCTCGAGCGCGCGCAAGAACGACAGGACCTCCGTCTCGACCTGACCGGCAGGCTGGCTCCCGTCGGTCTCCGCGATCAGGCGGTCCACGATCTCGCCGACGGTCGATTCCTGGCCGCACAGCGCCGCGATCCGGGCGCCCGTGGCGTTCAGCTCCAGCGCGCGCTCGGGCGCCAGCAGAACGAGCTTGCCGGACCGCGGGTCGTCGCGCAGCCGCGCGTGGCGCGCCAGGCTCACGCGCGTCCCGCGCTGGATCACGCGGGCGTCCCCCCCGCGCTGGCCGCCTGCACGCAGTCGACCAGATGCCACAGGATCTCGGTCTTGCGCACCAGCGCGGCCACGCACATCTCCTGCAGCGGCCGGGACGTCGCGTGGGCGACCACGAACGCCAGCCCCTCCTCGCCGTCGCGCCGGGCGCGCGGGACGCGGCCGCGGAAGTAAGCGAGCGCCTCGGCGCCCACCCACGGATAGTGCTGCTCCCAGGCGGCGATCCGCTTGGACATCAGGTCGGGCGCGAACATCTCGGTCAGCGACGACGCCACCGCCACGACCAGCGGGCTGTCACGGCAGAGCGTCACGTACGAGTCGCAGGCGAAGCGCACGCCCGGTAGCACGCGCCGGCAGCTGGCGACCTCTTCGCGATCCAGGCCGACGGCCTCGGCCAGCCGTAGCCACAGCGCCAGCCCCCCGGTCTCCTCAGCATCACCGTCGTGGTCGTGGATGCGCCGGATCCAGGCCCGCCGGAAGGCCGGATCTTCCGACTTCGAGACGATGACGGCGTCCTTGATGGGGATGCGCGTCTGGTAGTAGTAGCGGTTCAGCGTCCAGGTCTGCAGCTCGGCTCGGCTCAGCGCGCCGGCGTGCATGCGCTGGTGAAACGGGTGCTGGTCGTGATAGCGGCGCACCCCCTCGGCGCGCAGGCGCGCCACGAGCTCGTCGGCGGACCAGGGCGTCAGGTCCGCGCCGCTCACAGCGCCATCTCCAGCCCGTCGGCGGCGACCTCGAGGCCGGCCGCCTGAACGGCGCGGCGCTCGGGGCTCCCCTCGCGCAACACGGGGTTGGTGTTGTTGACGTGGATCAGGACGCGGCGGCCGCGCAGGCGCGAGAGGAACGGCAGACTGCCATCGGGCCCGCCCACCGGCCAGTGCGCCATCTCCTCGGCGCGGCGGGTCCCCAGCCCCAGCGCGATCAGCTCGTCGCTGGACCAGAAGGTGCCGTCGAAGAACACCAGATCTGCGTCGGTGACCGCGCGGACCAGCGCCGGCGACGGTCCGGCCACGCCCGAGAAGTACGCCAGCGAGCGGTTGGTGCGCGTGTCGCGGATGACCAGGCCGACGTTGTCGTCAGGCGACGGCGCCCGCAGCCCTTCCAGGTGCAGCGGGAGCTTGCCCGGCGTCGCCACCGCGGTGACCGTGAGCGGCGAATCGCCCAGCTCTCGCTCCTGTCCGATCGCCAGCGTCCGCCAGGTCACCTGGTCGGCGAAGCGTTCCAGCGTCCGGTAAAGGACGTTCCCGCGTGTGAACCCGTCGCGCACGCTCTCCGTCGCGTAAACGACCAGCGGGAACGACTCGCGCAGCGACAGCAGCCCCAGGCAGTGGTCCAGGTCGCCGTTGGTCAGCAGCAAGCCGGCCACCGGTGAATGCCGCCGATCGCGCGGCCAGAGGCTGGGGAACGACTCCAGCTGCGCCCGAACCTCGGGCGACACGTTCAGCAGGAACCAGCTGTTGCCGTCGGGGCTGACCGCCACCGACTCCTGGGTGCGCGGGTGGACGGTTCCCCCGGGACGGCGCGCCTCGCGGCAGTTGTCACAACCGCAGTTCCATTGCGGTACACCACCGCCGGCCGCGGATCCGAGGACGCGGACTTGCACGAAACGAGGCTCGGCCGCTCAGCGCGGGGCGCTGTCGGCGGCGGGCGCGCGCTCGGCCGTTGCGGTCGGCTCGGCCACCGGCCCCAACGGGTCGCGGTCCGAAAAGTCGCTTCCGTAGCCGCCGATCTCGGCGCTCATGTTGATCTCGACGAACGACGGGGTTTCCCAGCGCATGGCGGCTATTCTGCGCCCTGGCCAGACCGAGTCAAGCGCCGAAGACCAACGGGCGGACGGCAGATCGGGCGCCCCCCGCCCCGGCAGAAATCCGTCGCCTGCGCCCACCTCATGCGTTATCCCTGCGGGATGTCACGACTCCTCTGGCCTCTCGCGTTTCTGGTCGTCGCGGCCCCCCCGGCCTGGGCCGGCGCGCCGGCCGCTGCGACGCACCTGGTCTACGTCAGCGCGGAGGACAGCGGGGAGATCCTGGCCGTCGACGTCGACAAGGGCGAGGTGGCGGCGCGCATCGCGGTCGGCAAGCGGCCGCGCGGCATCAAGATGTCGCCCGACGGGAAGCTGCTTTACGTGGCGCTCTCGGGGTCTCCGCGCGGCGGCCCGGGCGTCGACGAGTCCAAACTTCCGCCGGCGGACCGCAGCGCGGACGGCATCGGGGTCGTCGACCTCGGCAGCCACAAGCTGCTGCGGACGCTGCCCAGCGGGCAGGACCCCGAGTCGTTCGACCTCTCGCGCGACGGCCGGACGCTCTACGTCTCGAACGAGGAGACGGCGGAGATGAGCGTCATCGACCTGCGCGCCGGCAAGGTGGTCCACAGGGTGGCGATCGGCCACGAGCCCGAGGGCGTGCGGCTGCGGCCCGACGGCAAGATCGTGTACGTCACCGCCGAGACAGACAACCTCGTCTTCGCGGTCGACACGCGCAAGCTGGTGGTGGTCGGTCAAATCGCGACGGGGCCGCGCCCGCGCGGCGTGGCCTTCACGCCCGACGGCGCGACGGCGTTCGTCACCTGCGAGAACGGCGCGGTCGTGACGGTGGTCGACGCGCGGAAGCACGCCGCCGTCGGCAGCATCAAGATAGAGCCCAAGGCCAAGACGCCGCTGGGCCCCCGGCCCATGGGCGAGGTGCTGTCGCCCGACGGAAAGACCTTGTACGTATCGACCGGGCGCGGCGAGTCGGTCGCGGTGATCGACGTCGCCAGCAAGGCGGTGACGCGCCTCATCGACGGCGTGGGCGCGCGGCCGTGGGGCATCGGCGTAAGCGCCGACGGCGCGCGGGTCTTCACCGCCAACGGTCCGTCGAACGACGTCTCCGTCATCGACGCCGCGACGGGGACGGTGGCGAAGCGGATCAAGGTCGGGGGCCTGCCTTGGGGGCTCGTCGTCGCGCCGTCGCGCAAATAGCCGCGCGCGCGCCCCGGCGGCGCGGCCGCCCTCCTACGGCGCTGACCAGGCGCAGAGCTTGCCGTCGGCGCCGACGACGATGCGCCCGTTGACGGCGATGGGCGACGTCCACTGCCGCACGCCCGCGCACGAGTCGGTGCTCGTGAAGATCGAGCTGCCCGCGTCGCCGTCGACGGCGACCAGCTTGCCGTTGCTCATGTACCAGACGACGGCGTCGCTGGTGCCGTCGGTCGTGGTGGTCACCGGTCCCGTCACCGGGCCGGCCAGCGGCGCGCACCACGCGATCGTCGCCTTGGGCGGAGCTCCCGGGGCGACCAGCACCGACACGATCGCTTCGCCGTTGGCGCTGGCGCACATCGCGCCGCTGTTCGTCCCGAACACGATGTACCGCCCCTTGGCGGTCGTGTAGCTCGCCACCGCGGTGTGAATGGACATCGTGCCGTTCGACACCTGCAACGTGGCCTTCTGTCCGCCCATGCCGCCCAGGTTCGTGGCGTCCAGCAGGTACAGGTAACCGTCCTTCGAGAGCACGGCCAGGATCTTGGACGGCGTCGCGCCCGCCAGCTCGAAGTACACGGGGTTGCTGGCCCCGAGATCCGCGTCGCCGCTGTCCATCGACTTCCAGCTGGTCGGGAAGAACGCGTCGGCTTTCGTCCCCATTCCGGTGATGCGCACGGCCTCCTCGCTGTCGAGGTGGGTGCTGGCGCCGACGGTGCTGTTGCCGGTCAGCGCGAAGACGCCGTCGCCGTCGGACGCCATGCCGGCCGCGGCCCAGATCCCTTCGCCCTGGCCGCCGGTGGCCCAGGCGCCGACCTTGGTCGGGTCGGCCGCGTCGACGGCGACCACCCAGCCGTGGTACGGCCCGCAGTCGCCGACGTGACCGCCGTAGGCCGCGTACACCTTGCCGCCGACCAGCGAGAGCGCGCTCCGCTGGTTCTGGGGCGGCGGCATGAACGTCATGCTGCCCGAGGTCACCTTCGACACCGAGACGGGCCACCCGGCCTTCGGGCTGCCGTCGTCGACCGACAGCGCGTGAATCTGGTGGTCGGTGATCGAGTTGGTGCCGATCGCCGCGCCGACGTAGATGGTGCGCGCGCTGGCGCTGATCACCGGCGTGCTGAGGATACCCAGCGGGTGAATGTTCCCGCAGCTCACGCCGTTCGCCGTGGGCGAGCTCCCGAGGTTCTTCGTCCAGACCGTCGCGCCCGTCGTCTCGTCGAGAGCAAACACGTCGTTGCCGGTGGTGACGGCGAAGAAGACGCCCTTCCCGCCGGGGCCGTTCTGCAAGTACAGCGGCGAGGCCCACATGCTGCCGGAGAAGGTCGCCTTGAACGCGCTCTCGAGCTTGAGCGTCGCGGCGACAGCCTTGGTGAGCTTGGGCTGAACGAACACACCGTCGCGGCTGGGATGGTTGTTGCGCTCGAGAACCGACTGGTCGCCGCTGCTGCCCCCCGTGCCCGTCGTCGCGCCGCCCGCTCCCGTCGTCGTGCCCCCGGTGCCGCGGCCCGCGGTGCCGCCGGTCGCGCTGCCGCGGTCGGCTGCGCCGCCCGT
>CAZPUH010000207.1:0-2502 GCA_964589215.1 uncultured Myxococcales bacterium | reverse complement strand
CGTCCGCCACCAGCTGCAGCACGGTCCGCCCGAAGCTCTCCTGCAGGTTCTGCTGCAGCAGCGGGGTCGTCGTGGCGTTCAACGAGATCTGCTGCCCGCCCATCTGATCGTTGTAGTCGGCGCTGCTGATCTGCGTCTGCTGGAACGCGAGCTCGAAGAACCGCAGCATCTTCTGGGCATACTGGGGCAGCGCCATCCACCCCTGGATCAGCGGGCGCAGCTGGCCGGGGTCGGCCGTCACGGCCGCCACCTCCTCGTCCGTCGGGGGCAGCCCGACCAGCAGGTTCTTCACCTTGGCCACGTAGACGGCGGGCGGATCGGGCTGGAACGGCTCGACGGCGCCCGCGTCCATGGCGGGCGGGTCCCCCGCCGCGGGCTTGCGCGAGGCACACCCGGCCGTCAATACCGCCATCACCACGGCGGCAAGGCGCAGTCTGTCTGGCATTGCCTGCATGGACACAGCAGCCCGGCCAGCGTTGAAAGCCGGCCACCCATGATAGGTGAATGCCGCCGCGAAAAAATAGAAAACCGGCGGCGCTCTTTGTCCCCTGAGCGCCGCCGGCGTGTAGGTCCAGCTCTGCTATTGGCAGGCGAAGTGGGCTACTCGCCGAGGAAGTCACCCTTCTTTCCGGTGCCGTCGCCCATCATCTGGATGTTGCCCGACGGAACGGGATAGTCGCCGTAGGTGTCGAACAGCGGGTCCTGCCGCGCGTTCTTCGGGATGCCGTGGTACACGATGTCGCCGCCGTTGCCGTTGTGCGCGCCGCCGTTGGCGTAGAGCCAGCCGTCGTTCTCCATCCAGTTGAAGGTATTGCCGTGCGCGCCGTCACAGTTGAGGAAGATGGCGATGCTTTCTTGCTCGTCCGGGAACGGCGGCACGCGGCCGGCGATCCCGTCGCTCCGGGCGCTGCCGCCCATGGCTCCCGAGCCGCCGCTCGACTCCAGCACCCCCGTGGCGGTGATCCAGAGGTTCCCCGGCGCCGTCGTGCCCGCCGCGTCCGTCGTCGTCGTCGCGTTGAAGTTCGCGTCGCTGAAGAAGTAGATCATGCCGCCCTTGCCGCCGACGCCGCCCGGATCGGGTGCGTCGCCGCCGTCGGTGACGACGTGGCCGGCGCAGGTGATGTCGCCGTCCTTGGTCCAGAACCAGACGTGCCCGCCGCCGCCGGCCGTGCCGGTGCCGCCGGACGCGCCCCCGTTCACGACCAGGTTCGCCGACTGATCGATCGCCACGTTCCCCACCGTCGGGATCAGCTCCATGTAGATGCGGCCGCCGTCGGCGCCGTTGCCGCTGCCGCCCGCCATGATCGAACCGCCGTTGACGGTCACGTCGCCCGTGATGTGGACGCCGCCCATCCCCGACTCGGTGCGCGGGCCGCCGTTCAAGAGGCCGCCGGCACCGGGCATGCTCATGGAGTTTCCGCCCGACAGGTCCAGCTCGTGCGCGCCCGCGATGACGACGCTTCCCGTGCCGGGCTCGGGCTTGAGGTTGCCGCCCGTTCCGGCCGCCGCGTCACCGTCGCCGCCGGTCGCGACGACGGGCACCCGGATGGCGATCGACTTCGGCGCCGCCGTCTCACCGACGGCCACCTGACCCGCCTTGCCGGCCGCCACCGTCCCGCCGGCCCCGGTGGCCTTGGCGAGGCCGCCGCGCCCGTCGATCACGCCGCCCAGCGTGACCGCGCCGTTCGAGTCGATGACCAGCGCACCGGCGTCGCCGCCCTGCGCGGAGCCCGCGCCGCTGTTCGCCGCGCCGCCGCCGCGAACGAGGACGACGCCCGAGATGCCCACGTCCCCCCCCGATTGAATCTTCAAGGTCGCCCCGGGGCCGGCGATGAGAGTACCGCCCGCGTTGACGTTGCCGCCGGACGCGTCGACCGTGCCGGTGATGAACACGCCGCCCGTCGAGGCCTGGATCGAGAGCGCCCCCGCGGCGCCCCCCGAGGTGCCGCCGTCTCCGCCCGCGGTCAGGACCTTGCCGGTGATGATGACGGTCTTCGCCGACAGCGTCACCGCGCCGCCCGCCTGGCCGCTGCCGGCCGCGCCGCTGGCGTCGATCGTGCCGCTGACGTAGATGGTGTTGGTCGCCTTCAACGTCAGGCCCTGCCGGCCGCTGCCCAGATCCGCCGCGCGAAGGGTCCCCGTCACGTAGAGGTCGCCGCCCGCCGTGATGGTGCGCATGGCGTCGGTGCCGCCCGACGTGGCCGAGGCGATGCTCGCGTCGCCGCCGGTCGACACGTCGGCGGCCAGCGCCGCGTCGTCGACGACCTTGGCGCCCGCCGGCGTCGCCGGCACGGTCTGGGCCGGGACCGCCGGCTGCGACGGATCCAGCGACACGTCGCCGCTGGCGACCAGGTGAATCACGCCGCCGTTTTGCCCCTTGCCGCCCGCGGACGACGCCACGCCGCCTTGAACGTCCAGCACGGCGGAAGCCAGCTCGACCCAGGGGGCGTGCGCCCCGACGACGCCCGTCGCACCCGCGCCGGCCGTCCCGCCGCCGCCGCC
>CAZPUH010000206.1:0-2061 GCA_964589215.1 uncultured Myxococcales bacterium | reverse complement strand
CGGGTGGCGCCGGTGGTCGGGCCGGCGCCAGCGGCGGCGCGGGCGGCGCCGGTAACCGGGACGCGGGCTGCGCGCTGACCGACGCGCGCGCCGATCGCGCCAGCCACTGCACGTCGCTCTTCAGCTTCGAGTCGGGGCTGCAGGGCGCGACGCTGGGGACGGACCAGCAGGCGTTCACGAAGCCGACCGTCAGCGCGACCGACCCGTTCTGCGGCGCCGGCGCGCTGGCCGTCACCGCGACGTTCAGCGGGACGACGGGGCTGACGACGAAGGGCGAGGTCGACCTCCCCCTCGGCGCCGACGGCGGCGCCATCAACTTGTCGGGCAAGACGCTGACGCTTCGCGCGCGGGCGTCCGGGACGTGCGGCACCGACCTCAAGTTGACGGTCGTGCTGGTGACGTCGTCCGGCAGCCTGTTCCCGCTGCGCAACGTGCCGATCGCCTCCAGCTGGACGACCAGCACGGCGGTCCTCTCCAGCGACGCGGGCAGCGGCATCGGCTCGGTCGTGTCGCTGCAGATCGACGTCTCGTCGTTCACCGGCTACGCCGGCACGGTCTATCTGGACGAGATCGACATCCGCTGAACATTCGTTCAGACTCCCGTCCGTGGGGTCGTCCATCGGGTCTCGCGCCGACTACGTCGAGCTCCGCTGCCGATCGGCGTTCAGCTTTCTCGACGGCGCCTCGCTGCCGGAGGATCTGATCGCGGCGGCGGCGGCGGCCGACATGGACACGCTGGCCCTCGCCGATCGCGACGGCGTCTACGGCGCGCCGCGCTTCTTCGCGGCGGCGCGCCGGGCCGGGATCCGGCCGCTGGTGGGCGCCGACGTGACGCTGGCCGACGGCCCTCCCCTGCTGCTGCTGGTCGAGGACACCACCGGCTACAAGAACCTCTGCCGCCTGCTGACCGCCGCGCGCGCCGGCTTGCAGAAGAGCGACCCGCCGCGGACCACGCGCGCGCTGCTGGCCCAGCACGCGGCCGGCCTCATCGCGCTCGGCGGGGCGGCGCCGCGCGACGATCTGCCGAGCCTGGTCGACCTGTTCGGGCGCGACAACGTTTTTCTCGAAGCGCACCGCCACTTCGACGCGCGTGGCGCCTGGAACGAGCGGGACGCCACCGCGCAGGCCGACGCGCTGGGCGTCGGCGTCGTCGCCACCAACGACGTCCGCTACGCCACGCCCGACAAGCGCGTCGTGCACGACGTCCTCACCTGCGCGCGCGCCAAGGCGACCGTCGACGAGATCGGGCGCCGCCTGCCGCCCAACGGCGAGCGCTGGTTGAAGGCGCCGCGCGACATGGCGGCGCTGTTCCGCGATCGCCCGGCCGCGCTGCGCGCGACGCGCGCCATCGCCGAGCGCTGCCGGTTCTCGCTGGCCGATCTCGGCTACATGTTCCCGACCTTCCCGGTGCCGCCGGGCGAGACCGAGCAGAGCTACCTCGAGAAGCTCTGCGCCGCCGCGATCCCGAACCGCTACCCGGATTCGAACGACGCCCTCCTGCCGCGCGTGCGCGCGCAGCTGGCGCGCGAGCTGGGGATCATCGACCGGCTGGGGCTGGCCGGCTACTTCCTGCTGGTCTGGGAGATCGTCGAGGTCGCGCGCCAGAAGAACATCCTCGTGCAGGGGCGCGGGTCGGCCGCCAACTCGGCGGTCTGCTTCGTCCTGGGGATCACCGCCGTCGATCCGGTCCGGATGGACCTGCTGTTCGAACGCTTCCTGTCCGAAGAGCGGGTCGCCAACGCCGGCAACGTCGGCGACCGCATGCCCGACATCGACCTGGACCTGCCGTCGGGCGACGCGCGCGAAGAGATGATCCAGCACGTCTACAGGCGCTACGGCGCGCGCGGCGCGGCCATGACCGCCAACGTGATCACCTACCGCCCGCGCCTGGCCGTGCGCGAGGCGGGGCGCGCGCTGGGTTTCTCCGAGGAGCAGCTGGGGCGCATCTCGAAGCTGCTGCCCGGGTGGACGCTCGACGAGGGGCGCCCGCTGTCCGACTACTTCGAGATGGCGGGGTTCTCGACGCGCGAGCGGCGCACGCGGCTGGCGGCGCGCGTGGCG
>CAZPUH010000205.1:0-3214 GCA_964589215.1 uncultured Myxococcales bacterium | reverse complement strand
GGATCGTTTCCGCCGCCGCCGCCGGCGCCGCCCGTCGCGTGCTGGCCGCCCGAACCCAGGGCTGCTCCGCCCGTGGCTGGCGTGCCCCCCGTCGCGATGGCGCCGCCGCTTCCCGAGCCGGATCCGCCGCCGGCTCCCGTCGATACGTCGTTGGTGCCGCAACCGCCTTCGGCCTGCGCCAGAGCGACGGCGAGCACGAAGGCCATCAGGTGACGGGGCAGGCGATGGGGCAGTCGCGTCTTCATGGGACCTCCAGCTGCAGCGCGGCGAGCCGCCGGCCGTCCTCGACTAGGGCCTGCGCGGGCCAATCTGATGCGCGCGCACGCGCGAGGGAACGCCGCGCGCGGTCGACCATCCGCGCGCACCAGTTAGGGCGCGAAATCCCCTTCTCCTGGAACCGGCCTCCCGTTTTCGCCGGCGTTTTCTCTTAGCCCCAGGGGGATTCGCATGAACAAGGCCAGCGCGTTCGTTGCCATGGCGGGCTTGGGCGTTTTCGGGTTGGCGTGTGCGGGGGAAAGCGGCAGCAGCACCGGAACCGGCGGCGCGACGCCGGCGGGGACCGGCGGCTCGCCCGGCACCGGCGGCGTGACGACGACGGGAGGCGTGCCGGCGACGGGCGGCGTGACGGCGACCGGCGGCGTGAGCGGAACCGGCGGCGGCGGCAGCAGCACCGGCGGCGCGCCGGGCGCCGCGGGACGCGCCGGCGGGACGGGCGGCACGACCGCGACCGGCGGCAGCAGTGGCCCGTTCCCGTTCAATCCGCCGTTCATCCTGGGGGCGGACGTCTCCTGGACGACGCAGCACGAGTCACAGGGCTACACGTATGCGGACGTCACGGGTACGAAGCCGATGGAGCAGATCCTGGCCGAGAACGGCTTCAACTACGTCCGCCTGCGGACCTTCGTCGACCCGTCGGCGTCGGACGGCTATTCGCGCGGCGCGAGCTGGTGCGGCAAGGACGACACCGTGAAGATGGCCAAGCGCGTGAAGGCCTGCGGGATGGGAGTGTTCATCGACTTCCACATGAGCGACACCTGGCAGTCGCTGGGGACCAACGCCAACGCGTCGGCGATGCCGCTCGCCTGGCAGGGGCTGTCGCAGACCGTGCCGTCGACGCCGGTCAGCAACACCAGCAAGCTGGCCAACAATCTGTACCAGGCCGCGCACGACTACGTTTACGACGTCATGCAGGCGTTGGTGGCGGCAGGCGCCAAGCCGGACATGGTGCAGATCGGGAACGAGACCAACACCGGCATCTCCGGCATCTCGATGAGCAAGTGGGCGCAGTTCTCGGCCCTGGTGAACGCCGGCATCAAGGCCGTCCGCGAGACCGACCCCGCGATCGTCGTCTGGGCGCAAAACGGGCGGCCGCGGCCCGACAGCGCGGGCGGCAGCAACTTCACCGGCTGGGTCGATCAGTACCTGTCGGGCAAGTCGCCCTACACGCCCAAGATCGACGTCGACGCGATCTGTGGGTCGACGTACGGGACGACGAACAACGGGGCCGACTGGACGGAGTCGTTCACCTACGTCGTGAACACCTACAAGGTCCCGGTGATGAGCTGCGAGTACGACGCCAAGAGCCCTAACGCGCCGGCGGGGGCCATCATCAACGGCGTCATGCGGAAGCTGCCCAACAACCTGGGTCGCGGTTCCTTCAACTGGGAACCGGCCGACTATCCCGACGTCAACGCCGACGGCACGCTCTTCACCCGCACCGGCAAGGTCTACAAGACGAACGCCGCGATGGACGGTTACCCGGCGCTCGCGAAGTCGTACGGGCTGCCCGTCCCCTCCGGCGTCTGCAAGCCCAGCAACTAGCGGGAACGAAACCGCGGCAGCTCGAGCGCGCTCCGCTCGAGCCAGGCCCAGGCGCGCGGACCGGCTCATGAGCAGCTCCTCGTAGCCCTTCAGCGCGCGCGGGCTCCGGAAATCCGTCCCCTGCGCCTGGCGCGCCCGCACGGTCGAGGTTCGCCGCATCGGAGGGGCCGCCGTCGGTGGCAGACCGGCGTCAGGCAATCACGTAACTGCAGGCGCGGCGCCGATTTCGGATCGGTCGGGCTCTTCCGATCGTGGCTGCCGGTCACTATCAATGGAAGGCAAGGTCCTCCCCGTCCCGTATGCGGCATCACAAGCCCGGCGGGACGGTGACCAAGCACATCTGGGGGAGAAAGCAACCATGAAGCCGCAGCAGACTGGAGCCAATCGAACATGAGCGTGCCCATGGTCGCCACCGAGGTGGTTCGCGAGCGCCTGCCGCCGATCCGGGCGGACGTCGATCGCGGTTCCCGGAACCTGCCGCTGCCGGTCATTCGCGAGATGCTGCTGATGCTCGATAGCCTGACCATCGCCGGGCAGCGCCACCTGATGGAAAAGGTCGTGAAGTTCGTCGAGGAAGAAGTTCCACGGACGGCCGTCGGTCTCAGCCGGCGCAATCAGGCGGCGGTCGACGCCATCATCGACCAGCTCCGGCGCGAGTCGGACCGCCTGGTGCCGGATGTCTGCGCGTTCACCCGTGGCGCCGAGAGCCTGCTCGCTCTGGTCGCCGCGCTCGAATAGTTTCGGCTAGAATCCGCGTCGCGAGACGCCTTGCCACAGTCCGGTACCGCCCGCGCCACACCGCAGCAAGCACACCTGACAGGCCGGGGCGGCTGGCTGCGCGCCGCCGTCCTGGGCGCCAACGACGGGGTCGTCTCGACGGCCAGCCTCATCATCGGCGTCGCCTCCGCCTCGGTCGCGCGGGGTCCGGTGGTGGTGGCCGGCATCGCGGGGCTGGCGGCCGGCGCGCTGGCCATGGCGGCCGGCGAATACGTCTCGGTCAGCTCGCAGCGGGACGTCGAGGAGGCGGACATCGAGATCGAGCGCCGCCAGCTGCAGGAGAACCCGGACGTCGAGATGGCCGAGCTCATCGACATCTATGTCGAGCGCGGCCTCGAGCGGGAGCTGGCGCAGAAGGTCGCGGAGCAGCTGAGCGCGCGCGACCGGCTGAAGACTCACCTGCGCGACGAGCTGGGCCTGCACGACGCCCAGCGCGCGCGCCCGGTGCAGGCGGCGCTGGTGTCGGCGGCCAGCTTCTCCTCGCTGGCGATCTGCCCGATCGTCGGGTTCGCGGTCGCGCCCGCCGGGCACGGGGTCGCGACGGTCGCCGCCGTCTCGCTGGTGGCGCTGGCCGGCCTGGGCGCGCTCGGCGCCTCGCTGGGCGGGGCCGCCCGCG
>CAZPUH010000204.1:0-2421 GCA_964589215.1 uncultured Myxococcales bacterium | reverse complement strand
ACGATGTTCAGCGCGGTCTGCCCGGAGAGGACCATCGTCCTCAGCTCGGCCATCCCCTTGTTCAAGTCGGCAACGCTCGGATCCAAGAATCTTCCCCGTCGCGGACCATCTCAAATCGCCGGTCAAGAAGGTGTTTCCAGCCCGCGAAATCTGGGTGACGGCGGCGCGCCCGGCGCGCGTTACTCAGAAAGCGCGGGCCCGAAACATTCCGGCTACTTGGCGCGTGCTGACATACGGGCCATGAGCGGTCTCGGAGGACTCAACAAGTCGCCGGCGGGGGTGGTCATCGGGATGGTGCAGCTGCAGCTGCCGACCGTCACCACGCCCGCGGAGCTGGCGGCGCAGACGGACCGGATCGTCGGCATGGTGGCGAAGGCGCGCCGCAACCTGCCCGGGATGGACCTGGTCGTGTTCCCCGAATACTCCCTGCACGGGTTGTCGATGAGCACCGACCCGGCGCTGATGTGCCGCCTGGACGGGCCCGAGGTCGCCGCGTTCCGCGCCGCGTGCGTGGCCAACAGCATCTGGGGCTGCTTCTCGATCATGGAGGCGAACCCGCGCGGCAACCCCTACAACAGCGGGATCATCGTCGACGACGCCGGCGAGATCCGGCTCTACTACCGCAAGCTGCACCCCTGGGTCCCCGTCGAGCCCTGGGAGCCGGGCGACCTGGGCATCCCGGTGTGCGACGGGCCGAACGGCAGCCGCCTGGCGCTGATCATCTGCCACGACGGCATGTTCCCCGAGATGGCGCGCGCGTGCGCCTACAAGGGCGCCGAGATCATCATCCGCACGGCCGGCTACACCGCGCCCATTCGCCACGCGTGGCGCATCACCAACGAGGCGAACGCGTTCCAGAACCTGGCCGTCACCGCGTCGGTCTGTCTGTGCGGCTCGGACGGGACGTTCGATTCTATGGGCGAAGGGATGATCGTCAACTTCGACGGCGTCCCGCTGGCGACGGGCGGCGCCCGCCCCGACGAGATCATCACCGCCGAGGTCCGGCCCGACCTGGTGCGGGAGGCCCGGCGCACCTGGGGCGTCGAGAACAACATCTACCAGCTGGCGCACCGCGGGTACGTCGCGGTGAAGGGCGGCGCGGGCGACTGCCCCTACACGTACATGCACGACCTCGTCGCGGGGCGTTACCGCCTGCCGTGGGAGGACCAGGTGGTCCACGTCGACGGCACGTCGTGCGGTTTCCCCCCGCCCGAGCGGCGGTACGGCAGCACCCCCGCGCGCGCCGAGCCCCGGGCCCCGGCACCGCCCATTCCGCAGATCAGAGCTTCGTGATGTCGGGCAGGCTGCCGTCGGCGTTGCGCCTGGCGGCAGCGGCGGCCGCGGCGGTCGCCTTGCCGCTGACGTCACCCGTGTGCGCGATCCCCTGAAACGCGCCGCCCGCGTTGTTCCAGGCGCCGCAGCCGCTGCAGGTCATGCTGGCCGGGTTGCTGTTGTTCGTGAACCCCCAGTCGGCTTTGTGGCCGCCGTTCCCCTGGTTGTAGAACGCGAACAGGTTCGACATCACGTGCTTGGCCGACACGTCGTTGCCGCCCATCTTGAAGCCGTTGCCGTTGCTCTGCGCGCCGGCGGTCGTGGCGCCCATGTTGAAGGCCCATGAGTTCTTCACCGTGACCGGATCGGTCCACGCGTAGAAGTCGTACCCGTCGTCGGCGTTGTCCCAGGCGCGGCAGCCGTCGAAGACGTTGCCGGCGCCGCCACCCTTCTTGGCGCCGAACCCGTCGGCGTTGGCACCGTCGCAACGCTCGTCGTGGTTGTGGTACGAGTCGGTGTTGGTGATGGTCGCGTAGGTTCCGCTGCCCGTGTAGCCGGAGCTGGAGCTGATGAGCACCCCCGTGTCCTCGGCGTCGTGCACGACGCAGTCGTCGACGAAGTCGTGCGCGCCCTGCACCAGGATGCCGGTGTCGTTCGCGCCGGCCACCTCCAGCCCTTGCACGCGCGTCCAGTCCGACCCGATGTCGATGCCGTAGATGTTCTTGTCGGTGGGCGAGTCGCCGCACCCGAGCCGCGGCTGGCTCGAGAAGTCCAGCACCGGCTTCGTCGTGGCGGCCGGATCGGCGCGCATCGTGATGATCCGCGTCGCCGTGCCCATGCGTGTCTTCTTGAACTCGACGCGCGTGCTCAGCTTATAGGTCCCGGCCTTGAGGCACATCGTCGTCAGCGTGCCCGAGCAGACGGTGCCGTTGGTCGCGCCCGTGACGCCGGGGCAGAGCAGATCGTAGCCATGCTGCGGCGTCGCGACCGGCAGCGCCTCGGTGCCCGGGTTCGTGTCGCTGCCGTCGGGCGCGACCCAGACGTCGCACGGGCCCGTGTGTCCGCCCGCGCCGCTGCCGCCCGTTCCCGCGGGGGTGGAACCCGCCGCGCCGCCGGTCCCCGCGCGCCCCGCCGCGCCACCGCTGGACC
>CAZPUH010000203.1:0-7035 GCA_964589215.1 uncultured Myxococcales bacterium | reverse complement strand
GACGACCGACATCGACGTCGACGTGAAGGTCGACCGCAGCCTGGTCGTGCGCGGCGACCGGGCGGCGCTGGTGCAGGCGGTCGGCAACCTCCTCAGCAACGCCTGGAAGTACACGCGCCCCGGCCAGCGGCAGATCCAGGTCACCGCCACCGCCGACGTGAAGCACGTCTACATCTCGGTGACCGACAACGGGTTCGGCATCTCGGCCGAGGAGCAGCGGGTCATCTTCGACAAGTTCCAGCGGGGGGCGGCGGCGCTCGAACATCGCAGCCCGGGCTCGGGCCTGGGCCTGGCCATCGTGCGCGCGATCGTGACCGCCCACGCCGGCCGCATCGACGTCAACTCGCAGATCGATCGCGGGGCGACCTTTCGCATCACGCTGCCGCGCGGCGTTCCGGAAGCCGCGTGAGCGAGGCGGGGACGCCGCGTCTGGTCGTCATCGTCGAGGACGACGGGGCGATCGCGGAGGGGTTGGCGCTGAACCTGAAGCTGCAGGGCTACCGCACCGAGATCGTCGGCGACGCCGAGACGGCCGTCGACGTGATCGCTTCGAGCCGCCCGGCGCTGGTGCTGCTGGACATCTCGCTCCCCAAGCGGAGCGGCCTCTGGGTTCTCGAGACGCTGCGCGGGCAGGGCGACTCCGTGCCGGTGATCGTGCTGTCGGCGCGGCAAGACGAGTTCGACAAGGTCGCGGCGCTGCGGCTGGGGGCGGACGACTACGTGACCAAGCCGTTCGCGCTGGCCGAGCTGCTCGCGCGCGTCGCGGCGGTGCTCCGTCGCGCGCCGCCGGATCGCGCCCCCACGGGCGCGCCGGCCGCGCCTCCGTCGTCGTTCCGGTTCGGCGACGTCGTCGTCGACCTGGCGGCGCGCACCGTGACCAGGGCCGGCAAGGGCGTCAAGCTGACCCACCTGGAGTTCGAGCTGCTGGCCTTCTTCTGCTGCAACGACGACCGCGTGTTTTCGCGCGAGGAGCTGCTGCGCGAGGTGTGGGGCCTGCGGCAGGCCACGCCGGCGCGCACCGTCGACAACTTCGTCGCCCAGCTGCGCGCCAAGCTGGAGGCCGATCCCGACAGCCCGGTGTACCTGCTGACCGTCCGCGGGTCCGGCTACCGCTTCGCCCGCGGCGCGCGCTGATTCAGAGGTTGTTCACGATCGGCTGCCCGATGGCGACGAACGAGGGGCGCGCCTCGCAGCGCGTGGCGTGCGCCGCCAGGCGCGGGTAGCGGGCCTCGTCGAACAGGGCGGGGTGCGCCTCGCGCACGAACCGCAGCATGCAGGCCACGGCGATGTCCGCGTGGGAGAGGGTCCCGCCCAGCCACCAGCCGGTCGCCCGGCGCGCGCGGTCGTCCTCCAGCGCCTGCAGCCCGTCGCCGATCTGCGTGCGGCAGCGGGCCATCCAGCGCTCGGACGGGTGGTCGTGGTGCAGCGGCTCGTAGAGCAGGCTGACGCCCTTGTCGGCGGTCCCGGTCGCCAGCGAGACGATCCGCAGCCCGTCGCGACGAACGGCGCCTGCGCGCGGCAGCAGGGACCGCTCGGGCGGCGCCATCTCGTCGACCGCATCCAGGATCGCGCCGCTCTCGATCAGCGAGGTGCCGTCGTCCAGCAGCAGGGTCGGAACCCGCCGCAGCGGGTTGTAGGCGGCGATCTTCTCGGCGTCGCGCCACACGGACCAGGCGCGGTGCTCGAACGGCAGGCCCATCTCCGTAAGTGCAATCCCCACCCGCCTCACGAACGGCGAGTCGTATTGACCAATCAGAATCATTTCGTCACCTGATTGTGAAGGTATCAGGTTGCGGTTGACCTTCGAGGGCGTAAGTAATCTGCATGTCCGACGCCACCCTGACGGATGACGAGCTCGAGGCCACGGACGCCTACTGGCGCGCGGCGAATTATCTGACCGTCGGGCAGATTTATCTGAAGGACAACCCGCTCTTGCGCGAGCCGCTGCGCGCCGAGCACATCAAGCCGCGGTTGCTCGGCCACTGGGGGACGTCGCCGGGGCTGAGTCTCGTCTACGCGCACATGAACCGCGCCATCCGCGCCCGGGGCCTGAACGCGATCTTTCTGGCCGGTCCCGGGCATGGCGGCCCCGCGGTGCTGGCCAACGTCTATCTGGAAGGGACGTATTCCGAGATCTACCCGGCCGTCACGCCCGACGTCGCGGGGATGCGCGCGCTGTTTCGGCAGTTCTCGACGCCCGGCGGGGTCCCCAGCCACGTCAGCCCGCCCACGCCCGGCTCGATCCACGAGGGGGGCGAGCTGGGCTACGTCCTGACCCACGCGTTCGGGGCGGTGTTCGACAACCCCGACCTCGTCGCCGTGGCGGTGGTCGGCGACGGCGAGGCGGAGACCGGGCCGCTCGAAGGGTCGTGGAAGGGGATCAGCTTCCTCGACCCGCGGCGCGACGGCGCCGTGCTGCCGATCCTGCACCTCAACGGCTACAAGATCTCCGGGCCGACGGTTCTCGGGCGCGCGACCGACGAAGAGGTCGCGTCACTCCTGCGCGGGCACGGCTACGACCCGCGCTTCGTGGCCGGCGACCAGCCGGCCGCCGTCCACCGCGCGTTCGCGGCGGCGCTGACGGCCGCCCTGGACGCGATCGCCGACATCCAGAAGACCAGCCGCGGTTCGGGTCTGCGCGGTCGGCCGCGCTGGCCGATGCTGGTCCTGCGCACGCCCAAGGGGTGGACGGGCCCGAAGACGGTCGACGGGGTTCCGATCGAAGGGACGTTCCGCGCGCACCAGGTGCCGCTGGCCGAGGTCCGCAGCAACCCGGCGCACCTGGCGATGCTCGAATCGTGGATGCGCAGTTACCAGCCCGAGGCTTTGTTCGACGACCAGGGGCGTCTCATCGAGCGGCTGCGGGCGCTGGCGCCGTCGGGCGATCGGCGCATGGGCGCCAACCCGCACGCGAACGGCGGCCGGCTGTCGCGCCCGCTGGAACGCCCGGACTACGCGGGGTACGCCATCCCCGTCCAGCGCCCGGGCGCCGAGCGGCACGAGTCGACGCGCCAGCTGGGAAAGTGGCTGCGCGACATCTACGCGCGCAACCCCGACAACTTCCGGCTCTTCTGCCCGGACGAGACCAACTCGAACCGCCTCGGCGCCGTGTTCGAGGGGCAAGACCGCTGCCTGGTCGAGCGGCTGGAGCCCGGCGACGACCACGTGGCCGCCGGCGGGCGCGTGATGGAGGTGCTGAGCGAGCACAACTGCGAGGGCTGGCTGGAAGGCTACGTGCTGACCGGGCGGCACGGCCTCTTCGCGACGTACGAGGCGTTCGCGCTGATCGTCGCTTCGATGGCGACCCAGCACGCCAAGTGGCTGGAGGCGTGCCTGGACCTGCCATGGCGGGCGCCGGTGCCGTCGCTGAACATCCTGCTGACTTCGACCTGCTGGCGGAACGACCACAACGGCTTTTCGCACCAGGGTCCGGGCTTCATGGACACGATCCTCTCGAAGAAGGGGTCGATCGCGCGCATCTACCTGCCGCCCGACGCGAACTGCCTGCTGTCGGTCGCCGACCACGCGCTGGCCAGCCGGAACTACGTCAACCTGTTGATCATCGACAAGCAGCCCGAGCTGCAATGGTTGAACCTGGACGCGGCCCGCGAGCATTGCGCCGGGGGCGCCTCGGCCTGGGACTGGGCGGGGACGGCCGGCGCCGAGACGCCCGACGTGGTGCTGGCCTGCGCCGGCGACGTCGCCACGCTGGAGACGATGGCCGCCGCCGCGTGGCTGCGGCAGCGCGCGCCGGGGCTGAAGACCCGGGTCGTCAACGTCGTCGACCTGATGGCGCTCTACGCGCCGGGTGAGCACCCGCACGGCATGACCGACGACCGCTTCGCCGAGCTCTTCACGCGCGACGCCGAGGTCGTCTTCGCGTTCCACGGGTACGCGGGGGCGGTCCACCAGCTGTTGCACGGGCGGCCCAACCCGACGCGGTTTCACGTGCGCGGCTACCGCGAGGAGGGGACCACCACCACGCCGTTCGACATGGTGGTCCTGAACGAGACCAGTCGGTTCCACCTGGCGGCGGAGGCGCTGAAGCGCGCGCGCCGCCCGCCGCCCGATGCCGATCTGCTGATCGACGAGTGCGCGGCCGTGCTGAAACGGCATCGGGCCTACGTGCGCGAGCAGCTGGAGGACCTGCCGGAGATCCGGGACTGGACCTGGCCGGCGTCATGACCGCCCCCGAGCCAGCCGGCGCGATCGTGTGCCTGAACTGCGGCTCCTCGTCGGTGAAGGCCGCCTGGCTCGAGCCCGCGGGCGGCGAGCGCCGCGGCGCCGAGCGCACCGTCCGCTCGGCGAACGTCGAGGGGAACGGGGCGGAGGCGATCGCGGCGGCGCTGCAGAAGGTCGCGCCGCCCGGGACGGCGCCAGTCGCGGTCGCGCACCGCCTGGTGCACGGCGGGGCGCGCTACACCCGGGCCACGCGCGTCGACGCGGCGGTGGGCGCCGACCTGCGCGCGCTGATCTCGCTGGCGCCGCTGCACCTGCCCAGCGCGCTGGCCGGCATCGACGCGGCCCGCGCGCGGTGGCCGCAGGCGCCGCAGGTCGCCTGCTTCGACACCGCGTTTCACGCCACCTTGCCCGAGGTCGCGCGCCGGCTGCCGCTGCCCGCCGCGGTGCTGGGCGACGAGGTGCGCCGCTATGGGTTCCACGGCCTGTCCTACGCGCACGTCATGTGGACGCTGGGGGCGAACCCGCCGCCGCGAATCGTGATCGCCCACCTCGGCAACGGCGCCAGCCTGGTCGCCGTGGCGGGCGGGCGCGCCGTCGACACCACCATGGGCTTCACGCCGACCGGCGGCATCCCCATGGGGACGCGTACCGGTGACCTGGACCCGGGCGCGCTGTTCTACCTGGCGCGGGCGCGCGGCCTGTCCGTCGACGCGCTGGAGAAGGTCTGCGAGAAAGAATCGGGGTTGCGGGGCGTCGGCGGCAGCTCCGACGTCCGCGTCCTGGAGGCGCGGGCCGATCGCGACGCGGACGCCGCGCTGGCGCTGGCGATGTTCGCCTACGGCGTGCGGAAGGCCATCGGCGCGTTCGCGGCCGTTCTGGGCGGCCTGGACCTGCTGGTGTTCACGGGCGGCATCGGCGAGCACGCGCCCTCCGTCCGCGCGGAGGCCTGCCGCGGGCTGGAGCCGCTGGGCGTGCGGCTGGATCCCGAGCGCAACCGGCGCAACGCCGACGCGATCGCCGCTGACGGGAGCCCCTGCGCCGTCCGGATCGTGCCGGCCGACGAGGCGGGCGCGATGGCGCGCGAGACCCGCGCCCTTCTGGCTCAGTCCGCCGCCGGCTGACTGGCGGCGACCGCGCGTTCCACGCCGTCGAAGAGCGCGTGCCCCAGCCAGGCCAGCCCGGCCCCCATCAACGTGCAGAGCGCGCGGTGCTCGACGACGGTCCATTCGCCGGCGCCGGCCAGCGCCAGCAGGAAGACGACGTAGCCAGTCAGCGTGGCCACGAAGGCCGCGTAGTTCACGAAGACCAGCACGTAGCTGGCCGCGGCGAACAGCAGCACCAGCGCCGACATCGCGAGCGGGCTCGGGTGGACGGCCCACGCGGCGAGGGTCGCCACGGCCGCGCCCGCCAGCGTGCCGACCGTCCGGGCCACGCCGCGCTCGACCGTCTGGCGGAAGGCCGGGCGGGTCACGATCGCGGCCGTCATGGGGATCCAGTAGCTGTTGGCGAGCCCGACGACCCGGGCCAGCGCCATGGAGACCGCCAGCACCAGGCCGGCGTGGGCCGCGCGCCACGCGCGCGCGCGGTTCGTGCTGGCGGGCGCCGCCGCCACCAGTGAGGCGGGGCCGGGGACCCGCCCGGTCACGCGCCACGCGGTCGAGACGACCAGCATCTGCAGGAGGCCGCCGGCCAGAGCGCAGGACCCCCGCACGAGCGCCATGGTTCCGCGCGCCGGATAGGCCGAGGAGATCACCAGCCAGATGAAACACTGCAGCGCCACGAACGACACGCCGGGCCCGGACGTCCAGGCGAGGCCGCAGGCGGCGCCCCACACCGCGGTCAGCGCGATCGTCAGCCCCGGCGACCACCCGGCCAGCGTGCCAATCCAGCTGGAGAGACAGATGCCGGCCGCGGCGATCAGCATCGGCAACCGGCGCGAATCGCGAATCTGCTGGAAGGACGCCAGCCCGACCGAGAACGCGCCGGCCGCCGACATGATGCCCACCCGCGGCCGGCCGACCGCGGCGCCGATCGCCAGCGCCACCGCCAGCGCGGGCAGGCACAGCAGCGCCGCGCCGGGCTGCGCGCGCGACCAGTCGAACGCCAGCGTTCGCTGGACGATGGGTTGGATCCGCCGCGTGGCCGCCGGCATCCCCGACAGTCTAGTGCCTGCGAGGCGGAGCGAGGAGAGACACGGCCCGGGAAGGAACCCGCGGTCTCAGGGCGCCGCCGGTTTGCCCGTCGGTGCCGTGACGTTCGCGGCCGGGACCGGTTGCGCCTCGGCGGCGTTCTGCTTGCGGGCGCGTGCGGCCTCGATCCCCCAGCGCTCGTCGTCCTCTTCCAGGTGCAGCCCGGCGGCGGAACGGGTGGCGGCGACCTTGTCCGGCGCGGAGTCGGAGACCCGCTGCGGCCGTTCGCGGGCCGGCGGCGGCGACGACGCGCATCCGGCCAGCAGCGTGGCCGCGAGAGTGACACCCAGGGCGACGGCACGAATCGTCATGTCGACACGCTCTTGCAAGTCCCGGGGCACGTCGTCACGACCGGCTGGACCGCGCGACCGCGACCTGAACCCACGAGAGCACGCGGCCCGGATCGAACGGCTTCTCCAGCGCCTCGGCGTCGGGCACTTCGGCGCGGCTCTGCGGCTCCAGCCCCTCGGCGTACCCGGAGATGAACAGGATCTGGATGTCGGGATCGCGCGCGCGACGCTGCCGCGCGACGTCGACCCCCGTCCCGTCGGGGAGCCGCACGTCCAGCACGGCCGTCTGCACGCGGCGATTCTGGGCCAGCGCCTCGGCGGCGGTGTGGGTGACCACCACCTCGTGCCCGGCCGCGGTCAGCGCCTCGGCCAGG
>CAZPUH010000202.1:0-17972 GCA_964589215.1 uncultured Myxococcales bacterium | reverse complement strand
GACCCCGGTGCGATCGGGGCCGGTGACGGTGACGAGA
The DNA here is from genome assembly GCA_964589215.1 of uncultured Myxococcales bacterium. GTDB lineage: Bacteria > Myxococcota_A > Polyangia > Fen-1088 > Fen-1088 > JADGRB01. The sequence goes on along the minus strand of CAZPUH010000202.1, from coordinate 17,935 downwards.
ACTCGGTCGGAAGCCAAGGCGGCGGCAGTGTAGCAGGATGTCGCGCTATATACTGCGGACATGTCGGAACACGATCGGGCCCAAGCGCTTGAGGAACCTGCGTCAGACGAGGTCGAAAAAACCGACGCAGAGTGGCGCGCCATCTTGACCCCCGAGCAGTACGAGGTCCTGCGCCGCAAGGGGACGGAGCCGCCGTTCACGGGCGCCTACTGGAACGCCCACGGCGACGCCGCCTACCTGTGCGCGGGGTGCGGGGCCGAGCTGTTCTCTTCGGACGCGAAGTTCGACTCCGGGACCGGCTGGCCCAGCTTCACGGCGCCGGTCGAGCCCGAAGCCGTCGCGCTGCACGCGGACGATGCCCACGGCATGCTGCGGACGGAGGTCGTGTGCCGCCGCTGCGGCGGACACCTGGGGCACGTCTTCAACGACGGGCCTGCGCCCACCCGGCAGCGCTACTGCATCAACTCGATCTCGCTGCACGCGGTCGGCCGCAAGCGCCCGCCCGGCCCGCGCCTGCTTTAGTCAGACGCGCGCGTCGTCCCCGACGAAGAGCTCGGGGTCGGCGTTGAACTGGTCCCGGCAGGCGGCCGAGCAGAAGAAGTACACGGTGCCGTGGTAGTCCACGGCGCCGGCCGCCTCGGCGCGTTTCAGCTCCATCCCGCAGACGGGATCGGTGGCGGACGCCAGCTCGATCTCGTCGCGATCGCCGAAGCTGACGCGCCCGTCGTCCAGGGAGTCCGTCAATCGGGTCATTGCCGCTAATGTGTTCACGGGTTTCGTGGCTGTCCACTGGCCCCCGGGACGTGGCGCGTCTATATTCCCCGCGCATGAGCCACGAGGGTTACCACGAGCCGGTCGAACTCCTTCCCGAAGAGACCAAGGACTTCCATCGCGCGATCGAATCGCTGATCGAAGAGCTGGAGGCCGTCGACTGGTACCAGCAGCGCGCCGACGCCACCAAGGACGAGTCGCTGAGGGCCGTCCTGCTGCACAACCGTAACGAAGAGGTCGAGCACGCCATGATGACCCTGGAGTGGTTGCGGCGCCGTGACGCCAAGATCGACGAGACCGCGCGGACGTACCTGTTCACCGACCTGCCAATCACCGAGATTGAAGAAGCAGAAAAGGACGGAGGCGGTGCGGGTGACGGTCCGGGCAAGGCACCGGGCAAGGGAGGCGAGGCCGGCCGCAAGCCGGGGTCGCTGGGAATCGGCAGCCTGCGGAGCAAAGGCTGATGGCGCGCGACCTTTTGAAGCGGGATCTCGCACCGATCACCTCCGACGCGCTCGAGGCCGTCGACGCGGAGGCGATGCGCGTCCTCAAGCTGAACCTGGCCGGGCGCCGCCTGGTCGACTTCCACGGGCCGCACGGCTGGCACCTGGCTGCCGTCAACACCGGGCGGCTGGACCCGGTCAAGGGCAGCGGTCCCTCCGAGGTCGAGCTGGCCATCCGGCGCGCGCAGCCGCTGGTCGAGCTGCGCGTTCCGATGAAGCTCTCCCTGGCCGAGCTGGACGCCGTCCCGCGCGGCGCGGCGGACCCGGATCTGTCGACCGTCGTGACGGCCGCCGAGCAGGCGGCGCACGCCGAGGATTCGGCCATCTTCAACGGGCTGGCGGCGGCGGGCATCAAGGGGATCATCCCCGCCAGCCCGCACGCGCCGCACAAGCTGCCGGCCGACGTGCGCGAGCTGCCGAACGCGATCCTGGCGGCGCGCGAGACGCTGCGGCAGGCGGGCGTCAGCGGCCCATACGCGCTGGCGCTGGCGGCGCCGATCTACGCGCAGGTGCTGGCGGCGGCCGAGGACGGCTATCCGCTGGCCAAGCGCATCACCCAGCAGGTGCTGGACGGGCCGCTTGTGCGGGCCGCCGCCATCCAGGGGGCCGTGCTGCTGTCGCTGCGCGGGGGAGACTACGAGCTGCACGTGGGGCAGGACCTGTCGATCGGGTACGCCTTCCACGACCGGCAGAGCGTCGAGCTCTACATCACGGAGTCGTTCGCGTTCCGGACGATCGAGCCGGCGGCGGCGGTGGCGCTGATCCGCTGAGCGCCGCCCGGAACGCGGCGGGCATGCGGCTCACCTTGCCGGCGTCGTCGATGCAGGCGTGGACCGTGTGCCCCTCGACCAGCAGCTCGCCGTCGGCGACGCGCCGGATGGCGTAGACGAAGCGCGCCGACGCGCCGCCCACCTCGGGGATCGCCGCCAGGATCGCCAGCTCGTCGTCGTAGCGCGCCGGGCGCCGGTAGCGCACGGTCGCTTCGACGACCGGCAGCCGCAGGCCGTGCGCCTCCTCGAACGCGCGGTAAGGCACGTTCGCCGCACGCAGGTACTCGTTGCGCGCGATCTCGAAGTAGCGGAGATAGTTGCCGTAATAGACCATCCCCATCTGGTCGGTGTCGCCATAGATGACGCGCACGCGGGCGACCTCGCGAAGCTCGGCCGATGTGGGCATCGGGTCAAAATACCCGAGCTGCGCGGCAATTCGGTTTTTTCTCCTCGCGTCGTCGGCCTGAACTAGGATGCCGACCATGGCGCCCCCCACCATGTCGATCGCAGGTGATGTCGAGGCCGCAGCGGCGACGGACGCCGGTGCCCCCAGCTACAAGAATCCGTTCCTGTGGGTTCCCTCCAGCTACCTGGCGATGGGCCTCATCTACGTCACGGTCGGCAGCGTGGCGAACATCATGTTCAAGAACATGGGGATGGAGAACGACAAGGCGGCGTTCTTCTCGAGCCTTCTCGGTTTCCCCTACACGTTCAAGTTCGTCTGGGCGCCGCTGCTGGAGCTGTACAAGACGAAGAAGTTCTTCGTCGTCCTGATGCAGTTCGCGATCGCAGTTGCGGTCGCGGGCGTCGCCTTCGCGTTGAAGCTGCCGGGCTCCAGCTGGTTCGGTCCGGTGCTGGTGCTGCTGGCGCTGGTCGGGCTGCTGGGGGCCACGCAGGACATCGGGTCCGACGGCGTGTACGTGACCACGCTGACACCAAAGGACCAGGCCAAGTACCTGGGTTTCCAGAGCATGTGCTGGAACGCCGGCTTCCTTCTGGCGCAGGGGCCCTTCGTCACGCTGTCGGGCAAGCTGCACGACAGCACCGGAAGCTGGGCGACGTCCTGGATGATCATCATGCTGGCCATCGCCGGGATCATGTTCGTCGCCGGCCTGTATCACGGACGCGTGCTGCCGCCCGGCGCCACCGCCAAGGATGCGCCCAAGAGCATGGGCGAGGCGATGGGCACCTTCGCGCGCGCCTTCAGCACCTTCTTCCAGAAGAAGGGCGTCTGGCGGATGATCGCCTTCGCGTTCTTCTACCGCTTCGGGTACGGCCTGCTCGACAAGATGGGGCCGCTGTTCATGATCGACTCGCGCGCCAACCACGGCCTGGGGCTGTCGAACCAGACGCTGGGCAACATCTATGGAACGTTCGGAAGCGGCGCGTTCATCGTGGGGTCGCTGATCGGCGGGTGGATCGTCTCGTACTTCGGCCTCAAGCGCACGCTGCTGATCCTGTGCTTGTGCCTGAACGTCCCCAACGTCACCTTCCTGATCCTCAGCCAGACGCTGCCGACCGACACGACGTTGATCGCGCTCATCGTGACCGTCGAGAAGCTGGGGTGGGGCATCGGCGCGGTCGGTCACATGATCTACATGATGCAGCAGCTGGCGCCCGGCGATTACAAGACGGCTCACTACACCTTCGCGACCGCGCTGATGGGCGCCTGCATGATGCTGACCGGTGCGGTCAGCGGCTACGTCCAGAAGGCGGTCGGGTACCAGTGGTTCTTCATCATCGTCCTGGTCGCGGCCGCGCCGTCGGTCCTGGCGACGATCTTTGCGCCCTTCTATCACCCGGACGTGACCAAGAAAGCAGCGGCGTAGCCCGCGCGTTCGATCAGCGGCCGGCGCCAGTCGCACCGCCGGCGCGCCGCATCAGCAGCGGAAGTCGCCGGTCAGGACCAGCTGGCAGCGGCCGCCCAGGCGGACGTGGCTATCCAGCACCTGGCAGGTCAGGTCGCCGATGCGGCGCCCGACCTGCTGGGCGCGCAGCTGCGTCTTGCCGAGGCGCGTGCCCCAGTATGGCGCCAGCGTGCAGTGCGCCGAGCCGGTCACGGGATCTTCGTCGATTCCGTGCGCAGGCGCGAAGAAGCGCGACACGAAATCGACGGCGGCCGGTTCTCTGTCGCCGGCCGCCATGAGGCACAGGCTGGTGCCCAGCGCGGCCACGGCCGCCAGATCGGGGGCGGCGCCGCGCACGGTCGCTGCGTCCGCGACCTCCGCGAAAAAGGCGGTGGCGCCGCGCACGGCGTCGCGGAGCGGGAGCCGGGCCGCGGCGGACAGACGCTCGCGCATGGCGGCGTCCACCGGCTGCGGGCGCGAAATCGGCAGGTCCATCGCCAGCGTCTCGCCGGCGGCCCGCGTGACGGTCAGGATCCCGCTGCGCGTCTTGAACTGGACGGAGGTTCGCTGGGGCGCGACCTCGTTCAGCATCACGAACCCCGAGGCGAGCGTCGCGTGGCCGCACAGGTCGACCTCGACGGTGGGCGTGAACCAGCGCAGGTCCAGCACGTCGGCGTTCTTCCCCGGGCCGAGATCGATGAAGGCCGTCTCCGAGAGGTTGTTCTCGGCGGCGATCTCCTGCATCCGCTCGGTCGGCAGCGGCTTTTCGACCAGGCAGATGGCCGCCGGGTTTCCCGCGAACGGACGTTCCGCGAAGGCGTCGACCTGAAAGAAGGGGAGCGTCGGCATCCGCCGACGATACTGCAAACATAAAAAAAACCGGCGGGCCTTCATATTGGCCCGCCGGTCGGTGGTGGCGATGGGTTGCGCTAGGTCAAGATCTTCAGCCCGTGAGGCGGCGGCGGAGGCGGGGGCGCCGGCGGCGTCTTCGCGCCCGTCCCGGTCGTACCAGACGAGGTGCCCGTTCCGGTCGCGCCGCCGGTGCCGGTCGCGCCCCCTGGTCCGGAACTGCCACTCGTCCCGCCCGTCCCCGTCGTCGGGGTGGGCGTGTTTTGCCGCCATACGGTCACCGGGTTGTTCCAGCCGAGGCAGGCCTTGAAACCATCAACTTGGTACGGATAGTCAGCCGCGGTGCAGGACGGCGCCTTGCACTGCGCGTACGTCGAGCCCATCGCGTTCGTGTAGGGCGGGCTGACCTGCGCGGAGCCGAGACGACCATCCGGCGGGTTCAGCTGCACCTGGGGCCCGGCGCAGTAGTACGCCGGCGCCACCGTCGACGGCGCGCCATGCGCGCCGAGCTGGAAGATGTTGCCGAAGAACGTGGCTTCCTGGTTCGGGTAGTTCGGGTCCAGGCCCCAGCCGACGTTCGTGTTCCCCGAGTCGATCCAGAGCGGCACGTGGATGCCCGCCGTGTTGACGTGGGCCTCGAGGCACGCGGAGACCGCTTCCTGACAATTGGTGTCACAGGCGCCGGTGGCCCAGGCCGGCGCGAGACCCAGCTCGCCCTGGAACGTGTAGCTGGCGCCGTACTGGTCCTGCTTGACCAGCGAGCTTCCCGCCGGCAATGCGCAGCGGACGAGGTAGGCGATCTGCGTGCGGCCGTCGTTGGTCGTCATGAGCCCGTTGCTGGTACTGAGCCCGTTGCTGGTGCTCAGGCCGTTGCTGGTACTGAGCCCGTTGCTGGTACTGAGCCCGTTCGAGGTCCGGAGCCCGTTCACACTTCTGAGCCCGTTGGTCGTGTCGAGGGCGCCGACCAGCTCGGTCGTTCCGAAGTCCGTCCCCTGTTCCGCACATCCGAGGGCGGAGAGGGCGAGCGTGGCGCCGACGCCCGCAGTGAGGAAGCTCAGTTTCCTGCAACCAGCCAGGGAAGTCATCGTGATAACCCTAGTTGCAAGGCGTATGCTAACTAACATAAATTGCCAGGCTTAAAGATTCCAGTGACTTGGCCCACCGGCCGGGCGCCGATGTTCCCCAAAGCTGTTGCCCCGAGGTCCCGTCACGTTGCATCGGGGTCAACAGCGGATCCCGGAAATTCCCCACGGCGGTGAGGCCTCGGGCGCCACGAACGAGGGCTAAAAAGCCTTGGCATACGTGAGGGTAGGTGTAGGATGGCCGGCCTCGTTGCCCGACTGGTGGGAAGGGCGCTCCCCTCCCGCCGGACGCCGCCCCTGCAGTTCGCCGGCGTCCACTTATAGACGTTGAAAAAGGAGCCCTTCATGCAGCGCCGAGCCTCTCTTGTCCAAGGTCTGTGCGCGACATTCGCGCTTTCGCAGCTCGTCATGGCCGGCTGCGCCCAACCCGCCAGTGGCGGTGGTAGCGGCGGTTCGAACGGAAATGGCGGTAGCACCAGCAGCGGAAACGGCGGTTCGAACGGCGCGCGCGGCGGCTCGAACGGCAGCGGCAACGGCGGTTCGAACGGCAGCGGGAACGGCGGCTCGAATGGCAGCGGCAACGGCGGCTCCGTCGGCACCGGCCAGGGCGGCTCGAACACGGGCGCCGGCGGCTCCCACACGGGCGGCTCGAACGGCAGCGGCAACGGCGGCTCGGGCACCGGCACCGGCGGCTCCAGCAGCGGCAACGGCGGCTCGGGCACCGGCACCGGCGGCTCCAGCACCGGCCTGGCTGGCAACAGCGGCAACCGCGCCTGCGGCGCCCCCGCCAGCGGCGACGTGATCGCCGACTTCGAAGAGGGCACGAACCAGAACGTGATGCAGGGTGGCCGCCAGGGCTGGTGGTCGGCCTTCGGCGACACCACGGGCACGCAAACGCCGGCCGCAGGCACCACCGCTCCGGCGGCTGCCGCGGCGGTGACCGGTGGCGCTCCCACGGGCGACATGTGCGACATGTTTGCCGTTCACTCGACGGGCACGGGGCACACGGGCACCAGCGCGTACGTCGGTTTCGGCGCTTCGTTCAACGCGGTCCTGCCGCCGCCCGCTTCTGGGTCGACGTCCAAGACCCGCAGCGCCTACGACGTGAGCGCCTACGACGGCATCTCGTTCAACATCAAGTCGGGCAGCGGCACCGCGCCCCCGGTGTGGTTCGAGCTCCAGGACACCGAGAACGTCCCCGCTCCGGACGGCACCGCCAAGTACACCGGCGTCGATCAGTACAACACCCGCGGCCAGCTGATCACGGGCATCATGGGCACCTGGCAGAAGGTGTTCATCCCCTTCGCCACGCTCGCGCCGCGGTACCTCCCGAACCTGACGGAGTCGGACTGCTCGAACGCGTCCGTGATCTGCCAGGCTCCGCCGTGGGACGCGAAAAACGCCCTGGGCTTGCAGTTCGGCATCTATCCCCAGTTCGCCGTCCAGCCCTACACCTCGTCCTCCAGCCTGAACTACGACCTCTGGGTCGACGACGTCACTCTCTACAAAGGGGACGACGGGCTCGGGAAGCTGAACAACGGCGGGACGACCATGTTCGCCGACAAGACCTACGCGGGCTGCACGAAGCCGCCAGGTGCGGCCGGTAAATACCTGATCCCGATGTACAACCAGTGGAAGAGCACCTTCGTCGCTTCCGGCCCGACGCGCATCATTCGTCCAGAGAACGGCAACGACACCGTTTCGGAGGGGATTGGTTACGGGATGCTCATCGCCGTATATGTCGGCGACAAGATGCTCTTCGACCAGCTTTGGGCGTACGGTAAGGACTCGAGCCGACGCGCCAGCGGCACCACCATCCTCATGAACTGGTGCATCCCGGCTGGTGGCGGCAGCTGTTCGGCCTCAGGCGGGTCGGCGACTGACGCCGACGAAGATATCGCTTTCGCGTTGCTCCAGGCGGGCAAGCTGTGGGGTGGAACTTACGCATCTGACGCGGCCACTGTCATCGGTGACATCTGGGCCCACGACATCGACAAGTCCTCGATGTTGCCGACGGGTGGGAGCAACTACGCCACGACTAGCTCCAGCCCGACGAACCCTTCCTACTTCGCGCCGGCCTTCTATAAGGCCTTCGCCACCGTCGACAGCGGTCACGGGTGGAATACCGTGGCGACAAATGTCTACACGGCGCTGAGCTCGATCGCAGGAAAGGCGTCGAAAGCCGGCTTGGTTCCGGCGTGGTGCGGGTCGAACTGCTCGACGGTTAGCAGCAACGGTGGCGCGGATGACTCTGTGTACCAGTACGACGCTCACCGCGTGCCGTGGCGTTACGGAATCGACGCCTGCTGGAACAGCGCCACGAGCGGCAAGACGTTCCTGCAAAACAACGCGACGTTCTTCTCCGGGCTCGCGGCTGGCGGGATCGGACGGATCGTCGATATCTATACGCTTGGTGGTACGCCCAACGGGGACGCACAGCCGAACTCCATGTCGATCATCGGGACGGCGGGCGTGGGTGCCATGGCCGCGGGCAACGCAGCGTTCGCCGCAGCGGCTTGGCAGTTCCTGCTCGACGCGTCTTATAGCCCGGCCTCCCTCATCAAGGATTCGGGCGGCAAGATTGCATATACCTACTTCAATGCAACGGTTGGGCTTCTCAGCGCACTCACGTTGAGCGGAAACTTCTACCCGTTGTGATCGGGGCGCCGAGAAGGCGCGTGAGAGCGACGTGACCTTGCGCCCGCCCCGTCGGCGACGATGGAGCGGGCGGTTTTTTGCCGAATACTGCGCTGGCTACGCGCGAGGCAACAAATTATCGTGGCGGCCGAAGAGGCCATATGGACGCAACGAGACTCACCTGGGCTCTCCTATTTCTTCCACTGATCGTCGGATGTCCCACCCGAACAGTCTATGACGCCGACGGGGGAACGGGCGGCGCGCCCAGCGGAGCAACTGGTGGGGGCGCCGGTAAGAACGGCGTCGGAGGCAGGGCAGGAAGCGCCGGTACCGCAGGGCTAGGGGCGGCCGGCAGCGGTTTCGCCGGAGCGACAGCTGGCAACGTCGGTTCGGGTGGCGCCGGGCCCGGTGGGGGCGGAGCCGGCGTTGGCGGCGTCGGGGCCGCCGGAGGGGCAGGCGGACGAGCGGGGACTGGAGGAACTGCAGGCATCGGCGGCTCGTCCGGAGTTGGTGGCGCGCCCTTCACCGGGTGTGCGCAGACGCAACATCTATGCGCGGGCGTGTGCTCGGACAACAAGTCGGTGCAGACTTGCGGCAGCCGATGTGATGCTTGCGGGGCGCCCGCGGGTGGCACACCCACGTGCGACGGTGCGACGTGCGACTTTACGTGTGGCGGATCGACACCGAAGAAATGCCAGGCCGCAGGAATTTGTGTCGCATCGACCGGTTGCTGCACCAACACCGATTGTCCCCCCAACGCCGGTGGCCAGACCGGCACGTGCGATACGACAGCGCACACGTGCAATTACGCCTGCACAGGTTCGACCAAATCCTGCACGGTCGGTTCCACGACTACGTGTATTCCAACAACGGCGTGCTGCAACAGCAGCGACTGCACGGGTTCATGCATGAAATGCGATACGGGAACTCATTCGTGCGTTGCGGCCAAGAGCATGGACGATCCGAATGGACGATGCGCCGGAACATGTGACTCATCGGGGGCGTGCAAGAGCAAACAAGGGCAAACCTGCAACACGGTTGCGGGGGGCTGCGTCTCAGGGACCACCTGTTCTCCGGACGGCGTGTGCTGCGATACCGCATGCACTGGCTCGTGTGTCGCGTGCGATGTGGCCGGACATCTGGGCACGTGCACGAATTTGGCTGCCGCGAGCTCGCCGCACACGGGACATCCGTCTTGCGCCGGCAGCGGTACTTCCTGCGCTGGGTCGTGTGGGGGCGGAGGAGTCTGCAGCTACCCGACGACCTCTTGCGGCACGGCGTCCTGCTCTGCTGACAGGTTCGTCGACAAAGGGACATGCAGCGCCGGAACTTGCGTCACACCTCCTGCGACGAGCTGCGCCGGCGGGTTCGTCTGCTCCGGTTCGGCTTGCCGGACTAGTTGCGCCTCGGACTCCGACTGCGAGCCGGACCACTATTGTGAATCGGGCGTCTGCGTACCTGACGCATCGCAAGTAGTCTGCGGGGCCCAACACAGCTGCGCCCTGCTCGCTGACGGATCCGTGCGCTGCTGGGGCCGCAACGAATTCGGTCAGCTAGGGGTGAACGGGCCGGCGGTGTCGACGAGCTCTCCCGTTGCCGTGACAGGTTTTGCTGGAAGCGTCAAAGCAATTGCGGGCAACGCCGCCGAACACAAATGCGCGCTTCTGAGTAATGGGACCGTTCAATGTTGGGGTCTCGACTCTTCAGGTCAGCTGGGCAGCTCAGTGTCCGCCACCAATGAGAGTTCCGCGACACCATTGACGGTTCCGGGGTTGCCGGGCTCGGCGACTGCCATCACCGCGAGCCCGGATTTCTCCTGCGCTCTGGTCTCGTCCACGGGCGCGGTATGGTGCTGGGGCCTGAACATCTGGGGGAACCTGGGCAGGGGAACGAGCGGCTCGTCAGGTGCGCAACCGCCCGGTGCAGTCAGTAGTCTCACGTCGGTGTCCAGCATTGCGGGCGGCGAACAGGTGATGTGCGCAGTCGCCGGCGGTCTGACGTACTGCTGGGGAGAGGACGACGAGGGGCAGGTCGGCAGTGCGACGATGCCGACGGACGGGGCCGTTTCGACGCCTCAGGTTGTAATCGGCGTGGGAAATGGCGGAAGTCCAACGACGGCGGTGGCAACCATGGGTTTCCATGGCTGCGCAATTATCTCGGGTGGCTCGGTGAGCTGTTGGGGCTGGAATATCTACGGAACTCTCGGAAGCACCGCGGTTGCCGACAGCGCTCAGTCGACGTCAGCCGTTACAGTGCAAGGCCTTCCATCCGGTGCCAAGGCAATCACGGCCGGGGTGTACCATTCGTGTGCGCTCCTCACGAATGGCACGGTGTGGTGCTGGGGAAATGAGACTTATGGGCAGCTGGGGAATGGCGTCATGATGCAGGACGCGTTTTCGGTCAAACCGGTCCAGGTCACCGGACTCCCGGTGGGCCTCCAGGCCACATCAGTGGCAGCGGGAGCCGACCATACGTGCGTCGTGATGTCGAACGGATCTGTGTGGTGCTGGGGCCGCGGCGACTTTGGGGAGCTCGGGAACGGGACGGCGACCTCGTCCAGCCCCGTTCAAGTCAGCGGCTGGTAGCGCAAACGATCGCCGACTGACCGCCGGTTACCGCGAAGAGTCGAGGTGAACTCCGACTCGAACCGGTATGACCCGGCTGAAGGCATGGACGAGGTTGTGTGGGAGGAATTGATCCGGTGAATAGACGCGTCGTTCTAGTAGCACTCCTTCTGTTCGGGTCCTCGAACGCCACGCGTGCGCAGCCGCTCGAGGTCACCGGGGCGGAGTGCTTCAAGAACGGCGGTTTGGTCGGTTGGACGTCGGATCTCGGGCTCGCTGTTCTAGAGCACGACCAATGGCGGCCATGGCCGGTTGCGAAGGGCGTGCTGCGTTTGTGGCGAAGCGTCGATGGCGAGATTTTCGCTATCGGCGACCCGGCCTGGACAGCTGTGCAACTCCCCGACGACTCGGGAGCGGCGATGCGCTGGACAATCCCGACCGATTTCGGGGCGATGAGGTTTACGTCGCTGGACGGCAGGGTCGGAGTGGTGACCCACGACCGGGTGTACAGGTTGGACCCGGGCGGCAAGACCACCGATGTCGCGCAAACTCCCATCGGTGCCAGTCGCCAGCCGCTACGCGGCCGCGCTCCTGAGATTCTGGTCTCGCAGGGAAAGACGGTCGTTTGTACGGGCACCTCCGAGCGCGAAGATGATTACGTCGGCGGAAGCTGCCGTGAGTCGAGCGGCACCTACGTCTATCGCGTCGACTTTGGTGAGCCGTTCTGCTGTGAAAGCGATGCTGCCCGATTGATGACGCCGGTGGTTTGCGGCGACGCCGTGATCTCGGCGGTCATCAAGTGGGCGACATCGCCGCCCCACAGCCGTCGTCGTTCCCAAAGCCAGGCCCGATGCGGTGCTGGCGCTGGACCTAGGCGCCCGCTCGACCAGTGGCTCGGGGCCCTGAGGTCAGTGGGCGGACGGCGATCAGGACCCAATCAGTACGGCATGCCCGGGATGGGCATCGCCAGCTTGAAGACGCCGCGCTGGGCGCCGCTGCCTTGGGCGGTGAAGTAGAGGGTTTTGTGGTCGGTGCCGCCGAAGGCGATGTTGGTGAGTTGGCCGGCGTTGGGGATGTTGCCGATGGTGCCGACGTGGGTGCCGGCGCCGCCGGGGTTGCTGCCGAAGCTGACGACGTCGACGTCGTGCTGGTTCACGCGGACGACGTAGAGGTCGCCGGCGCAGTCGACGGTCATGCCGTCGGTCGCGTTATTATCCAAATTGGCCGGGTCGACGTGGGTGGCGGTGGAGCCGATGGTCCCGTCGGCGTTCACAGGGTACGAGTAGACGCCGCCGCCGTGGCCCACGTAGAGCGTCTTCTGGTCCAGCGAGAGGGCGACGCCGTTCGGGTTGCTCAGGTTCGACAGGAGCTCGGTCGCCGTCGACGAGCCGGGGGGGACCATGTAGACGCCGGTCGTGCTCTGAGGGTGCGGGTTCCCGGCCTGGAAGGACGGGTCGCTGAAGTAGATCGTTCCGTCGTTGCGGATGGTGAGATCGTTCGGTGAGTTGAAGCGCTTGCCGTTGTAGCTGCTGATGATCGGCGGGTTCACCTTCATGCCGGTCTGCACGTCGAAGGCGAGGATTCCGCCGATGCCGTGATTGGCGCTGATGAGGCGGCCCTGACCGTCGACGGCCAACCCGTTCGAACCCGAGTCGCCGGTCATTCCGGCCGCCGGGAAGAAGGGGGTCACGACGTCGCTGGCGTCAATCTTCAGGATGCGCGACGGCGGCGGGTTGGGGTTGCCGGTCATCTCCGAAAAGTAGAGAGCGTTCCCGATCCAAACCGGACCCTCGACGTTCGTGAAGTCATTGCCGTTGTTGTTGAAAGAGTCGTTCGGCGGCGCGCCGGCAATCTTGGTGGCGCCACTGCCGGACGGCAGCGAGGTCGGCGTCGTCACACCCGTCGGGCAGGTGTAAGCCGCGCCGCTGGAGCCCCCGCCGCCGGTTCCCGTGCCGCCAGCCGCGCCCGAACCCCGGCCGCCGGCTCCGCCCGTCGCCGAACCGCCGGTGCCTGTCCCCGTTCCGCCGGTGCCGGTGGTCCCGCCTGCCCCCGTGGTCCCGCCGGTTGCGCTGACGCCCCCGGAGCCCGTGGAGCCGCCCGTGTTGGCCGTGCCGCCCGTGCCGGGGGTGCCGCCCGTGCCGGTCGTTCCGCCCGTCGAGGAGACGCCTTTGCCCCCGGTGCCGGTGCCGGTCTGACCGCCGCTACCGCTGCCGCCGTTCCCGCTGGAGCAGGCGCCGAGGAGCAGCACCGAAAAGCAAAAAGGCACGAGCGACCGGTAAGACAGGGGGCTTCTCATGGAATGAGCCTAACATGGCCCATCTCGCCCGGTTCTCGCGGATCATGGCGGATTCCGGGTCCGATCCTGTGGTATGAATCCGGCGTTTTCGGTGCCGTGGCCAAGTGGTAAGGCAAGGGTCTGCAAAACCCTTATTCCCCGGTTCAAATCCGGGCGGCACCTCTGAACGCGTGGGGGAGGTCGGGCTTTGCCCGACCGAGCCCGTCGCGGGAAGTCGCAGGAACCCTTCGAGGGTTCCTATCTAAAAAGACAGTTTCCCGAGGACCCGGGGGCCCGCCGCTCCGGTGACGGCGGGGACGTTGCCGGGGGCGCCGAAGAGGGTCTGGTTGGCCAGGACGGCGAAGGCGATGGCTTCCTTGGCCTCCGGGTTCACGCCCAGGGCGGCGGTGCTGGCGACCGGGATGGGGGCCAGCAGCTCGGACAGGTGCTGCATCAGGGTCGGGTTCAGGGCCCCGCCGCCCGAGACGAACACTTCGTCGGGCATCGCGGGCAGCATCTCGCGGTAGCTGCGCGCGATGGCCTCGGCCGAAAAGCGGGTCAGGGTGGCCAGCAGGTCGTCCTTCCGGTCGGCCAGCCGGGCGATGAGGGGATAGACGAACTCCTTGCCGAAGTCCTCGCGGCCGGTGCTCTTCGGAATCGGGCGCGCCAGGTACGGGTGTCGGTGCAGCTCGGCCAGGAGCTCGCTGTCGACGTGGCCGCGCGCTGCCCGGGCGCCGTCGCGGTCGAAGCTCTCGGCGCCCGCGGACGCCGCGCGCGCCACGGTGTCGAGGGGCATGTTGCCGGGGCCGTTGTCGAACGCCACCAGATCGGCCAGCCGCTCGCCCACCAGCGTCACGTTGGCGATGCCGCCGATGTTCTGCAGGGCGCGGCGGCGGCCGGGCGCCCGGAACAGCAGGTGGTCGACCAGCGGCACCAGCGGCGCGCCTTCGCCGCCGGCGGCGACGTCGCGGACGCGGAAGTCGCTGATGACCGGGCAGCCGGTGCGCTCCGCGATGACGGCCGCTTCCCCGATCTGCAGGGTCGCCCCCAGCCGGCCGGCCGACCGCGGGTGGTGAACGGCGGTCTGCCCGTGCGAGCCGATGAGGTCGACGTCCTCGATGCGCACGCCCGCGGCGGCGCACGCGGCGTGCGCGGCGTCGGCGAACGCGTGCGCCAGCAACACGTCGAGATCGCACAGCTCGGAGGCGTCGGCCTCGGACACGCGGAAGATCCGTTCCCGCAGCGGGCGAGGGAAGGGGGTGCTGACGAACGAGCGCATCGTCAACCGCGTGCTCTCGTCGAAGCCTTCCACGGCGCACAGGGCGGCGTCCGTGCCGTCGGCGCTGGTGCCGGAAAGAAGGCCGATCACCAGGCGCTCGCGGCGGGCGCGCGCGGCGGCCAGCCGCTCGAGCGGGCCCACCGGCCCGTTCACCGTTCCTCGAGCGGGTGAAGTGGCAGGTCGCCGACGATGGCCCGCAGCGAACCCTTGTGCGTGACCAGCAACTCGCGCGCCTTGGCCGCCGATACCCCCGTATGGTGCATGACCAGCGCGACCTTGGCGCGGCCGCCCGCCTTCTCGATCAGCCGTCGCGCGGCGGCCTCGTCGACGCCCGACAGCGCCCGCACGATGCGAATGGCCCGCGCCCACAGCTTGGCGTTGGTCGGCCGCACGTCGACCATCAGGCCGGCGTACGTCTTGCCCAGCATCACGAAGGCCGCCGTCGAGATGGCGTTCAGCGCGATCTTGGTGGCCGTCCCCGCCTTCAGCCGGGTCGAGCCGGCGATGACCTCGGGCCCGGTGTCCAGCGCCACCACGACGTCGGCCGTCGAATCGACAGGTGGGGCGGCGCAGGTGACGAAGACGGTGGCCGCGCGCCGAAACCGTGCGTAGTCCAGCGCCGCGCGCACGAACGGCGTCACGCCGGACGCCGCCACGCCAATGACGGCGTCCATCGGGCCGACCGCCGCGCGGCGCATCCGCTGTTCGGCGTCGCGCACGTTGTCTTCGGCGCCCTCGATCGACTTCGTGAGCGCGGCCGGTCCGCCGGCCACGATCGGGACCAGCCGCGACGGCGGGACCCCGAAGGTCGGCACACACTCGACGGCGTCCAGCGTCGCCAGCCGGCCGGAGGTGCCCGCGCCCACGTACACCAGCCGCCCGCCGGCAGCCAGGCGATCGGCGCAGAGCTGCGCGGCCCGGCCGATCTCCGGCGCGCGGGCCTGGGCGGACTTCACGGCCCGGGCCTCCTCGCTCAGCATCAGCTCGGCGATCGCCTCCGGGGGCAGCGTGTCCAGCTTGGCGGCACGCGGGTGCGTCGCCTCGGTGGCGAGACGCGCGAAGTCCGTCGCTGTCCTGCGCCCGGGGGGCACGCTTCGATTCTACGCCAGGCCGAGCACGGCGCGCATGTCGTACATGCCCGGGGGTCGCCCCACCAGCCAGACGGCCGCGCGAACCGCCCCGACCGCGAACGTGTCGCGGGTGGTCGCCCGATGGGTGATCTCCAGGCGGTCGCCGTTTCCCAGGAAGAACACCGTGTGATCCCCGATCACGTCGCCGCCCCGCACGGCTTGAAGGCCGATTTCGCCGGCCGTCCGCGGCCCGACATCTCCGTGGCGCGCGTAGCGGGCGGCCGCGTCCAGCTGGCGCCCGGTCGCCGCCGCCACCGCCTCCGCCAGCGTCAAGGCCGTGCCCGATGGGGCGTCGCGCTTGGCGCGGTGGTGGGTCTCGACGATCTCGATGTCGTAGGCGGGACCCAGCGCCCGGGCGGCTTCCGCCACCACCGAGCGCAACACGTTGATGCCCACCGAGTAGTTCGTGGCGTAAACGACGGGGACCTTGCCGCTGGCCGCTTCGATCGCGGCCCGCGCTTCCGGCGCGAGGCCGGTCGTCCCCACGACCAGGGCCGCTTCCGCCGCGACGGCGGCCTTGCAGACGGTCTCGGTGAACTGGGGGCTCGTGAAGTCGATCCAGACGTCCGCGGCGCCCTTGGACGGCAGCGCGCCGGCGACGGCGACGCCCAGCGATTCACCGCCGGCCAGCACGCCGGCGTCCTTGCCCACGGCTGCGTGGCCGGCGCGCTCGCAGGCGGCGGTCAGCTTGGCATCGGCGCCTGCCGCGGCGGTCGCCCGCGTGAGGGCCCGCCCCATGCGCCCGTCGGCGCCCAGCACGGCGATGCGGACGACCCGACTCACAGCAGGCCGGCGTCGCGCAGCTGGCCGCGCAGCTTTTCCTGGTGCTGCGCCGCCAGCGGATACAGCGGCGACCGGATCTCGTCGCTGATCCGCCCCATCATCGCCAGCGCCGCCTTGACGGGGATCGGGTTGGTCTCGACGAAGAGCCCCTCGGCCAGCGGCAGCATCTTGAAGTACAGCTCGCGGGCCTTCTTCCAGTCGCCCGCCGCCGCCGCGTCCCACATGCCCGCCATCGCGGCCGGGGCGACGTTGCTGACCACGGAGATGACGCCCTTGCCGCCGATCGCGTACAGGGGCACCGTGACCGCGTCGTCGCCCGACAGCACCGCCAGGCGATCGCCGACCCGCGCCAGGATCTGCGCGGCGCGCGTGATCGAGCCCGTCGCTTCCTTGATGCCGACGACCTGGGGCAGCTCGGCGAGCCGCGCGACCGTGTCGGGGAGCAGATCGCACGCGGTGCGGGAGGGGACGTTGTAAAGCACGACCGGCAGCGGAACGGCGTCGATGACCGCCTCGAAGTGGCGGTAAAGGTGCTCTTGCCCGGGGCGGTTGTAATAGGGCGTGACCAGCAGCAGGCCGTCCGCGCCGACCTTGCGGGCGGCGGCGGAGAGCTCGATCGTCTCGCGCGTCGAATTCGATCCCGTGCCGGCCACCACCGGCACGCGCTTCTTCGCCGCCTGGACGACGATCTCGATGACCCGGATGTGCTCTTCGACGGTGACGGTCGGTGACTCGCCGGTCGTGCCGACGGGGACCAGTCCGTCGATGCCGGCGGCGATCTGCTCGTCGACCAGACGGCGGAGGGCCTCTTCGTCGACCGCGTCGCCGCGGAACGGCGTCACCAGCGCGGTAATGACTCCCGTGAACATCGGGTTTCTATATCACGACCCATCGGCCGCGGGCGCGGTTCCGCCGGCTAACCGAGCCGGTCGGGGAAGCGCACGAGCGGCACGAACCGAGCTTCCTGCTGCCGGCCGGCGGCGGCCCGCACGCTGGCCAGCCCGTCCGCCGGGAACGTCATGCGCCCTTGCGTCGTGGGCAGCGGCACGCTGCGGGCGTCGCTCTGGATGCCGTCCGACCCGCGGCGCAGAAACAGCACCTGCAGGGTGGGCGCGGTCAAATCGGGCGGCAGTCGCCACTCGATCTCGACGTGACCATCCGCCTGGCGGACCCGCAGCCCGGGCGTCTCCAGGGATTGCAGCGACGGATCGCGCGCCAGCTCCGAGATGCGGGTCTCGTACCGCAGGCGCTGCGCCGGGTCGCCCGCGATCTCGGCCAGGCGCCGGAAGATGTCGATCGCCTGATCGAGCAGGCCCTGGCGGGCGCACAGCTCCGCCATCGTCTCGGTCTCGAACACGCTACGACATTAACGCGCGGACGCGGGCGACGTCTGCGGCAATTTGTGCGACCAGCGCGTCCACTGACGCAAACCGCTGTTCGTCCCG
>CAZPUH010000201.1:0-1914 GCA_964589215.1 uncultured Myxococcales bacterium | reverse complement strand
AAGGGCGTCCCGACCTGGTCGGCCAGACGTTCCAGCGGATAGCTCGCGAGGTTCAGCGACGGCATCGCCGCGAACTATCGCAAATGATCCCGCGCGGTCAACGTCCCCCGAACGGCGTCACGCTGGGGAGCCTCGGTTTCTGTGCCGCCTGGGACTCGGGCGAGCTGCGCGGCAAGGTAACCGTGAAGGCGGCGCCCGCTCCCAGGGCGCTGGCCACCGTGATGCGGCCGCCCAGGGCCTTGCACAGCTCGCTGGTGATCCAGAGCCCCAGCCCCAGCCCGGGGTGCTGGCGCTGGCCGCTGGCGCGCTCGAACCGGTGAAAGATCCGCTGCTGGTCGGTCGCCGAGATGCCGATTCCGTGGTCGCGCACGGTCAGCCGCACGCTGTCGGCCTCGCCCCGCCCCTCGATCTCGATGACGCCGCCGGCGCCGTACTTGATGGCGTTGCCGATCAGGTTGGTGACGATCTGATCCAGGCGCGCCTCGTCCCAGGTGCCGACCAGGGGTTCGGGCAGATCCAGCTTCATCGTGCACTTCGCGGCCGCCGCGTCGGCGGTGAAGCGTTGCGCGGCGTCGCGCACCAGCGCCGCCAGGTCCACCTTCTCGAACACCAGCTCCAGCCGGCCGGCGGTGAGGCGGCTGACGTCCAGCATGCCGTCGATGAGGCCGGACAGCCGCCGCGCCTGCCGGCCCAAGCCCAGGATCCCGATGTGTTCGCTGACCGGGCCGCTGCCGGTCGTGACGCCACGCTCGACCGCCTCGATCTGCAGCAGCATCGACGTCAGCGGCGTGCGCAGCTCGTGCGCGGCGATGGCGAGGAATTCGTCGCGCGCGGCGAGGGCCGCCTCCGAGGCGCGCGCGCGGGCCGCCGCTTCGGCGGTCGCCCGGCGCGCCGCCGCCTCGCGCGCGTGCAGCCGGCCGTAGACGCCCGACGCGTAGGCGGCCACCGACGTGAACACCACCGCCTGCGCCGTCCAGTTCCAGCAGGCGATCAGCGTGGCGCCGGTGGCGATCAGGATCCCCAGCCCACCGCCCAGCAGGGTGACGCCGGCCGCGATCGTGGCGCTGGGCTGGTCCTGGATCACCAGGGCGATGACGACCGGCAGCGCGAGCATCACCTGGAACAGCGAGCTGCCCGTGCCGCCCGTCAGCGCCGCCAGCGCCGTGCAGAGCGCCGCGGACAGCACCGCCAGCGCCAGCATCATGTCCCGCGTCCGCTTGGCGTCGGCGCCGCGCAGGCTGGCGGCGGTGATCGCGATGAACAGCGACCAGGCCACGCGCACGGCCAGCGGTCGCCAGGAGAAGCGCCCCAGCGACAGCGGGTCGGTGGGCGCCAGGATCAACACGGCGCCGGCGCACAGCAGCAGCACGCGCTGTCGCTCGCGCGTTCCGTCGTCGCCTGCCACCTGCGCCTCCCCGCCGCGCATCAGGGGCGCAGTCTACCGCTTGATTGACTTCGGGCGGTCAAGCTCCTTACGATCGCCCCAGTGCAAAGACCATTCGCCGTGAGTGTCGTCGTGCTGGCGATCCTCGCGGCCAGCAGCCCGCCGGCCGCGGCGGCGGACGCGCGCACCGAGTCCGCGCGCGAACACGCGCGACAGGCGGACGCGTACTACAAGCTCGAGAAGTATCCGAACGCGATCGCCGAGTACGAAGAGGCGTACCTGGCGAAGCCCGACGCGAGCTTCCTGTTCAACATCGCCCAGTGCCACCGCCTGATGGGCCACTCCGCCGAGGCGATCAAGTTCTACCGGCGGTTCCTGAACGACGCGGCGCCGAACGCGCCCAGCCGCGCAATCGCCGAAAAGCACATCCGTGACCTGGAAGACGCGTCGAAGGCGGCCACCACGGAGCCGCCCGCCGCGCCGCCCCCGCCTCCGGTCACGCCGTTGCCGTCCGCGGCGCCGGCGCCCGC
>CAZPUH010000200.1:0-1765 GCA_964589215.1 uncultured Myxococcales bacterium | reverse complement strand
TTCTTGATCATAAGGAGGTCCGGGACCCGACGCACCATTGCGCCGGGTCCCGGAATCGTGATTCAGAGTGTCAGGTTCAGTGACTGCCGACTAGGTCCCGCTGGTGATGGCCAGCGCGGGCACCGACGACTTGGCGGCGGCGACCTCGGACGGCGGCACGTCTTCCGGGGCGCGGGTCGGGATGAACTCCGGGTAACCCGGCAGGCCCATCTCCGGCACGTCCAGACCGGCGATCTCGACGGCGGCCGGCACGCGGTTCGACCCGAGCACCTTGCCGATGACCCAGAAGGCCACGCCGCCGACGACCACGTTCCAGGCGATGCCCACGCCGGTCTCGATCAGCTGGGCGACCAGCTGCTTCGAGTCGCCGTAGAACAGGCCCGTCACGCCACGGCCGGCCACGCCCAGGTAGTCGGTCGCGCCGACGCCGTTCCAGCCCTGGCCGTAGCTGCCGTCCGAGAACAGGCCGACGGCGATGAGCCCCCAGGCGCCGTTCACGCCGTGGACGCTGATCGCGCCGACCGGGTCGTCGATCTTGATCTTGTCGAAGAAGAAGACGCTGACGACGACCAGCACGCCGGCGACGGCGCCGATGATGAAGGCGCCCACCGGCGTGACGAACGCGCAGGGCGAGGTGATGGCCACCAGGCCGGCCAGCAAGCTGTTGCACATCATGGCCGGGTCGGGCTTGCCGTATCGCGTCCACATGTAGAGGATGCCGAAGAACGTGGCCGACATGCCGGCGATCATGGTGTTGGTCGCCACGATGCCGATGCGGCCGTCGCCGCCGGCCAGCGAGCTGCCGGCGTTGAAGCCGAACCAGCCGAAGGCCAGGATGAACGTGCCGATCTGCACCATCGGGATGTCGTGCGGCAGGATCGGGTTCACCTTGCCGTCAGCCGCGTACTTGCCGATGCGCGGCCCGATCAACAAGGCCGTGATGAACGCCAGCGCGCCACCTTGCAAGTGGACGACGCCCGAGCCGGCGTAGTCGACCGCCCCGTGGCCGAGGCCCAGGCGATACCCCATCTGCGCGAGCCAGCCACCGCCCCACACCCAGCAGCCGAACACCGGGTAGATGAACGCGCCGACGATGATGCTGAAGATGAAGAAGCTCTTGAAGCTCCACCGCTCGGCACACGCGCCGGTGACGATCGTCGCCGTCGTGTCCATGAAGACCATCATGAAGAGGAAGAGCACGATGGCGCCCGCGTCGTAGCCGTTGCCCGTCAGGAAGAACCCGGTGGTGCCGAGGAGGCCCCAGCCGTGATCGCCGTTCACGGCGCCGCCGACGGTCAACATCGAGTGCAGCGTCGGAACGCCGCCCAGCGAGGCCGGACCGCCGATGGCCGTTCCGTTGAGGCCGCCGCACATGAAGGCGAAGCCGCAGACGAAGAACCCCAGCATACCCAGCGCGTAAACCGCGAAGTTCATCGAGATGGTGTGCGACGCGTTCTTGGCCCGGATGAGGCCCGTCTCGACCATCGCGAACCCCGCCTGCATGAACATGACGAGGAAGCCCGCGATCAGCGTCCAGACGAAGTTCACGGAGAACAGCGAGTGAGACGCGGACTGAGCCACCGCGTCGACCGCGACCGCCAGGTCTTTGGTCGTCGCCTTCGCCGGGTCGGGCTTGGTGTAGCCCGGCACCGTGTAGGCCGTCGGCGTGGTTTGGAACGCGCCCGTCTTGTCGGGCACGGGGTCGTCGGCCATCGCGCGCGAGGCGGATAGGCCGACCAGCGCCACGGCCAAGGCCATGGCGGCA
>CAZPUH010000199.1:0-9344 GCA_964589215.1 uncultured Myxococcales bacterium | reverse complement strand
AAGATCCTCGGGTCGGCGATGACGCCCATGGCGCACAGCCGGATGTAGACGTCGGTCAGGGCCACCCACACCAGGCTGCACCAGGCCCACTTGGGGTGATGGCGGTTGAGGCAGCTGGCGCAGTCGTAGGCCTTCTTGCGCACAGGATGGCGCGACAGCGTGTCGAACAGGCCACCGACCAGGTGGCGGAACGAGTGGCAGCCCAGCGTGTAGCCGCCGATCAACACGACGTTTATGAGCAGGACCAGCGAGCCCACCCCGACCCCGAAGGTCGTGTGGCCCGTCTTGGGGTCGTTGAACATGAACCCCTTCACGACGTCGATCGACAGAAGGACGATGAAGATCAGCGCGAAGTAGAGCGCGTAGCGGTGCATGTTCTGGATCAGCAGCGGCCACTTCGCTTCGCCGCGGTACTCGTTGCGCGGCTCGCCGACGGCGCAGGCGGGCGGGTCGGCCCAGAACGCTTTGTAGTACGCGCCGCGGTAGTAGTAGCAGGTCATGCGGAACGCCAGCGGGAAGATGAGGATCAGCATCGCCGGCGAGTACTTGACGAAGGGGAGCCAGGCCCAGCGCCACGGACCGAACACCGCGTGCGGCGACCCGCCGAACAGCTCGGGCGAGTAGAGCGGCGAGAGGTAGTTCCCGTACCAGTAGTTGTCGCCCTGGAGCAGCGCCCAGGTCACGTAGACGATGAACGACGAAAACACGATGAACGTCGTCAGCGGCATGACCCACCAGCCATCTTTGCGGGCGGTGTGTCCGAACTTCACCCTCTTCAGCGGAACGTCGACGGTGGCCATGAACCGTCGCGCAGCATAATCGGGAGAGGCCAAAGTTCAAAGGGCCGAGGACGAGGACGGGTCAGGCGGCGGCGTGGGATCCGGTGGTGCCGGTTCGCGGGCGCGGGGCGGAGAGGATCTTCGCGTTGATCGGCACCTCGTTCAGAAAGCGCTGGCGCCAGCCGAGGTCGGCGATGCGCTCGGCGTGGCCGAGGAGCCGGCGGCGCGCGACCTGCAGCGCCGCGTTCGCGGCCTCGTCGTCGCCTGCCGCGCGCAGCGCTTCCGCGTAGGTCCAGCGCACCGCCGACTCGCCCTCTTCGATCTCGCCCAGCCGCTCCAGCGCTTCATGCGCGTGCCGCGCCGCCGCCAGGGCGTCGCCCACGTCGCCGGCCGCCAGCCGTGCGCGGGCCAGCGCCGCCAGCGCCGCCACCTGCAGCGACGGCGCCACAGCCAGCGTCTCGACCGCAGCGCCCGCCTCGCGCGCCGCGCCGTCCAGATCGCCGGCGGTGGTCAGAATGTCCGCCAGATAGATCCGGGCGGCGCCCTCCATGCGTCGTTCGCCCTGCCGACAGAACGCCTCGACGGCCGCCCGCTCGAGCCGCTCGGCCTCCCCCACGTCCTTGCCGAACCCGAGCACGCGGCCGAGGTTGTGCAGCACCCCCGCCGAAACCTCGTGCAGCCCCATGCGCTCGCTGGCCAGCAACGCTTGCCGCAGCGCCGCCTCGGCCCGCTGGAAGTCCCCCAGCTCGCAATAGACGTGGCCGAGATTCGTCCGGACGGTGCAAGCGTTGCGCACGTCGCCGGCCTGCTCGAACGCCTGCAGCGCCGCCTCGAGCCCGCTCAGGCAACGCCCCAGATCGCCCGCCGACGACGCGCGCACGGCGCGCACCTGCTGCAACAGCGCCAGCGCCTGGGGGTCCAGCACTGCGTCGGCCTCGGCCAGCTTGCCGATGGTCGCCATCAGCGGATCCGCCACCGCGTACCGCGCGCCGAAGATGAGGTAGCTGGCCGCCCAGGACAGACAGATGATCCGCGCGCTGCGCACGTCCGGATCCTCGCTGCCGGTGACCGCCTCGATCTGCCGGACCTGCTCCTCGACGACCTCCAGGCTGCCCCGCTTGGCGGCGGCGATGATGGCCTGCCCGCGCGCCCGGAACCAGTCCGCCCCGCCCCACGGCAACGCGGCCGCCGCTTCCAGCGCGCGAGCCTCGGCTTGCGCCAGCTCGCCCCGCCACACGTGGCTCTCGGCCTGGACCAGACGCAACCGGCCCAGGGTGTCGCTCGCCGCGCCGCCGTCGATGCCGGCCTGCGCTCGCT
The DNA here is from genome assembly GCA_964589215.1 of uncultured Myxococcales bacterium. Classification (GTDB taxonomy): domain Bacteria; phylum Myxococcota_A; class Polyangia; order Fen-1088; family Fen-1088; genus JADGRB01. The sequence goes on along the minus strand of CAZPUH010000199.1, from coordinate 7,248 downwards.
CGATGGCGGCGCCCAAGTCGTTGGCCGCCAGCGCCTGCGCGGCCGCGCGCTCGTACCAGGGGACGGCGCGCGCCAGCTCGGCGCCCCGACGGAAGTGGTCGGCCAGCACCATCGCGTCGCCGGCGCCCGCCTGCTCCAGCCAGGCGCCGGCTAGCCGGTGACCCAGCTGGCGATCCTCGTCGGTCAGCATCGCGTAGGCCGCCTCGCGCACCAGCGCGTGCGCGAACACGTACTCGACGTCGTCCTGCCGCAGGGGCTGCGCCGCGCGCGCGATCAGCTCGTGGCTGGCCAGCCGCTCGACCGCGTCGACGATCGTCTCGTCATCCGGCGGCGCGCCCAGCAGGGACGCGATGCCGGCGCGCGAGAACCGCTCGCCGAAGATCGCCGCCGCCCGCAGCACCCGCTTGCCGTTCGCGCCTTCCGCGTCGAGGCGCGCCTGCACCATGGCCAGCACCGAGTCGGGCAGGCCATTCGTTCGCCCCGCCGCCATCGCGCGGATCAGCTCTTCCAGGTAGAACGCATTGCCGTCGGCGCGCTCGACGATGCGCCCCACGACGTCCTCCGCGACGCCAGGCAGCGCCTGCTTGACCAGCTGCTCGGCCGCGCGGCGCGACAGCGGGGCCAGCTGGACGGTCTGGCGGTGGCGCGCCACCCAGAGGTCGGGAAAGCGCTCTTCCACCTCCGGCCGCGCGAGCGCCAGCACCATGAACGGCTGGTCGTGCAGGTTGCGGAGCGCGCTGTCCAGGAAGCTCACCGTGCCGAGGTCACCCCAGTGCAGGTCCTCCACCACCAGCAGCACGGGATGAGCCGCGCACTCGGCCATCAGCCAGTCCTCGAACGCGCGGCGCATGCCGTCGCCCATCAGCTGGGGATTCGCGCGCGCCGCCCGCAACGCCTCGCGCTGCGTGTCTTCGAACCGAACGTCGGCGATCTCGCCCAGGAATTCGGTCACGCGCTCCCGGATCTCGCGCGGAACGTGCTGGCCGATGCGGGCGGCCAGCTTTTCGCGCCGGGTCTCCTGCGGCTCGCCGTCCAGGACGCCCGCTGCCCGCCGGATCATGCGCGCCAGCATCGCGAACGGAGATCCCGCGCCCACCGAGTCGCCGCCGCCGAAGAAGACCTCGGCCCGCTCGGGCTGGCGCTGGACCCACTCGATCAGCTCTTGCCGGAGGCGCGACTTGCCGACGCCCGCGGTGCCGACCACCAGCACCGCGGTGGCCGTCGACTCGGCGACCGTGCCGGCGTACAGGTTCGTCAGCATCGACATCTCGCGGCCGCGCCCGACGAACGGCGTGGCCTTGCCCAGCAGCTGCCGCTGCACGCCGAACCCGTCGCGCTCGGCGCGCAGGTAAGCCGCCGTCCCGTCGCGCCAGACCTCGAACCGGGCGTCCAGCAGCCCCGCCGCGACGTCGTCCAGGCGAATCGCCCCCGGCGCGGTTCCGCGGAGCAGCAGGGCACCGTTGTCGATCACGTCGCCTACCGCCGACCAGGTCGAGAAACGCCCGTGTCCCGTCGACACCACCAGCGGCACGTCCGGCAGGATGCTGCGAATGGCCAGCGCGCAGCGCGCCGCCCGCGCGGCCTGGTCGGTGGCCCGTTCGGAGTCGGGCAGCGACACGACCACCGACCCGTCCGGCAGCGGGTGAATCCGCGCGCCGTACTGGCGCACCAGATCTTCTTCCATCGCCATGAGCCGCCGCAGGCGTCCGGCGATGCCTACCTCTTCGGGCGTGGCCGAGGGCGCGCTCCACAACTTCTCGCCGGTCGCGGACGGGCCGGCGATGACCACGCAGGCGATGCGCCGTTCGCTGGCGGTCAGCGACACCGTGGGCGAAGCGCGCGGAACGCGGGCGGGCCGCGACTTGCCGTCGTCGTAAGCCGGCGCCAGGTCCTTCAGCGCGTCCAGGACCGCGATGGCGTCGGGGATGCGCTGCTCGGGGTCCTTGGCCAGCATGCGGGCCAGCACGTCGTCGATCTCCCGCGGGATGTGCGGCGCGACGTCACGGACACGCGGCGGCTCGACCAACAGGATCTTCGCGAGCAGCGCGGTGACCGCCTCGGCCTCGAACACCGGGCGGCCCGAGAGGCACTGGAACAGGACGCATCCCAGCGAGAAGACATCCGCGCTGGGCTTGATGTCGCGCGCGCCGCGAACGAGCTCCGGGGCCATGTAGCCCGGCGTCCCGATCACCGACCCCGTGCGGGTCAGCTTGCGCGCCCCGCTGGTCAGCCGGGCGATGCCGAAATCCAGCACCTTCAGGCGATCGATGTCTCCGCCTGGCAGAAACAGGTTGCCGGGCTTGATGTCCCGGTGAACGACCCCTTTGGCGTGGGCGTGCGCCAGCGCCTCGGCGGTGCGGCGGCCAATCGCGATCGTCTGATCGATCGACGGCAGCTCGCGATCCAGCTTGCTGGCCAGATCCTCGCCGTCCAACCACTCCATCACGATGTAGCGGGCGCCGTTCTCGGCCACCCCGTGGCTGATGTAGCGCACGATCGTCGGGTGAATGAGGCCCGCCATGATCGTCGCCTCTTGATCGAAGCGGTCGGCCAGCCGAACGTCGCGGCCCGCCAGGATCTTGACGGCGACTGTGGCCCCGGACATCAGGTCCCGGGCGCGGTAGACGGCCCCCATCCCACCGGCGCCGGCCTGCGCCAGCAGCTGGAAGCGGCCCGCGAGGACTCGCACCGACGAGGCGGGACTTTGCCCAGCGCCCTCGGCGCGGGAGGTCAAGGAATCCTCCTGGGCCGCCTATCGGGCGGCACGTCGTCGGGCATGGTTCGCGTTCGCTCACCGTTGCCTTACAGCAACGCCCTCCCAGGATTCCTGTGCGATCGTCCGATCACATGGTCGACTTCGGCAGAAAGACCGTCGCACTTTCGAGATAAGAGGTGCCCGACAGCCGTTTGCCGCTGTCGCTGCAGATGTCGTACTCGCCGAACAGCCCCTGGAAGAGGCAGTCGGTCGCGCACGAGCCCAGCACGGTCATCGGGCAGTTGCTGAGCGAATCTCCGCAGACACGCTCGTCGCTGGTCGCGCCGGGCGGCAGGCAGACGAACCGGGGCTGGCCGGGCACGAACACGTTCCCGAAGTACGTGGCCTCGCGCTGCGTGTAGGTGGCCATCTCGCTGCGGCTGGGAAGAAGCGCCGGGTGCAGACCGCGAACCGAGATCTCGCGCTCGACCCCCGCCGCGTCGATGCGCGCCAGCAGGCAGGCGCTGACCCAGCGCTGGCAGGACCCGTCACAAGACCCACCGGCCTTCCCCCACTGGGGAGCCAACCCCACCGACCCAGGGAAGTGATAGGCCTGGCCGCCCAGCGTCAGGTCCACACTCTGCTTCGAGTCCAGCGCGCAGGAGACGAGGTACTTCATGAACTGTACGGCCGAGGGGTCGGCCAGCCCGCCAGGGGCCAGCGCGTTGGCCATCAGCGAGTTCGCCATCAGCGAATTCGCCATCAGCGAATTGGCGACCAGCGCGTTGGCCATCAGCGAGTTCGCCATCAGCGAATTCGCCATGAGCGAGTTCGCCATCAGCGCGTTCTCGGTGACGGCGGCGATCGCGATGGGGGCTTCACTGGGAGCGACCGATTGGCCCCCGCAGGCCTCGAGCCCCGCCGCTAGAACGATGACACTCAGAGCGTGCGTGAGGCGCTTTGACCGCATGCTCGGGACATCGTCGCCCGCATGCTAGTGCTTTAGCCTATTTACGAAGTTTTTGAGGCGTCGTTTAAGTAATCAAAATTACGCTATTTTTCTGCCAATCTTCGCGACGACGTCCTGCGCCAGGGCTCGGATCTCGTCGTCCGTGATCCCCTTCTTGGTGTCGGACAGGGCCGAGAAGCGGGTGTAGAGCTCGTCCAGCTGCTCCTTGTCCAGCGACAGGCCCAGGTCGCCGACCCGGACCTTCAGCGCGTGACGGCCGCTGTGCTTGCCCAGCACCAGCCGGCTCTCGGGGACGCCGACCGTCTTCGGCTCGATGATCTCGTAGGTCGTGCGCTCTTTGAGGTAGCCGTCCTGGTGAATGCCCGCCTCGTGCGCGAAGGCGTTGCGCCCGACGATCGCCTTGTTCGGCTGCACCCCGACGCCGATGATCTCCGTCAGCAGCTGGCTGGCCGGGAACAGCTCCTCGGTGCGGATGCCCGTGACGTACGGCAACCGATCGCCGCGCGTCTTCAGCACCATGACGATCTCTTCCAGCGAGCAGTTGCCGGCGCGCTCGCCGATGCCGTTGATCGTGCACTCGACCTGGCGCGCGCCGTTCTGGACGGCCGCCAGCGAGTTGGCGACGGCCAGCCCCAGGTCGTTGTGACAGTGGACGCTGACGATGGCCGAGGAGCCCAGCGCGCGCGCCACCTGCCCGATCAGTGCCCCGTACTCCTCGGGGATGGCGTACCCGACGGTGTCGGGGATGTTCACCGTCGAGGCGCCCGCCCCGACGACGGCCTTCGCGACCTGGATCAGATAATCAGCCGGGGTTCGCCCGCCGTCCTCGGCGGAGAACTCGACGTCGCCCACGTGCTTGTGGGCCAGCGCCACGGCCGCCGCCGCTTCGTCCAGGACCTGCTGCCGCGTCTTCTTCAGCTTGTACTTGAGGTGGATGTCGCTGGTCGCCAGAAAGACGTGGATGCGCGGCGCGACCTTGGCCCCGTCCAGCGCCTTGGCGGCGCGCTCGATGTCCAGCGCCGTCGCGCGCGCGAGCGCGGCCACCCGCACCGGCACCTCGCGACCGACCTGCTGCACGGCCTCGAAGTCGCCCACCGACGCGATCGGAAAGCCCGCCTCCAGCACGTCCACGCCCAGCTCCGCCAGCTTGTGGGCCATCCGCAGCTTCTCGGGGATGTTCATGCTGCAGCCCGGCGCCTGCTCGCCGTCGCGGAGAGTCGTGTCGAAGATGCGGACCTGTTGGACCGTCGGAGACGAAGAAGACATCACTCAACCTTGGGTCGCGACAGCGAATTTGGCAAATTTATAAAAGTTGTTGGATCGATAAGCGTTCTTTATGGATAGCATCGGCGATCATGGAGCTGCACGCCCTGGAAGTATTCGAGACGGTCGTGGCCGAGCGCAGCTTTTCGCGCGCGGCCGAGAAGCTGTTCCGTACCCAGCCCGCCGTCTCCCTGGCGATCCAGCGGCTAGAGAACGAGCTGGGCGACAAGCTGATCGACCGCGCCGCCAAGGACCTGGTGCCCACGGACACCGGCCGCACCGTCCTGGACTTCGCGCGGCGCTTCCGCAACCTCGAAAACGAGCTGGCGAGCGCCCTGGCCGAGCTGCGCGACAACTCGGCCGGACGGCTGGTCATCGGGGCCAACGAGTCGTCGACGCTGTACCTGCTGCCGCACATCCAGCGCTACCGGGCCAAGTTCCCGAAGATCAAGGTGCAGGTGCGGCGCAGCCAGTCCAGCCGCATCCCGGTCGAGCTGCTGGAGGGCGACCTCGAGCTGGGGGTCGCCAGCTACGACCCCGGCGATGACCGCCTCGTCACGAAGGTCATCTACACGGACGCGCTGGCGTTCGTCGTCTCGCCCAGGCACCGCTTCGCGCGGCGCCGGTCGGTGTCGATCGCCGAGCTGGGCGACGAGACGTTCGTGGCCCACAACGTCGTGTCGCCGTACCGCGAGCTGGTCCTGCGCGAGTTCCGCCGGCACAAGGTCCCGCTGCGGATGGACGTGGAGATGCCCACGCTGGAGACCATCCGCCGTCTGGTCGCCAGCAGCGACGGCGTCGCGTTCCTGCCCCGCATGGCCGTCCGGCAGGACGTCGAGAGCGGCGCGTTGCGGGAGATCCACGTCAAGGAGCTGCACGTCGAGCGGAAGGTTCGCCTCCTTTACGCAAAGGCCCGCACCCTGAGCCACGCCGCGCGCGCGTTTCTCGAGCTGGTGTAGGGAAATGAGCTCTGCCGGAGACTGGTTTTTGAGGCTGCGGTACGCCGCCGCGCGCTTATACTGGGTTGTACCGTGAGCAAGGCTCCCACGTCCCCTGCCCCGGAACCTCCACAGCGCGACGCGAAGCCAGATTCGGCGCAACACGCGTCCTCCGGCGACCCGACCTGGTCGGCGCGCCTCGCCGCCCGCCGCGCGCACGCGAACTGGCGACCCTCGCGAGATGCCCGCCGCTACGGAATCCAGCTGCGGCGCTTCGCGGGGCCGGCCGTCTACGGGCGGCAGCTCAGTCATCTGCGGATCGCGCACCTGACGGATCTGCACGTGGGGCGCATCACCCCGTTCGAGGTGCAGCGCACGGCCGTCGAGATGACGAACGCGGAGAAGCCCGACCTGATCGTCATCTCGGGCGACTTCGTCTGCCACAGCCAGCTGTATCTGGACCAGCTCACCGAGGTGATCCGCCTGTTCCAGGCGCCCGTCATCACGGTGCTGGGGAACCACGACTACTGGTCCGGCGCCGACGAGGTCCGCCGCGCGCTCGAGCGCGGCGGCGCCGAGGTGCTTCGCAACCGCAACACCGTCATCACGCTGGGCTCGCAGCAGCTGCAGGTGGTCGGCCTCGACGACGCGTACACGGGTCACGCGCGCCGCGACGAGGCCGTGAAGGGGCTGCGCAAGGACATCCCGCTGCTCGGCGTCTCTCACATCGCCGAGGAGGCGGACGGCCTGTGGCGCTACGGCGTGCCGCTGGTCCTCTCGGGCCACACGCACGGCGGTCAGGTGACGCTCGCGCGCCTTCACGAGCTGGCCGTCGGCATCGTCGCCGGACACAAGTACGTTCACGGCCTTTACGGCTCGCGCGACCACGCCCCCGACGATTCCCCGAACGGCGCCGTTTATGTGGGCGCGGGCATCGGCGCCGCGGTCGTGCCGTTCCGCCTGGGTGAGCGCGGCAAGCGCGAGGTGACGATGTTCGAGCTCGGCTGCGAGCCCGGCGACTTCGTCGAGCACCACAGCGAGCAAGAGCCCATGAAGGGGCGCAAGCCGACCCAGGCCACGATCGAACGCCGCGCCGCCGCGGTCCTGCGCAAGCGCCTCCGCCGCGAAAAGCGGCTGCTGGCACGCTGAGACCGCCGCGCTCGATCGGGCGATCACCTACGAAACGGCTGTATTTTGCCGGGTGCAGCGCCTTCGGCGCCGGTTTTCCCCCGGCGTTCGGGTGCGCCGATATGCGACAAAGCTCTTGCGTAAGAACGCAGTGTTGCCATATTCGCGCCCATGCCCAAGTACACCCTCCCAGATCTGGCCTACGACTACGGCGCGCTGGAGCCGCACGTGTCGGGCAAGATCATGCAGCTTCA
>CAZPUH010000198.1:0-4556 GCA_964589215.1 uncultured Myxococcales bacterium | reverse complement strand
GGCGCTGTACGCGATCGTGGAGGCGGTCGGGTCGGTGGCGGTGGCGGCCCTGCTGTGGCACGGCGGCAACCGGATCGCCGGCGGCACGCTGACCTTCGGCATCCTGGTCGCGTTCGTCGAGTACCTGGGCAAGTTCTTCGCGCCCATCCGGGACCTGTCGACGAAGTACACCGTCATGCAGCAGGCGATGGCGGCGGCCGAGCGGGTCTTCGCGCTGCTGGACACCGCCGAACCGGACGCGCCCCGCGGCACCCAGGCGGCGCCCCCGGCGACCGCGGCCGCACCGTTGATCCGCCTCGACGACGTGACCTTCGGTTACCGCCCCGACCGGCCGGTGCTGGACCACGTGTCGCTGTCGGTGGCGGCCGGCGAGACGGTGGCCATCGTGGGCGCCACCGGGGCCGGCAAGTCGACCATCATCAAGCTGCTCCCCCGCCTGTACGACGTGCAGCACGGCGTCATCAGGGTCGGCGGCGCCGACGTGCGGTCGCTGGACCCGCGCGCCCTGCGGCAGCGGATCGTGGTGGTCAGTCAGGACGTCTTCATGTTCGCCGGCACGTTGCGCGAGAACATCGCGCTTGGCAGCGCCGGCCTGACCGATGCGCGGATCCTCGACGCGGCCCGGCGCGTGGGGGCCGATCGCGTCATCGCCTCGCGGCCCCAGGGGTTGGACGCGCCGGTCATCGAGCGCGGCGCCAACTTCTCGGGCGGCGAGCGGCAGCTGGTGGCCTTCGCGCGGGCGCTGGCCCGCGACCCCGAGATCCTCATCCTGGATGAGGCGACCGCCAGCGTCGATCCGGAGACCGAGCGGGTCATCGAGCGCGGCATCGCCGAGCTGATGCGCGGGCGAACCTCGATCGTGATCGCCCACCGCCTGTCGACGGTGCGGCGCGCCAGCCGCATCCTGGTCCTGCACCACGGGCGGGTCGTCGAGGAGGGGCCGCACGACGCGCTGCTCGCGGCCGGCGGCGTCTACGCCCGCCTCTACCGGATCCAGATGGCGGCAACCGCGACGGGCACGGCGCCCGCAGAGGCCGTATGATGCGGGATCCCCGGTGATTCCCTTTCATGACATCCGCGACGCCCGCCTGACCGACGAGCGCGGGACCATCTTCAAGCAGGCCGAGCTGGCGTTCGCGCTCTGCTACCCCAGCCCGTACGCCGTCGGGATGTCGTCGCTCGGATTCCAGACGATCTATCGCCGGCTGAACGGGCTGCAGGGGGTCGCCGCCGAGCGCGCCTTTTTGCCGGACGACGCCCGGGCGGCCCGGGTGGCCGGCGATCCGCTGCGAACCTACGAGAGCGCGCGCCCCGTGGGCGACTTCCCGGTGGTCGCGTTCTCGCTGGCGTACGAGCTGGAGCTGGCCGGGCTGGTCGATTGCCTCGACATGGCCGGCATTCCGCTTCTGGCCGAAGAGCGGCTGGCTCGGGCCGAGCGGTTTCCGCTGGTCGTCATCGGGGGGCCGCTCACGTTCTCGAACCCCGTCCCCGCCGCGCCCTACGCCGACGTCATCCTGCTGGGCGAGGCAGAAGAGACGATCGTCGAGCTCTGCGAGGCCGTCCGCACCTCGGCGTCGCGCGGCGCTCTGCTGGCCCACCTGGCCAGCCGCCCCGGGTTCTACGTGCCGCCGGTTCACGGCGAAAAGCCACCCGCCGTGGCCGCCGCCGACGACTCGCTGCTGCCGGCCTTCTCCCAGATCCGGACGCCGCACACCGAGCTGGCGAACATGTTCCTGATCGAGCCCGAGCGCGGCTGCCACCGCGGGTGCACCTACTGCGTCATGCGGCGGTCGACGAACGGGGGCATGCGCCTGGTCCAGCCCGAGCGGGTGAAGTCGCTGATCCCGCCGGACGCGCAGCGGGTCGGCCTGGTGGGGGCGGCCGTCACCGACCACCCGGGGCTGCCGGAGATCCTGCGCTTCATCGTCGAGACGGGGCGGCAGGTCGGCATCTCCAGCCTGCGGGCCGATCGCCTGGACGACGAGATCGTGGGGCTGCTGCGGCGGGGCGGCTACCGGACCCTGACCACCGCCGGCGACGGCGCGTCCGAGCGGCTGCGCGACGACATCCAGCGCAAGACGCGCGAGCGCCACATCCTGCGGGCGGCCCAGCTGGCGCGCGCCCATGGCATGCAACAGTTGAAGCTTTACATGATGGTGGGTTTGCCGGGCGAGACCGACGCCGACATCGACGAGCTGGCCCGCTTCGGACTGGAGCTGGCCGGCGTCGCGGGGCGGCTGGTGCTGGGCATCGCGCCGTTCGTGGCCAAGCGAAAGACGCCCCTCGACGGCGCGCCCTTCGAGGAGATCGCCGTCCTGGACCACCGGCTGGAACGGCTGCGCGCCGCGGTCAGGGGCCGGGTCACCTTGCGACCGACCTCACCGAAGTGGGCGTGGGTCGAGTACCGGCTGGCGCAGGGGGGCTTCGCCGCCGGCCGCGCCGCCGCCAGGGCCGCCCGGGCCGGCGGCCGCTTTGCCGACTGGAAGGCCGCCTTCGCGGACGTCGAACGGCCGCCGGTGGTCGCCGTCAAGCCAGCCGAGCGCCGCCGCCCCCTGCCCCAGGTCGCTTAGCTCCAAATCGATCGGTCAAGCGCCAGGACGCCAGGAACGCCATCCGGACCATTCCCCAGTTTCTGCCCCTGGCGCTTCTGAATTCCTGGCGTTGCTCCCATCCGAGCACCATTGCGCTTAGTCCAGCGCGGCGATCGCGTCGATCTCGACCAGGGCGCCCTTCGGCAGCCCGGCGGCCTGCACGGTGGCTCGCGCCGGTGGTTGGTCGGGGAAGAAGCGGCCGTAGACCTCGTTGACCGCGCCGAAGTCCTGCAGGTCGGCCAGGTAGATGGTGGTCTTGACCACCGAGGCGAACGAGGCGCCGCCCGCCGCCAGCACGGCCCCCAGGTTCTGCAGGACGCGCTCCGCCTGGGCGCGGACGTCGCCGGCGCCGACCATCTCACCGGTGGCTGGATCCAGCGGGATCTGGCCCGAGCAGAAGAGCAGGCGCCCGGCGCGCGCTGCCACCGCTTGTGAATAAGGGCCGATGGCCTTGGGCGCCTCCGGCGTGGAGATGATCTGCCGCGACATGCGACGAGGATACCGCTATCCTGCCGGCGTGGCAGTGGACGCGCGCCGTCTGAGATCTCATCCGTCGCGCCGGGCCCGTGGCCCCTTCCGCCCCGCGGCGCCGGCCCCCGTCACCAGCGACACGCTGATGGGCGAGGTGCTCGCGCGCCTGGGCGGCTCCGGTCGGGCCCGCGAGTTCCGGGCTTTCGACTGCTTCTCGCGCAGCGTGGGCCCCACCTTCCGGGCCAAGACGCTGCCCGAGCGGCTGGCGGGGACGACGCTGTTCGTGCGGGTCTCCTCGTCGGCGCTGGCGCACGAGCTGACGCTGTTGCGCGCGGAGATTCTGACCCGCATGGCGGCCGAGCTGGGCCCCGGCGTGGTCACCGAGCTGCGGACGCGCGTCGGCAACGTCCTTCCGGAGACATGATCCTCCGGGCTTGGGTCCTGGTCGCGGTGCTGTCTCCGGCGGCGGCGCTCGCGCAGGGGTCGGTGGCCGGCGTCGTGAAGCTGAACGGTCCGGCCGCGCCACGACCGGCGTACAAGGTGACCAAGGACGCGGCCGTCTGCGGCGCCGCCCAGCCCAACGAGACGCTGGTCGTCTCGCCGGCCGGCGGGCTGGCCAACGTGGTCGTGTCGCTGCGCGCCCCCCGCCCGGCCGCGCCCCCGCCGCCCACGCCCAACGCGGCCGTCGATCAGCGCGGCTGCCGTTACGAGCCTCACGTCCAGGCGGTCACCGCCGGCACGCCGCTGGCGCTGGTCAACAGCGACGCCGTCCTGCACAACGTGCACGGCAGCGCGGGCCCAATCCAGGTGTTCAACGTCGCGATGCCGATCCGCAACCAGCGCCTGCCGACGAAGCTGACCCGACCCGGGCTCGTGCGCCTCCAGTGCGACGCGGGCCACACCTGGATGGGCGCCTGGATCTACGTGTTCGACCACCCCTACTTCGCGGTGACGGGCGCGGACGGCAAGTTCGCGATCGAGGACGTCCCCGCCGGCCACTACACCGTCGAGTACTGGCACGAACCGTCCGACGGCAAGGGCCCGGGCACCACCACCACGGCCACCGTCGACGTGAAGGACGGGGCCACCGCGACCGCCGACGCGACGCTGAAGCTCTGACGCAGAAACGCCCACGCCCGCCGGTGGCGGAACGTGGGCGTCTCGTTCGGAGCTCTAGATGATTACTTCTTGCAGCTGTCGCTGCCGACGGGGATCCAGTCCTTCCCCATCTTCATCTCGCCGGACCAGGTCAGCTCCTTCTCGCCCTTCTTCGTGTAGGTCTCGCGGAAGCTGACCTTCTGGCCGCCCATCGAGCCGTCGCCCGAGAACACCAGCTTGTCGCCTTCCCAGCCCGGCGAGGACTCGCTGATCCAGCCGCCCGTGTTGTCGGCGCCGATGCTCACGTACTTCTTGGCGGCCGGGTCGTAGCCCAGGAAACCGCGCGCCTTGATCGGCATCGGGTGGGCCTTCGACTTCTTCTGGTCGTACTCGATC
>CAZPUH010000197.1:0-6262 GCA_964589215.1 uncultured Myxococcales bacterium | reverse complement strand
CGGCCGGCAGCGTGGCGGGCACGGCCGGCAGCGTGGCTGGCGCGGCCGGATCCTCCGTGGGCGGCGCGGCAGGCGGAGCCGGTGGCGCGGCCGGCGCGGGTGGGGCGCCGTGCGGCGCGGTCAGCCAGGCGTGCTGTTCCGGATCGCTGTGCACCGCTTCCTCGACGACCTGTCAATCGAACGTGTGCGTGGCGTGCGGCGGCGCGGGGCAGCCGTGCTGCGGCGGCAGCTGCAACGGCGACACGCTGACCTGCGGCAGCGGAAACATGTGCGTGGCGTGCGGTGGCTCGGGCCAGCCGTGCTGCGCGGGGGCCTGCACCGGCAACGCGCTGATTTGCGGCAGCGGCAACACCTGTCGGCCCTGCGGCGCCCCCGGTCAGGCCTGCTGTGCCGGCTCGGTCTGCGGCAGCAACGCCAACTGCGTCGCCAACGTCGGTTGCGTCCGCTGTGGCGGGCCCGGCCAGGCCTGCTGCGGCGCCGCCCAGGATTGCGGCCCCCTGGCGGGCTGCGCGACGCTGGGCGGTCAGAACCGCTGCTACACCGGCACGTCGGGCCAGGCCGGTGGAATGTGCGCCGCCAGTGCTTGCGCGTCGGGCGCGCTGTGCGCCGCCGACACCTCTTGCATCGCGTGCGGCGACTTTTACGAGCCCTGCTGCGCCGGAAATACCTGCTCCGGGACGTACACCTGTCAGAGCTCCGGGCGCTGCATGTGACGGCTGCCGGTTCGGTCGATCCGGCGCGGGCGCGCGCGGCCTCGCGGCTTCCGGCGCTGGATTGGATGCGCGGGCTGGTGATGGTGCTGATGGCCATCGACCACAGCTCGGACGCGTTCAACGCCGGGCGCCTGTTCACGGACTCGGCGCAGATGTACCACCCCGGCGCGCCGCTGCCGGCGGCGCAGTTCCTGACCCGGTGGATCACCCACCTCTGCGCGCCGACCTTCGTGTTCCTGGCCGGGACCAGCCTGGCGTTCACCGTTTCGCGTCAGATGGCCGCGGGGGATCGGCCGCGCGACATCGATCGCTACGTCCTCGTACGCGGTCTGGTGATCGCTCTCTTCGAGCTCTGGATCTCGTTCACGGTCATCGGGCACGGCCGGATCGTGCTGCAGGTCCTGTACGGCATCGGCACCAGCTACATGCTGATGGCGCCGCTGCGTCGATTGCCCGATCGGTTGGCGCCGATGCTGGCGCTGGCGTTCATCGCCACCAGCGAGCTGCTGGTGCGGGCGGCGTTCGCCGCGCAGGTTGCCGCGTCGTGGCCGGTGTCGCTGCTGTTGACGGGCGGCTTTCACGGTCGCGTCATCGTCGCGTATCCGACCCTCCACTGGCTGGCGATCCTGCTGCTGGGCTGGTCGTGGGGCCGCCGGCTGGTGACCGCGCCGTCGTCGCGCGCGACGGCTGCGCGCGATGCGACGCGCGCAGGCCTGCTCGGCCTGGCGATCTTCGTGGTGCTCCGGGCGGCGAACGGCTACGGCAACATGCTGCTGCTGCGCGAATCGTGGTCGCTGGTGCAGTGGCTGCACGTCAGCAAGTACCCGCCGTCGATCACCTACGACGCGCTGGAGCTGGGGTTGATGGCGCTGATCCTGGCCGCGCTCTTTCGCCTGGCCGAGCGGCGGCCCGCGGTCAGCCCCGACAGCCTCTGGATGGTGCTGGGCCAGACGCCGATGTTTTTCTACCTGCTACACTTTCCGCTGCTGGTCGGCGGATCGCGGCTGATGGGCGTCAACGGGAAGCTGGGCCTCGGCGCGACGTACCTGGGCGCGGCATCCGTCGTGGCGTTGCTGTATCCGGTCTGCCGCTGGTATCGCGGGTACAAGGCGGCGCACCGAACCGGCTGGCCGCGCTTCATCTGAGCGGTGCTACGATGTGAGCTGAGGGAGTTGGGGATGCGGGTTCTGCTCGCCGATGATCACACGCTCGTCCGGGCCGGCATTCGGGCGCTGCTCGAGAACTTGCCGGGCGTCGAGATCGTCGCCGAGACCGGCGACGGGCAGGAGGCGCTGGCGCTGATCCGCGAGAAGCGGCCGCAGATCGCCTTCGTCGACATCGCCATGCCCGGGCTGAACGGCCTGGAGATCGCCGCCCGCGCCACGCGCGAGGTTCCGGGCACCAAGGTCGTCATCCTGTCGATGCACGGCACGCCGGGGCACGTCGCCCAGGCGCTGCGCGCGGGCGTGTCGGGGTACGTTCTCAAGGACGCGGCGGCCGACGAGCTGCCCGTCCTTCTGCGGGCGGTCGCGCGCGACGAGACCTATCTGTCGGCGTCGATCTCGAAGCACGTCGTGGAGGGGTACCGGGGCCGCGTCGCGGCCGCGACGAACGGGGGGGCGGAAGGCGAGCCGCTGGACGTTCTCACGCCCCGCCAGCGAGAGAACCTGCAGCTGGTCGCCGAGGGAAAGTCGACCAAGGAGGTCGCCCAGGTGCTGGGCGTCAGCGTGAAGACGGTGGAGACCCACCGGTCGCAAATCATGGAGCGGCTGAGCATCCACGACCTGGCTGGCCTGGTCCGCTACGCCGTTCGAACCGGTCTGGTGTCGCCCGACCGCTGACTCCTCCGTCAGTCTAGGGGTTCATCCCGGCATTCCTCAGGGACCTCACGGATGTTGCGGCGCCGTTTCGGCTGCCATGTTCCGCCTAGTCATGCCTGAAAGAGTGCTGCGCATGCCCTCCCGGCCGACCGGCCCGACCGCGATCCGGCGGGTTCTGGTCGTGGACGATTGCGGGCCCTTCCGCGGGCTTCTGGCCTGGTATTTGAGCAGCGTCCCCGGAATCGAGATCGTCGCGGAGGCGTCAGACGGGGTAGAAGCCTTGGAGACCGCCCGCGCGTGTCTCCCCGAGATGGTTTTCATGGATATCCGAATGCCCAACATGGACGGCCTGGAGGCCGCCCGGCGGCTGCGCGCGGACGGAATTGCCGGCCGGATCATTCTTTTGTCCGTCGATGCCGAGGCCATCTCGGCCTCGGTGCTGGCAGACTCGGGCGCGGACGGCTTGATCGAAAAAAACGAGCTTGGCGACCGGCTGGGGTCGCTGCTGGATTTGCCTGCGGTGGGGAAGTTGCCCCGTCCGACGGGCGAAGAATCGGGAGCGTGATCATGGCATTAGGGGAAACGGCATCGGGAGAGATGGAAAGGGGCGCGATCGGAGCGGTGAAGGTGTTCTCGGCCACGATGGCGCGGGACCGCGAATCACTGGGCGAGCGTGTCACGGCATGGATCCGCGGCAACCCGGACGTGCCAATCCTGTCCACCGTCGTCATGCAGTCGTCCGATTCCGGATTCCACTGCATCTCGATCGTGGTGTTCTGCGGCCGGCCGAACAGCCGCTGAAGCTACGCGACCGGCAGGTCCACCTGGACGCGGGTCCCCGCGCCCGGGGTGGACGTGATCGCCAGGGTCCCGCCGCGCGCGCGCACGCGCTCTTGCATGGCGATGATGCCGAGATGGCCGGCGCTCAGCGCCGCCAGGGTGCCCGTATCGAAGCCGCGCCCGTCGTCGGAGATCGTCAGCGAGATGGCCGCGGCGCCGCGCGCGACGCGAACGCGCATCTGGGTGGCTGACGCGTGCCGGAGAGCGTTGGTCAGCGACTCCTGCACGATGCGGAAGCAGGCGATCTCCAGCGCGGGCGACAGGCGGGGTGAATCGTCGGCGGGCAGCTCCAGCTGGATGGGCACCCCGGCCAGCGCCGCCTGCGACAGGACGTGGTCGCGCAACGCCGGGATGAGACCGACCTCGTCCAGCAGCGCGGGCCGCAGCTCGCGCGAGATCTTGCGGATCCGATCGATGGCCTGGTCGACGAGCCCCAGGGTCTCGGCGGCCGGCGCGCCCATCTGAAGGCGCAGCTTGACGACCGTCAGCAGCTGACCGAGGTCGTCGTGCAGCTCGCCGGCGATGAAGCGCCGCTCTTCTTCCTTGGCCGCGTCCAGACGTTCGTGCAGCAGGGCCAACCGCTCGTAGGCGAGGCGCAGGTCGCCGAGCGCCTCGCTCGCGGCGCGCGAGGTGTGCTCGACGTGGCGGATCACGTAGTCGATCGCCGTCGTCAGCAGAGCGGCCAGGCAGGAAAACGCGATCCCGATACGCGCCCAGTTCGTCATCGACGTCGGGTCGAGCCCGGCACGGTCGGTGAGCAGGACGCCGCGCGCGTTCAGCACGCCGATGCACAGGAACGCGACCACGGACAGCGCGGTCATCACCAGGCCGGCGCGGCGCCCGAGGAAGACCACCGCCAGGATGCTCGTTCCCACCAGCGCGATGCCGGACCCCGACGTGAACCCGAAGGTGATCAGCGCGGTCGTGCCGGCGAGGTAGCAGCAGGCGACCGTGAGGCGCGCCCGCGCCATGACGGACAGCCCGGTCGCGAACCGCAGCAGCGGAAATGCGGCGGCGGCGACGCTCAGAATGGCGACCTCCGGCCAGGGGTAGGGCACGGTTCGCAGCGCGAGCGAGACGACGATGATCAGCGGCGCCGCGATCGCCCCCACGGTCAACATCCCGCGCAGCACCGCCTCACGCCACGATTCCAGCGCCCGCAGCTGCGCCGTGGGCGGCAACCTCCCGACCGAGCTCTCCATCCCACGCCAATACTATCTCTAGCGTTTCGCCCTGTGCATCGAACGCGACCGAATCAGGCGCGCTTGTGGCGCGGGCAGGTGCTAGAACGGCGGCCGATGAGCGACGGACGCAATCAGAAGGTCCCCGAGGAAGATTTCGCCGCCATGCTGGCCGAGTCCGAGCGGGCCCAGGGCCGCGGCGCGCGCGGGCCTCGGTTCACCGTGGGCGACCGGGTGAAGGGCAAGGTGGTTTCCATCGGGCAGGAGGTCACGATCCTGGAGCTGGCGGGTGGCGGCGAAGGGACGCTGGACACGCTGGAGCTGCAGGACGACAAGGGGAAGCTCACCGTCGAGACCGGCGCGACCGTCGAGGCGCGCGTGGTCCGGCTGGGCGACCGGCCGGGCTTCGTCTACCTGGCGCGCAGCGCCGGCGGCGGCGCGGAGTCGCGCGGCGACCTCGCGATGGCCGCGCAGAGCGGCCTGCCCGTCGAGGGGGTCGTCACCGCCGTCAACAAGGGCGGGGTCGAGGTCGATCTCCGGGGCGTGCGCGCCTTCTGCCCGATCTCGCAGCTGGAGCTGCGACAGGTCGCCGATGCGTCCGTTTACGTAGGGCGGCGGCTGACGTTCCGGATCACGCGCTACGAGGAGGACCGACGCGGGCCGAACGTGGTGCTGTCGCGCCGCGCGCTCCTGGAAGAAGAGAATCAGGCGCGCGCCGCGGAGACCCGCGCAAAGCTGTCGGTGGGGGCGGTCCTGTCGGGGGTGGTGGTCGCGGTCAAGGACTTCGGCGCGTTCGTCGACGTGGGCGGGATCGAGGGGCTGCTGCCGGCGTCCGAGATCGGCTTTCAGCGCGGCGCCCGCCCGTCGGATTTCCTGACCGTCGGTCAGCCGGTCACGGTGCAGGTGCTGCGGATCGAGAAGCGCGACGACCCGCGCCGCCCCGAGCAGGTCTCGTTCTCGCTGAAGGCGCTCGAGCGCGACCCCTGGCTGGACGCGGCGGACAAGTTGCCGGCCGGGACGATGGTTCGGGGAACCGTGACGCGCGTCGAGCCCTTCGGCGCCTTCGTCGAGGTGGCGCCGGGCGTCGAGGGGCTGCTGCACATCAGCGAGCTGGCGAGCGGCAACCGGCAGCTGCGTCACGCGCGCGAGGCGGTCAAGCCGGGCGAGTCGATCGAGGTCGCTGTTCTGGCGATCGAGTCGGAGAAGCGACGCATCTCGCTGTGGCTGGCCGCGCGAGAGGCCGGCGTGGACGTCGAGGGGCGCGCGGCGGCGAGCCGCGCCTCGGGCGGCGGGCAAGGTCTGGGGACGCTGGGCGACCTGTTGAAGGGCAAGTTGCCGAGCCGCTGAACACGGCGGCGCGCCGTCGTCGAAGGTGGAACGACGAATATCCCCAATGAGCCTGGCTCGCTGTCAATCATCCGACGCGCCAGGATAACGACAGACGTCAGGCGCGTGGCGCGGGTTTACCACGAGTTGCACCGTTTCCACGAGGCCGAAACAGATCCTTCGTCGACCACTTGGTATGTAAGTTCCATTAACAACGACGAGCCGGTCGTTGATGAAGGACTACAAACAAATGTTCGAAGGACCCACTGGTTTCTTGATCGACATGGACGGTGTGATCTACCGCGGCAAAAGGGCCATCCCCGGTGCGGCGAAGTTCATCGGCCATCTGCAGCGCTTTCAGATCCCGTTTCGATTCCTCACC
>CAZPUH010000196.1:0-21830 GCA_964589215.1 uncultured Myxococcales bacterium | reverse complement strand
CTTCGCCTCGTTGTAGATCGCGTCGTAGGTGCAGGCGTCCTGCGACCACGAGCTGGACCCGTACGTGTAGTACGTCCAGTACCGCTGCATGCAGCGGGTCACGTCGTCGCTCTTGGCCAGCACGTCGCCCAGGCTGCCCGCCCCCGAAAGTCCCTGGATCGCGTCGTCCTTCCCCGCCGGATCTCCGTAGATCATGGCGCTGTCGTCGGTCGGGAACCCGTTGTCCGTCGTGCGGTAGCGGCCCCAGCCGTCGTAGTTCTCGAACGCGAACCCGATCCAGTCCATCAGCTTGTGACAGCTGGCGCAGGTGCCCTGCTCGTGCACGTTCGCGAAGTGCTGCCGCGTGGTCTCCGGCGTGCTCGAAGGCATGAACGTCGTGTTCACGCCCGGGGGCGGGTTGCCGACGTTCTGACAGAGCAGCCGCGATCGAATGAGGTGCCCGCGCTGCGTCGGCGAGTCGGTGTCCGGGCGCGCGTACCCGTTCAGGATCGTCCCCGTCGCCAGCAGGCCGGGGTCGCGCGAGGTCAGGCCGGCGTACTTGACGCTGGTGAACGACGTGCCGAGGCCGCTGGCGTTGATGCCGTAGAACGCGGCCAGCTCCTGGTTCAGGAACGAGTGATCGGCGGTCAGCAACGAGCCGAAGCTCCCGTTCCCGTTGAAGGCCTCCATGATCAGGCTCTGCGTTTCGTTCCACATGTCCTTCTGCAGGGCCGGCGACAGCTGGTACACGGTGGCGTCGTGCGCGGTGGTGTAGAGGCGCGACAGCCCGAGCCAGCCGTCCATGAAGCCCATCACGGCGACGGCGGTGTTCGCGCTGCCGCTCTGCAGAAGGCGACTGGCCTGCTGGTCGACCATCGTCGACAGCGACATGCCCCCCGACGCCACGTTGTCGGCGGCCGTGAGCAGCGTCGCGTCGGGCGTCGTCCCCGTCAGCGTGTAGGCGAGCTCGGTCGCGACCTCGTACGGCGTCAGCTTGAAGGTGCCGCCGCTCTGGGCGCCCAGCTCGCTGCGGTACAGGAAATACGGCGACTGCAGCATCGCCGAGATCACGGCCTGCGCGCCGTCGGCGTTCGAGGTGCCGGCCATGAACAGCTTGCTGTACGTCGCGATGCGCGGGTCGCTGGCCGACAGCGACGTCCGGAACGCGAGGCGCCCGAAGGCCTGGATGAACGACGTCGCGCAGCTGGACGCGGGGGCGCCGCTGGTCGACGAGGCGCAGCTGGCGAACGAGCCGAGCTTGTTCGAGGAGGCCGCCCAGGCCGCGATGGCTTCGGCGTTGTCCTGCAGCTGCGACGCGTTCAGCCCCTGAACCAGCAGCCCGTTCGCGTCGACGGAAAACCCGAGCACCGACGGGTCGCTGAACACCGTGGCCAGCGGCGCCGCGCCGGAGGTGTCGTTGAAGATGCTGCGAATGCTGGCGGCGAACTCCGTCGCCGTCAGGCGCCAGAGCTTGCGCGGACCGGGCGCGTTGCTGGTACAGGCCTTGGGTGCGGCAAGCGTGCTGGGGATGTCCAGCGCGACCGTGCCGCCGGTTCCCGTCGAGCCGCCGCCGCCGGACCCCGTGCCACTGCCGCTGCCGCCCGTGCCCGATCCGCTGCCGGACCCCGTGCCGGAGCCGCTGCCGCTGCTGTTGCCCGTGCCTGTGCCGTTGCCAGTTCCCGTGCTGTTTCCCGTACCCGCCGTGATCCCACTCCCGCCGCCGCTACCTGGGCCTTCACCAGCACCAATCTGGCCTTTGCACCCGACCGCCAGTAGGCACACGGCGGGCGCAGCGAGAAAGAGAGACCAACGTCGCATCGAACCTCCTGGGGGACGAAAAAAATGGGAGGCGGAGAGCGGACAAGAACCTCAAGCCTAATCTCGGCTGTTGTTGGCTGCAATCAAGCTGACCAATCATTTTCGGTGGGCGACATCTCCTGCTTGACCCCACACGGATCGGCCGTTCTCCGTCGGTGAGCGAGGCGTTTTGGCATTCGCATCAAAACCGAACGAGCAATTTAATTAGGACACGACCTTAACCAATCGAACAGGGCCGGCCGGGAACGCCGCGCGCGAATCTGTTGCGAAACAGAGACACCCCGGCGGAGGCCGGGGGAAGGCGCACCGGCAACATGGCGGGAATGGTGGGGCGACGCGACGCGCCGGTTTGGTCCGGGAGTTGCTGTGACCATGCCGCATGTCGTTGCAGCAAAGTTGGCTTTCACGGTCGCGGCGCGCGGCAAAGCTCTCCCTGGGGTTGGCGGTCTTGACGGCGGCCCTGGCGGCACCGGCGGTCGCGCGCGCCGACGTCGCCGCCGTCTATGCGGAAGGTCACGGCGGGATCGAGAGCGGGGGAGCCACGCCGCCCGACGGATCCGGCCCGGGCGGCCTGGGATTTCGGGTCGGGGCGCGCCTGCTGATCTTCGAGGGCTACTACGACTACACGGACTTCGGCGGCAGCGCCGCGGTGAGCCGTGGGATCCTAGGCCTGCGCGGAGGGTTCGGGACCAGGGACCTGCGTCTCGTGCTGCGGGCGGGCGGCGGCGTCATCGACGAACGGGGCGGCGCGTTGACCGGCACGCGCCTCGACGGGGGAGATCACGTGGGGGCCGTCGGGCGGATCGGGGCCGCGCTCGAGGCGCGGGTCGCGCCCATGTTCCTGCTGGGCTTCGGGATCGATGGCGAGACCTTCGTGATGTCGGAGCCTTCCGGACCCCGCTCCTCGTCGGGGGCGCTGGTGGGGTCCGACGTGTTCGCGAACCTGCACCTCCTGTTCGAGGTCGGCCTCTAGAGGGTCGCCTGTGGGGCGCACGTCGTCAGGCATGGTTCGCTCCGCTCGTCGTTGCCTGACGGCAACGCCCTCCTGGCAAACATAATAGAACCGCGGACTTAGTTACCGGCTCCCGTCTGCCGAGACAAGGAGGAGAGAGCTGGTACAAGCGTGCGGTGGGTCCTGGTCGTCGTGTGGCTCGTCGGCTCCGCGGGTGACGCGCGGGCGGGAGACACGTGCGCCAGCAGCGCGGAGACCGTCATCGGCTACTCGGCTCAGCGCGACCAGTATCTGACGGAAGAGCGCAGCGTCGACGGCGCGGAGCCGCCGCGCTACGTGATCCGCCGGCTCAGCACCGATGAGGTCGTCGACTACGTGACGTGCGCCGACGGTGGGCCCTGCACGAAAGGTGACGCGCTGGGATTGAAGGCCTGCTCGTTCCGGCCGGTACCGCGCAACATTCCCGACGACCTGTCGCTCGGCTTGGCGGGAAGCGACGAGTCGATCGCCGAGGTTCTCGGCGCGGGGAAGACCGGCCCCGTGGCGCTGCTTCGCGTGCGACGGGCGGGACAGCTGGTCCTGCGCAGCGGCGCGCGGAGCGGCTCCAGCGTCGTCGTGTTCCTGACGGACACCGTCGAGGACGACACGTGCGGTGAGACGACGCACGAACGCGCGATCATGGTCAGCGAGCCAGCCGGCCCCAGCACGCCGCCCGAGGTGGACCTGACGGTCGCGCCCGCCGTCGGGATCGACGTCCGTGAGGCGCAGCCACCGTCGCCGGCGGCGCTGCAGACGCTGACGACGGCCGCGCGGACGGCGGCGGCAGCCCACCTCGACGGGCTCGCCGGTTGCTGGGCGCAACAGGCACTGGCGATGATCAGCGCCGCGCAACAGCGACGCGTGCCGAAGAAACCGATCGATCCGTCCGTCGAGCTGGAGAGCGTGCGCGTGGTCGTCGTCGCGCCGCACGTGCCGGCGCGCCGGCGCGCCCGCGCCGGTCAGGGACCGATCCGCCCCTGACGCCGGTCATGCGGTATGAATGCGCCGGTTGAAGGGACGGACCGCTGGTGGCCGGGCGGGGCGCCTACCTGGGCATCGGCGTCGCCTGACGGTCGTCGCCCGACGTCGCCGTCCCGCCGCGAGTACCAGAGGGAGCGGCGCTCAGGTCGATCAGGGATTCGTTTTCAGATCCGCGTAGGCGGCTTCCAGCCCGGCTGCGCTGACGACCGCCTGGGCGTCGGCGGGGAAGTTGTCTCCGCTGATCGCGACGTTGCCCGAGACGGTGTTCCCGGGCCCCCCCAGCCCCGGGCTCGCGGACGAGCCCCAGTTGTTGGTGAACGTGAGGTGCCCGGTGTTGTTGGAGGCATTCGCGTTGGCGGTCACGTACGCCCCGAAGTTCGCGTACACGTTCTTGGTGATCGTGACGTAGGCGGACCCCTCGTCCTCGTACTCGCCCCAGATGGTGCCGGACAGCCCCGAGCCCTTCCCCTCGCAGTAGTTCTGCGTGACCATCGTCCCGGGGTTCGCCGACAGATGGTAGTGGCAGCCGCCGTCGTTCATCTGAAGCTGCATGAGGTGAACGTAGTTGGCGGAGATGGTGTTGTTCATGGCGACCGTGCCGGTCGCGTAGAGGGGCTGGTACTTGTAGAGATTCCCCGTGGAGCGCGTCTTGTAGTCGCCGTTGCCGCCCGCGTCGTTCGTCCCCCAGCCGAATCCGCTGGCGATGCCCGAATAGGGGACGTTGTAGACCTCGTTGTGGCTGACGACGACGTTCTGCGTGTACGTGAACATCAGCCCCGCGAAGTCGCGATAGTCGATGCCGATGTCGTGCACCAGGTTGTCCTTCAGCGTGATGTTCTGGTCGATCAGCTTCGATCCCGGGTCGCTCGCCGCGCACACCTTGTCGCCGCAGGGATGATGGGCCCAGGCCTGTGCGCCGCCGATCACGACCGCGCCGCCGGCGATCTGGGTGAACACGCAGCCGGTCACGCTGACGCCGCTCGCGCCCAGGCCGACGCCGCTCATGTGCGCGTCGGCGTCGTTGCCGATCCCCAGCCCCACCTGCCCCAGCGCGACGAACCGGTCCCGCACGAACGAGATGTTCTTCGCCGCCGAGACCTGGACCGCCGCGGGGATCTGGCTCCAGTGGGGCCGCGCCGACTCGAACACGGGGGTCTGGCCGCCGCCCGGGAAGTTCGAGCGCGGGCCGACCAGGAAGCCGCCGGTCTGCTGATCGGCCAGCCCGTCGGTGTTCGGCTCGAGCCAGCTGGTGTGTGAGAACGTGAGGCCGCTGAACACCAGATCGTGCGCCGGCTGCGCATAGGGGTCACCGCCCGCCGGAGCCGCGTACGCGACCGCCTTCGTGGGATCGCTGGTCACGAGCGGGACGCACGCGCCACCAGCCGCCACCGGCGAGGGACAGGCGGCGCCGATCGCGACCAGGAGCTGCAGCTGCGGCAGCTCCACGTCGGCCTTCGTCAGGTCCTGACCGCTGAGCGGGATGTAGTAGAGGGCCCCGGCCGTGACGTCCTGGTACCACTCGCCGGGCTTGTCCAGCAGCGTGAGATCGTTCTCGGCGTAGATGGGGCCCTGGCGGTACGGGCTCTGAACGTCGTCGTAGCCCCAGGTGTTTTGCTCCCACGCCGGCTGCGCCATCGTGACCGCGTTGTTCTGGACCCTCACGATCGGCGAGTACCGGTTGGTCCACGACCCGATGACGTTCAGCTCGGCGCGCTCCGGGTGCGTGAGGCTGTTCAGGTAGGCGAGGCTGCTGTTCGAGAAGCTCCAGCCGTTCGTGGTGAAGGTCATGTCGGCGCGGCTGATGGACGACGACCGCGCGCGCGTGGCGAGCACGCCGTCGACGGAGAGCTGCCGCGTCGCGAACGTGCCGGGCGCGGACGCCTTCCAGATGTTCTTGGCGGCGTTGCTCACGCTCCATCCGGTCACGGGGACGCCGCCGGACAGCACGGGGTGCGCGCCGGCCGCCGCCTGCCAGGTGATCGTGTGACCGGCGGTGCCCGAGTCGGCGGCCGTGAACGAAAGCGGCGCCGACAACCGGTAGACACCGTCGGCCAGCTCGACGACGAAATCGCCGGTCATCCCGCTGATCGCCGCGCGCACGGCATCCTTGGCTTGCGTGATCGAGCACGGCGCCGCGCTGGTGCAAGCGGTCCCTGTTCCTGTGGGCGACACGTAGAAGTGGCCGCCGTTCACGCCGCCGCCGCCCGACGCGCCGCCCGGCCCCCGACCACCGGCGGCGCCGCCCGGCCCCGATCCGCCGGTCCCACTCGTCGCGCCGCCCGCACCGCCGCCACGTCCCGTGACGCCGCCCGAACCGACCGTTCCGCCCGTCGGCGCGCTGCCGCCGGAACCGCCGCTGCCGGGAACGCCTTGGCCGCCCGTCGGCGTGCCGCCGCCGCCGGTACCGCCGCGCGCGCTGGTGCCGCCGGATGCCCCGCCGCCCCCCGAACCGCCGCCGCAGGCGCCCAGCCACAACCCCAGGACGACGCCCAGGGTCGCGGTGCCGGCACGAGCCGACGGGAACGATGACGAGGCACGCGCCGGAACGGCTCGATGGCGGGGCTGCAGGCTTTGACTGCTCACCTTTGCGTACTGTCCGCAGACCCGCGATTGTTACGAACAATGTCCGGGCCGGCGCGCGGGACCACGCCGGATCCGTGGTCGCGACGGTCACCGGCGTTCGGACGGAAGAGGCGCGCCCGTTACTCGAAGCCGTCGACCAGGAAGCCGCTCTGATGAGCGGGGCCGTGGGGGGCGGTGCGCGAGCGGAGAAAGCGCGCGTCCCCGCCCCAGCGGCCGCCGAACGCCAGCGCCTGCCGCAAGCCGTCGCTGCCCAGCAGCGCGCGCGGTTCGCCGACGTTGACGAGACCGCCGGCCTGGTCCGTGCGCCAGATGGGATCGCGGCAGCGGTCCAGGGTCACGCAGCGGCTGACGCTGTCGAACCAGCTGACGGACTCCTGGTCGGGGTAGCTGGCGTGGCTGCCGCGCGCCGACAGCACGATGGGGTGGTCCGCGTCGCGCCGCACGTCCCGCCAGGCCCGGTACGCGCCCGGGCTGCAGTCCCCGTGCTGCGCGAAGTAGACGCCCAGCGGCTCGCCGCCCGCCGTCACGCGCACCGTGACGTGCTCCCAGTCCGTGTCGTGATCGAAGAACGGCGGCTTGGCGTTGTAGAGGTAGAAGAACCAGTACTGCACGTTGATGCCGCCGTCCGCGCGCGGGTAGACGTGAACGTACGTGGTCCAGTCGCGCGGGTCCGAGCTGCCTGGCCGCAGCGCGGCCGGCAGTCCACCCTGCGCCGCCGCGGGCTGGCCGAACCGCGAGAGCAACCAGGGGATCGACGCCGGGCGCGTGCCGTCGGTTGCGTGCAGCACGACCACGGGCGCGAACCGCGCGGCCAGCTCTGCCTCCAGCGCGTCCGGCAGTCCGTCCCGGTCCAGGTCGCCGGCGGCCAGCGGGGCCGGCGCGCGCCGGATCAGTGACGCGTGCGCACCCGGGTGACTGCGGACCCGAAGCGCATACGCGAGCAGGAACGCCGCGGTGGCGGCCAGCGCTGCGCGCCAGAGCTGGTGAGCTTGCCGTACTGCCAAGGTGCCACCCAGCGTGCTGCCGCCGGTATCCACCAAGTAGCAGGCTTGCCTTTTGGTGGCAACGCCTTAGTGAGCGCGCTGACCGAACTGAAGCGTCAGTTTGCCGTGCTCGTGATGTTCGGCGTGTACTTGTTGACGGTCGGATCGTTGAGCCAGGTCCAGATGTCGTCGGGCGTCCAGGTGCACGGGCACCCGGGCGCGCACTTGCCCATCGGGTTCTGCGACGTGACGTTCGCGCACTCGTCGTAGAGGCTGGACGTCCCGTCCGTCGTCGCGTTGCCGTGACCCGACTGGTCCACGCACCACCGGATCGGGTGCCCGTCAGAGCATCCCGTGTAGTTGGTGCAGATGTGACCGCCGGGGTTGATGTACTGGCCCGGGTTCGGCGGACGCGGCGGCTCCTGCGAGGTCGTCCCGGTCTTCGACATCGCCACGTTCCCGGTTTCGGAGGTCCACCCGGTGCACTGGTTGTTCTTCACGAACTGATCGCGAATCGGCGTCGCCAGGCTGACCGGGCACGTCGTGTCGGTGAGGCCGACCTTCTGCCACAGCGCGATCGGGTCCTTGCCGCTGCCGTCACACCCGCTGATGTTCGCGCCTTCGAAGATGATGGCGGCGCGGAAGGCGTACCCCGCCGTGTTGGTCTTGGTGTTCGCGCGGGCGCACGCCAGCTCGTAGCTCATGCCGCCGCCCCAGCTGAAACCGCTGGTGATCAGGTTCGACATGTCGATGCAGTAGTTGTCCGAGATCAACTTCACCATGTCGTCGGTGAAGTGCAGATCGGAGTCGTTCCCGTTGCCCCACCCGGACCCGATCGAGTCCGGCGCGACGAAGAACATTCCGTTCTTCGACTTCCTCTGGATCCCGTAATAGGCGGTGAAGTAGCCGTTGTCTCCGCCGGTGTCCTGCGCCTTGGAATCGCCACCGTTCCAGTGAAAGGCGAAGAACAGCGGGTACGGATGGTTGTTGTCGTAGTTGTCGGGAAGCCGCATCGCGAAGCCGCGCTGCTGGCCGCCGCTGGTCAGCTTCACGTAACCGCCCTTGCCCGTGCCGAGGTCGGGCGTGCCGGGCTTCGCGCTGGCGTTCTCGCCGGGCACGGTCCCGAAGGTCAGCGTCGACGTCTTGCCGCAGCCGGCGCTGGGGATCGGCGTTCCCGGCGAGACCGGGCCCCCGCCGCCGCTGCCGCCCGTCGCGGGCGTGCCCCCGGTGCCCGCGCCGGAACCGGCCGAGCCGCCCGACCCTGGGCCGTTCCCGCCAGTGCCCGAGCTCGATCCGGCGTGGCCGCCGGCGCTGGCTCCACCGGTGCCGACCGAGCCGCCCGTGGCGGCAACTCCACCCGTTCCCGAACCGCCGGTGCCGGTGCCGCTGCTGCCTCCGGAGGCGCTGCCGCCCGAGCCCGGGCTGGGAGTCCCCCCGGTGCCGACCGTTCCCCCGGTTCCCGCCGATGTGCCGCCCGTTCCGCCGCCACCGGGCGCTGAAGAGGAGCAAGAGAAACTCAACAGGCCGACGGCGGCCAGGGTCATGACACCACGCGAGCGGCTCGACATGACTACTACTGCCGGGAACGGCGGGTGTTGTACTGAAAAGTGCACCCGAATCAGCCGCGGCCCGACCTGCGCCGCACCCGAAACGCTCTTAGTTTCCGACCAGCCGTCTTTTACCGGGCGGTGCCGCGGTGTTGCAGCCGCGCGGGACAAAGGAGCGTCCATGAGAACAACACGTCACGTCGCCGCGGGCGCGGCCCTCCTTGCGCTCGCCTGCGCGGCTCTCGCGTCGGCCGGCCGGCCGGCAACCGCCGCGCCGCCCGCCAAGAACATCGATCCGGTGGCGGACCGGATGGTGAGGCAGATGGCCGACTACCTCGCGGGCCTGCCGGCATTCACGCTGCGGACCAGCGTCGCCGACGAGGTCTCGCTGAAGTCCGGCGAGAAGATCGCGATCATGAGCAACGCCGACATCGCGGTCCAGCGACCGAATCGGCTGCGCAGCCTGCAGCGGGGCAGCACCGCCGGGCTGGGGATCTGGTACGACGGCCAGCACATGACGGTGGCGTGCAAGAGCAGCGACGGCTTCCAGACGTCGGCTGCCCCGCCCGCGCTGGACGCGGCGATCGACGAGATGCGCAAGCAGTTCGACATCGACGCGCCGGGCGCCGATCTGCTGTACAGCCGCCCGTACGACATCCTCATGGAGCAGGTGGTCAGCGGCCGCTTCATCGGGCGCGAAACGATCGACGGCATCCCGGCCAACCACGTCGCCTTCCGCGGCGATCAGATCGACTGGCAGATGTGGATCAAGGACGGCCCGCAGCCGCTGCCGCTGCGATACGTGATCACGACGAAGGATGCGCCCGGCCACCCCGCGTTCTCCGTGCAGATGTCGGACTGGAACACGCAGCCGAATCTGCCGCCCGAGACCTTCAACTTCCAGCAGCCCGCCACGGCGAAGGCCGCGAAGTCGGTGGCGACGACCTGCGCCGCCTCGATGTAGACGGCCGCCAGACGAAAGGAACACCCATGCGTTCGAAGAAGCGGTTGATCCTGGCCCTGTTCGTGGGCGTCGGCATCGTCACCACCGTCGCGCCGGACATCCTGGCCGTGGTCGGCAGGCCGCTGACGCCCGTGAGCGTCGCGGGCGTCGCGCGGCGGACCTCGCGGCGGACCGTGCGCCGGAACGTCTACTACTGACCGCGAGCTGCCTTCTCTAGGGCGCGGTCAGGCCTCCAGGCCGCCCGCCACGGTGACCTGGGCGCCGGTGATGTAGCTGGCGCCCGGGCTAAGCAGAAACGCGACCGTCGTCGCGACCTCGTGCGGGGCGCCGAAGCGCTTCAGCGGCACCAGCTGCCGGATCTGCTCGCCCATCTGCGCCATCGCCTCGGGGCTGACGCCGGCTTTCCGGGCGTCGAAGATCGGGGTCTCGATCGGGCCCGGGCTCACCGCGTTCACGCGAACCCCCTCGCCGGCCAGCTCCTTGGCCCAGGCGCGCGTCAGCGCCAGGACCGCCGCCTTGGTGGCGCTGTAGACGGACGCGTTCGGCATGGGCTGATCGGCGGCGATGCTGGCGATGTTCACGACGCTGCCGCGCGAACGCCTGAGCAGCGGCAACGCCGCCCGCATCGTCTCGATCACGCCCAGCACGTTCGTGTCCCAGAGACGTCGAACGTGGTCCGCGGCGGCATCGCCCACGGGGCGAATCTCGAAGACACCGGCGTTGTTCACCAGCGCGTCCAGCTGGCCGAACCGGGCCCGCACCTCGTCGACGGAGCGGGCAGCGTCGCCCGACTGACCGGCGTCGGCGACGTGGTAGGCGATCTGCGGATGGCGCGCCGCCGACGCGCGCAGGGTCTCTTCGTGGCGGCCGGTGATCACGACGCGCGCGCCGGCCTGCGCCAGCTCCAGCGCGATGGCGGCGCCGATGCCGGTGCTGCCCCCGGTGACCAGCGCCACCTGTCCTTCGAACGTTCCCTTCGTCTGATTTTCCATGGTCGTCGTTCCTTCGTTTCGAGGTCGGTTGAACGTGCGACCGGAACGTAGCGGGCGGGACTTGCGCCGGCGCCGCGCGGGCTGCCAAAGACGTGCGCGTTCCTGCGGTCCGCGGGCGCGGTCTTGCGCGGGCTGCGGTTCTCTTGCTCATTTCTGCTGCGGCCGGGCGCCGCCGGAGCCGCCGCCGGGGGGCTTCGTATACTGATGGGCGATGACCACCGCGATCACGATGCTGCCGAACGTCGAGACCGGCGCCGCCTGTCCCGTGGGCGAGGCGGTGCGCGTGCTGATCACGGAGCTCGCGCGCGACGAAGGGCCGACGGCGCTTCCGTTCCCCGGTCTGGCGGTCTGCCGGTACACGGCGCCGACGCTTTACGACAAGGCCGCGACCGCGGGAACCACGGTGGGCGCCGTCCTGCAGGGGGCCAAGCAGCTGCGGATCGGCAGCCGTGCGCTGACCGTGTCCGCCGGCCGGATGGTCGTCGTGACGCGCCCTGCGCCTACGCGAGCTCGGTCGTGGAGGCCAGCCGCCAGCGACCTTATCTGTCGATGTCGCTGTCGTTCCCGCCCGAGCGGGTCGCGCGGGCGCTGATCACCCTGGCGGAGGCCGGCGCCACGCCGTCGCACGAGGCGAGCCCCGCGTTTCTGCTCGACTGCGACCTGGGCATCGCCATGGCCCTCGAACGGCTGCTGCGCCTGGCCGCCGATCCCGTGGAGGCCAAGCTGCTGGGCCCGCTGATCGTCGACGAGATCCTGCTGCGCCTGCTGCGAACCGACGCGGCGGCAACCCTGCGCGCCAGCGTGGGCTCACCGGCCGACGCGCAGCGGATCCTGCAGGCCATGCAGTACATCCGCGAGAACTACGCGGAGAAGCTGCGGGTCGACGAGGTCGCGCGCCGCGTGGCGATGAGCCCCTCGCACTTCGCCCACCGCTTCCAGGCCGTGGCGCGCATAAGCCCGATGCGCTTCGTCCGCCAGGTGCGCCTCGAGCGCGCGCGCGAGCGCCTGGTCAGCGGCGCCCGCGTGAGCGAGGTCGCGATGGAGGTGGGCTTCGAGAGCCCCGCTCACTTCACGCGCGAGTTCAAACGCACCTTCGGCTGCACCCCGTCGATGAGCCGCCTGGCCGTCTGACGGGTAGTCACGGGCGAATCGCCACCTTCATCACGCCGTCCCGCTGGTGCGAGAAGAGGTCGTAGGCCGCCTCGATGTCGGCCAGGCGGAAGGGGTGGGTGACCAGGTCCTTGAACGGGAAACGCTTGGCCGCCACGATGCTCATCAGGCGCCGCATGCGTTCCTTGCCGCCGGGGCACAGCGAGTCGACGATCGTGTGGTCGCCCAGCCCGGCGGCGTAGGCATCCAGCGGAATCGTCAGGTGGCCGGAGTAGACGCCCAGGCTCGACAGCGTCCCGCCGGGGCGGATGGAGCGCAGGCAGTTCTCGAACGTCTGGCCCTGCCCCAGCGCCTCGATGGCGACGTCGGCGCCGCCGTCCGTCAGGCGCTTCACCTCGGCGACGACGTCCTGCTCCTTGAAGTTGAGGACCACATCCGCGCCCATGCGCTTCGCGAACTCGAGCCGGCGCGGCACGCTGTCCACCGCGATCACCAGCGACGCGCCCGCCAGGCGGGCGCCCGCCGTCGCGCACAGGCCGATCGGCCCCTGCGCGAAGACGACCACCGAGTCGCCCAGGCGAACGTGCCCGCGCTCGGCGGCCGAGAAGCCCGTCGACATGATGTCGGGGCAGAGCAGCACCTCCTCGTCCGACAGGCCGTCGGGGATCTTGGCCAGGTTCGCCTGCGCGTGCGGAACCAGCACGTACTCGGCCTGGCAGCCGTCGATCGAGTTGCCGAAGCGCCATCCGCCGATCGCCTCCGACCCCGGCCCGCCGTGCCCACACTGGGAAGGGACGCCCGTCAGACAGGCCCGGCACTGCCCGCACGGCGTGATGGCGCCGACGATCACGCGCTCCCCCTTCGCGTAGCCGGTCACGCCGGGGCCCAGCTCCTCGATCACGCCCACCGGCTCGTGTCCGACGACCAGCCCTTCTCGGACCGGGTACTCGCCCTTGAGGATGTGCACGTCGGTCCCGCAGATCGTGGTCAGCGTGACCTTGACGAGCGCCTCGCCCACGCCGGGCACTGGCCGTGGAACCTCGCGCAGCCCGATCTTGCCTTTGCCCTGAAACACCGCCGCTCGCATCGTCGTGCTCATGAATCGATTCCTTTCGTTTCTCAGACCGCCAGCTCGGCGTGAATGACGCCGCCGTCCGCGCCGGACAGGTGAAACCCCAGCGACGCGCAGAGGCGCTGCATGCGCAGGTTCGCCTCCAGGATCTCGGCGTGAACGCGGGTGATGCCCTCGTGGGCCGCCACCTCGACGAGGCGCGCCAGCAGCTGCCGCCCGATGCCCTGACCTTGCCAGGGATCGCCGACCAGCAGCGAAAACTCGGCGTCGTCTGCCGCGCGCACGCGCCGCCGGCTCAACCGGCCCAGCGCCAGGATCAAGGGCGCGTCCGTCGGTGCGCCGGCGCCGGCGACGCGCTCGACCACCAGAGGCAGCTCGCGGTCGTAGTCGGTGAAGCAGACGCGAATCAGGCGCTGGTGCGTCGTTCGCTGATCCAGCGTCATGCTCTGCGCGTACCGCATGCGGACGCTCTGCTCGCTCAACGTCGCGTGGAACGTCACCAGAGCCGGCTCGTCCTCCGGCCGGATGGGCCGGATCCGGATCGGGGTGCCGTCGCGAAGCTGCCCCGCCCAGGTGTACGCCGCCGGGTAGGGGCGGATCGCCAGCCGCGGGAGCGCCGCATCGGCGACGGCCGCGTCCGCCAGGACCACGCGCGCGTCCAGGGCCATCACCCCCCGCGGCGACGCCAGGAGCGGGTTCACGTCGATCTCCTGGATGCGCGGGTTGTCGATGACCAGGTCGCCGAACCGCACCAGGACGTCCGCCAGCAGGTCGACGTCGACCGGCGCCCGGCCGCGCACGCCGCGCAGAGCGCGGGCGATACGGGTCTCGGCGATGGCCCGCGCCGCGAGCACGGTGTTCAGCGGCGGCAGCGCCAGGCTGCGGTCGCGGAACACTTCCACCAGCTCGCCCCCCAGCCCGAACATCAGCACCGGTCCGAACTGGGCGTCGACGCTGCTGCCCAGGATCAGCTCGTACCCGTCGCGGCGGTCGACCATCGGCTGGACCGTGACGCCCAGGAAGTCGCTGGCCGAGGCGCGCGTGCCGACGGCGGCCTGGATCTCGCGAAAGGCCCGCGTGAGGCCGGCCGCGTCGGTGATGCCCAGCCGCACGCCGCCGACGTCGCTCTTGTGCGTGATCGTCCGCGACCACAGCTTCACCGCCACGGGGAAGCCGATCTCCAGCGCCGCGACCAGCGCATCGGCCTCCGTGCGCGCCACGCGCGTGGGGGTCACGGGGATCCCGTAGCTCTCGAGCAGCGCCTTCGATTCGTGCTCGTCCAGCAGCGTGCGGTTCTCGGCCAGCGCGGCCGCGATGGTCGCGGGGGCCGCCGCAGGACGGCGGTGGCCGTCGGCCACGCGGCTGGGCGTCTGGTAGAGACCGCGCAGGTTCTCCGCGTAGCGCCACATGTGGCCGAAGGTCCGCGCGGCGTCGTCGGGAAACTCGAAGTTCGGGATGCCCGCCCGGTTCAGGATGTCGACGCCCGCGGCGACGTCCGCCCCGCCCATCCAGCTGGCCAGCACCGGCTTGCCCTCGATGTGCGCATGCTTGGCCAGCGCCTCCGCCGTCAGCGTCGGATCGGTCATGTCCTGCGGGGTCAGGATCGCCAGCAGGCCGTCGCTGCCCGGGTCCGACGCCGCGATCTCCAGGGCCGTCGCGTAGCGGGCCGGATCGGCGTCGCCCAGGATGTCCAGAGGGTTCGCGCGGCTCCAGGCCGCCGGCAGGACCGCGTTCAGGCGCCCCAGCGTTTCCGCGGCGAGCGACGCCAGCTCGCCTCCGCCGGCCACCAGGGCGTCGGTGGCCAGGACGGCCGGCCCACCGGCGTTCGTCACGATCGTCAGGCGCGGGCCGGCCGGCCGCGGTTGTCGATCCAGCACGTCGGCCAGCCGGAAGACGTCGCCGATGTCGTTCACGCGCAGCACGCCGCAGCGACGAAACGCCGCGTCCAGCACGTCGTCGGATCCGGTCAGCGCCCCGGTGTGAGAGGCCGCAGCCCGGCTGGCAGCCGCGGAGCGCCCCGCCTTGATCACGATGATCGGCTTGGTCAGCGCGACCTCGCGCGCCGCCGAAAGAAAGGCGCGCGCGTCGCCGATCGACTCCATGTACATCACGATCGCGCGCGTGCGGGGATCGTCTCCCAGGTAGTCGATGAGATCGCCCCACCCCACGTCGATCATCGAACCGAGCGACACGAAAGCGCTGAACCCGACGCGCGCGCGCAAGCTCCAGTCCAGGATCGCCGTCAGCAGCGCGCCGCTCTGGCTGAGGAAGGCGACGTTGCCCGGCAGCGCGACGCCCGCCGCGAACGTCGCGTTCATGCCGGTCAGCGGGCTCATGACGCCCAAGCAGTTCGGGCCGATGATGCGCATGCGCCCGCGCGCCGCCTCGGCCAGGACCTGCTTCTCCAACGCCGCGCCGGCGGGCCCGACCTCGTGGAACCCGGCCGAGATGATGATCGCCGCCGGCACGCCTCGATCGGCGCAGGCGGCCACGACGCCGGGAACAGACGGTGCCGGCGTGGCAATCACCGCCAGGTCCACCGACGCCGGCACGTCCGCGATCGATCGATAGGCGCGGATGCCGAGCACGCTGTCGCGCTTGGGGTTGACCGGATAGACGGTCCCGCCGAACGGGGTCGCGATCAGGTTCTGAAGCAGCGTCCGCCCGACGCTGCCGGGCGTCTCGGTGGCGCCGATCAGCGCGACCGCGCGCGGGCGGAAAAACGGATCCAGCGGATGCACCGCCCCCTGGCGGAGCACGTCGTAGGCCAGCGTGCCGTTCACGCCGGCCGGAGCTCCTGCATGTCGATTCGCTTTCACGGTGATGCGCCTCTGGTTGCCCAGCGAAGACAGCACCACGCGTGCCAACCGAGATTCCGTCGCCGAGCCCGTCGCTGCGGCGCAGCCTCTGCGCCGGCCGCACACGCGGGCGCAACATCTGCGCTTCCCCCTCGCGCGGCACATTCTCCCGCTCGCGGGGGGCGGGAGACAATTCATGGCACCGGGGTTGCGTTCACTCCTGTCATGCAAGGCTCCCAGGCTCCGCTGCCACCGGTCCGCCAGTTCCCGATCGTGCGGCAGTACATGACGTCCAGCCCGCACACGATTGGTCCGACCCGTTCACTGGCGGCCGCGCGGCGAGCGATGCAGGAACACCACATCCGCCACCTTCCGGTGCTGGACGGCGGCCGCGTGGTCGGCCTGCTCTCCGAACGGGACCTGCTGCTGGTCGAGACGCTGCTGGGCGTGCACCCCACGGACGTGCACGTCGAGGAGGCGATGGTGCAAGAGGTGTTCACGGTCGACCCGGATGCTCCGGTGGGCGAGGTCGTGGAACAGCTGATCGCCCGCAAGCTCGGCTCGGCCATCGTCTGCCGCGACGACCGGGTGGTGGGCGTCTTCACGACAATCGATGCGCTACGCGCGCTGCACGAGCTCTTGGAGAAACCCGAGCCCGACGATCGTTGACTGCAGAACGCGTCTGGCGCGCCCGTCGGATCACAAGCAGCCGCGGTACATCCCGCAGGCGGCCGTCTGGCCGAGTTTCGGTGCCTCGTGAGAGATCCGGGCCGCAGTGCTGGAGGGATCGGAACTGCTGGATCACCTCGCCGCGTCGGACGATCGCGCCACGGCGTTGAACTGGGCCGCACATGGACCATTGGCGCCGTTCGAGCAGGTGCCGCCCGCGATGCCCGACCCGCCGGTCCCCGTTCCCTCGTCGGTTCCACTTCCACAATGCCAGGCCGGAATTGCCATGGCGATCAAAGCGACGAAACCCACCATCCCCGTTGCGTCCGCGTTGCACTATTACAGCAGCGTCCCAGCGAGGAAGGGCGCGTTGGTATCGCCTCGAATCGTGCGAGCGTCGGGACTGACGGCGGCGGCGAAGCTAGACTAGCGCGCGGCCGCGCAGCGGAAACCGCAGTCGCTGTCGCGGCCTTTCGCGGGCGATATCGCATCGTGCGCCTCGGAATCACGTTGCCGCGCAACCCGCCACAGTTGTCGCCACGGGGCCGGAACCCAACGCCGCGGCGGTTGTCTCTTCGACCGGATGTTGAGCTTCCACCTGGGTCCGTTGTCGCGACGCGAGCGGATGTGGCTGGGGTTGGGTTGCGGGTGTCTCGCGGCTGGCCTGCTGATCGGGCCGGCGTTCCTGGCCCTTGCGGAGTGCCCGCCGCTGCGCGCAGCGACCGGATGGACGCCGCCGCGCCTGGTTCCCGTCGGCGCCTTCCCCGATCTCGGAGCAGAGGGGTGCTTCTACGATCTTCCCGTGTTCGGGGGTCCGACCTCCGTGCGAGGAACAGTCATCGGCCGATCGGACCTCGAGCGCCGGGTCAGGGCCGCTGTCTTCGCGTGCGCTCGCGACGACTGGACTGGCGACGTCACGATCTCGGCGGCGGTCGACGCGGCCGGGAACATCACCGACGTGATTTCCCACGGGAACGTCTCACCGGTAATGCGGAGTTGTCTAACCCTGAAAGTTCTCGAGGGAGATCCGATCGCCACCCGCGGCCCCGGCACGTTGCGCACGAGCTATTTTATCGGCCGCCGCTCGACTACGTACCGGTCGTCGCGCGCCGTCCAGCCGTCCGCGGACGTGCCGACCGGCGGTGAAGCAGGATAGTCTCCCTTCATCCCACCTGGAGGGCATGTCATGTGCCGGCGAGTCGAATGCGCGAAATGCGGACGCCCTACGTACGCCGGCTGCGGCATGCACGTCGAGCAAGTGCTTGGAGACGTTCCAGCCGCTCAGCGCTGTCGCTGTCGCGAAGAGCCGGGCAAGCCCGCCCGCACGGCCTCCGGCGGTCGGCGCGGTTGGCTGAAGACCCTCCTGGGGAAATAGCGCCGGCGCCTTACAGATCGCTCACCGGCGACGGCGGCGCGCGAGCCGGGTCACCATGAGACCGAACAGGAGCAACGCGCCCGAGGTCGGGCCCGAGCTCCCGGAGGTCTCGCACGAGCAACCGCTCGATCCGGTCTGGTTCGGCGTCGTGCCGCCGGCGCCAGGCGAGCCGCCGGTGGCGACCCCACCGCCGGTGCCGCCGTGAGCGGGCGATCCGCCCGTCCCACCACTGCCCGAGGTGCCGCCCGAGGACGACGAGCCGCCGCCGGCACCCGTCGCTCCGCCGGCGCCCGTCACCACGACGCTGCCGCCGCCACCATTGGTTCCACCGGTCCCGGACGCTCCGCCGCTGGCGCCGCGCCCACCGGCGCCGCCGCTGGCGCCACTGCTGTCACCGCCGGCGCCGCCAGCGCCTGCCACCGCCGGGCAGGTCACGGTGGAGCTCACCGTTCCGCCCGCCGTGCCCGCCAGCTTGAAGTAGATGCCGTACCGGTCCTTGTAGCGGGAGTAGTGCGGAATGAAGATCAACTTCCCGTCGGAGTCCGTGCCCTTGAGGTTGAACTCGAGCTTCCCCGGGGTCTGAACCAGGTTGGACTGGATGTTGGAGAGCCACTGGTTGATCGTCGTACCCGTGTTGATGGTGATGGTCTCTTGCACACCCGCCGGCTTCGTCGCCGCGAGCACCTGCACGCCGTGGGCGACCGTCGTCATGCTGTCCGTTCCGAGGCCCGCGCTGAGGACGAGGGGACCGTAGGTGAACGCCACCGCGTTCTGATTGTCCTGAAGCCGCGACACCTGAACGAAGAGCGGGAAATTGAGCTCGATCTTGTCGTTGGCCTTCCAGACCCGGCTCACCCCGAGAAACCCGTTCGCTTCGACCGGCGTGACCGGTTGGCCGTTGACCATGATCCCCACCTGGCAGGTCAGCGCCCAGTCCGGCTTCCTGAACTGCACGTTCACGGCGTCGGTCGGCGCCGCGGTGATGGTGAAGGTCGCTTTGCTGGTGAGCGGCAGGTCGGTCGTCTGCGTCAGCGAGAGGCCGCGATCCTTCCAGTTCAACGTCGAGCTCACGTAGAACGTCACCCAGAGATTCTTGTCGTCGTGGAAGTAGACGCTGTCACCGAGCTTGGTGAAGTTTTCCATGCCCGTGCCCGTGCAGCACCAGAACCGATCCGTGGGGGTGGCGAACACCTTGAAATAGCCGGTCCCCATGGCCTTGAAGTAGGTCGTCATCCCCGTGTCGGGGTTCATCGACGCCAGGATCTCGTTGACGTGAACCTTCTCGTAGTAGTTCGCGTACTTCGCGTCACCAGTGACCTTGAACAGATCGCGCGTCAGCTTCGACATGTTGTACGCGTTGCACGTCTCGTTGTTGACGGCGTCGCGCGTGGAGTCGAGCTGCCCGGGCGTGCGGAAGTGCTCGTCCTCGCTGTTCCCGCCGGTGACGTAGGTGTGATTCTTGAGGACGGTGGAGAGGAACTGGTCGGCGGCGGTGAAGTAGGACTGCTCGCTGGTTCCCACCGTCCGATAGCGATTCAACGCCCCGATGAACTTGGGGATCGTCATGTTGGCGTGCACGCCGTTCAACGGATCGCTGCCGGAGGCAATCGTGGTGAACAGACTCGTGTCGTCGAAGATGTGAGCGACCGTCAAGTGGTTGGCGACGTTCGTGTACTTGTACAGCTCGTACAACGCGTCGTTCATGCCGCCGTACTCCTGGCTCAGCACGCGCGACTTCGCGCTCGCGCTCCAGCCTGAGGCGCGCGCGTACAGCCAGTCGCCCAGCTTGCTGGCAACGGCCAGCGCATCGGCGTTCTGCTCGAACTTGTAGACGTCGATCAGCCCGGCGAGAATCTTGTGCATCGTGTAGTAGGGCACCCACGTGCTGCCGGTCCCCGCATCGAAGTCGTCGAACTGAGACACGGGCGTCGCGAACAGGAACCCGTTCGAGGCCTGATACGACTTGAGCTTCGAGATCACGTCGTCCAGCTTGGCCTTGATCTGCGTGGCCAGCGTCGGGTCACTGCCGACCGCTTGCTGATAGGCGTGCGCGACCGCGGACAGCCAGTGGCCCATCGTATGCCCGCGGATGTTCGTGTTCTCCCAGCCCCCGTAGAGGTTGGTCGGATTCGTCCCCGTCGACACCGCCTTGAACCCAGCCAGGAGGCGGTCCGAGTCCAGCGTCGTGATGAGGTACGTCACGTCCTTGCTGAACAGGTTCATCTGGTAAGCGTCCGTGATCTGGACCTGATCCAGGCTGAACTCCTGAAGCTTGTCGACCGGGGTCGGGGCCGCGGCCGCGGTTCCCCCCCAGCTGGCGACGAGGGGCATCGCGGCCACGAAGGCCGTGACCAAAATCCGGCGGTTCTTACTGGGAGCTCGGCGCATGGCAGCGAGATCTGTCCTCGCCCGCCGACATTTGTTAAGGAATCCGCAAATTCACCGGCGCGCGTCTGGAGACTCGGCGGGACGCGGCGATCGCGCCACGCGTCAGCGGGAGCCGGAGCCGCCCGCGAGCGCCACCAGGTGGTCCTCGTCGATGATCAGGCCGCGGCAGTTGGCGGCGCCGCAGCGGCACGGCTCCGCCAGGTTGGGCGGGAATGCGTAGTCATAGGCCAGCTCCTCGCCGGCCGCGATTGGCCGCAAGGCCATGACGGTGGCCCAGGCCTGGCCGTCGTCCGTCATGCCCACCTCGACCCAGGTGTTGGGGTCGCACGAGTGGTTGATGAACCGCGTCTGGTCCACCATGTCGAAATAGACCCCGTCCTCGATCCGCAGCGAGTAGCGGTCGTCGACGTCCTCGGCCTCGCGCCAGACCACCCCGTCGACCTCAGCGATCGCTTCACCTTCGGCGAAGTCCCTCAGGGCGACGACCCCGTATCCGTGAATGGGTGAGCGGACCACGCGAATCCCGGTGACTCTCGGCATCGTTCACCGATTGTACTCAGGGCGAGGGGTAAGAGTTCAACCGAGCGGCGAGCTGCGCTACGGAATCGCCCCGGGCCGGTTCGGCTCTGCCCCACCTGCCGCACGATCGATCGACGTCGATTCGGCATCGCGCAGCGGCGCCGAACGATTTCGAAGAGTTGGGTGGGTGGGCGCGGCGAGATTCGAACTCACTACCCCCGGCTCCGGAGGCCGGTGCTCTATCCAGATGAGCTACGCGCCCGAAAAGTGCGGAGGCGGAGACTAACCAAAGTCGGCGGCGAGGGCCAGGGGAAGACCGCGGTTTTCTTGCGGGCGGGCCCTGGGCCGGGCGCGTCTTGCCAGACCGCGTCATGAAATGTGCATCAAATCGCCGCGCGTTCGTCTTCTTTATGGGGGTAGCCCATGAATCCGACTTCGCAGCAATCGTTCGAGAGGCCCGAATCGCGTCCGGACGGGGGTTCGGGTCATCAGGTGGACGTCGCCCGCGTCGTCCTGGTCGACGAGAATCAACTCCGGGCATCGACGCTGGCGGCGGCGCTGAAAGCCGCGGCCGAGGACGTCCTGGTGGTGAGCGGACCCGACGGTCTCGCCCTGCGGGAGGCGCTGTTCCCGGCGGACCTGGTTCTGCTGGCCCTCGGCGGCCGGCAGGTCTCGGCGCTGGCGACCGGCGCGGAGGCCGTCCAGCGGAACCCGTATGCCGAGGTCATCTTCTATTGCGACGACGGCGACGCACCCGAGGTGGCGGCCGCCGCCGTCCTGGGGATCACCCGCATCGTCCCGGCGCAGCAGATGGGCGGCTGGCTGGCCCGGGCCGGTGGGCTCCGGCCGCGCGCCGCCTGCCCGCGCCGCGCGGCCGCCGCCCTGGCGGCCACCGGGCCCGCCCCGCCGCTGCTGGCGGCGGACGACCCGGCGGCCACGCGGCTCCCGCTGCCGACCGCCGAGATGCGGTTCCGCGAAAGCTACATCCGCTGTCTCCTGACCCAGAGCGGCAGCCGGCAGGAGGCCGCCCGGCGCGCCGGCGTCCCCTACCGGACGATGTG